>JAAZLW010000204.1 GCA_012799135.1 Bacillota bacterium | reverse complement strand
GATACGCAAAATCATCTTTTGATGAGAATACCGAGTTTTTTGGTATGTACTTGAAATCCCTCTCGGCAAGGTACGATGATTTCTTGGAAGACCATATACTGGATTCGGAGATCTACTCCATACATATTGTTGAATTCTAGTAGGTGGCAAGAGAAGCTTGTCTCCATTAATCAGGCTAGCACCATGACGGCTGGTGCTAGCCTGATTTGTACGGTCTTGTTTTTACACTACCTAGCACACATGTCAGTCAATTACAGACTACATCAATCATACAATAGAGGCTTAATGTGTTCAGCATCGATGTTATCCTTATCGAACCAGTAAAAGCCGGTATCAATAGTCTTCTCGAGTTTCTCTCCCTTGACGGCCAAGTAAGCGGCTTTGACAGCTTCATAGCCTATGCCAATGGGGTTCTGAGTCACAGCACCGGCCATGACACCGGAGCGGATAGCATCCATCTGTGGCTTTCCTGAGTCATAGCCGATCACCACGATCTTGCCTTCCATATTCATCTCAATTACGGCATTCAATACTCCGATGGCTGAACCTTCATTACCACCGAAGAATCCTTTGAGATTGGGATGAGCCATCATGATGGCCTTAGCCAGGTCAGTGGAGCGGAGATGGTCTCCACCTCCATACTGCACATCTACTATCTTGATCTTGGGATAAGCTTCTTTGATGCGATCGACAAAGCCATCACGACGGTCAATACCGGTGCGGCTGGTCTGGTCATGAACGATGACAGCAATCTCGCCCTCTCCACCGATGAGTTCTGCCATCTTATCTGCGGCCAATGCAGCGGCTGCGATGTTATCGGTAGCAGCAGTGGCGACGGGGATATCACTGTCTACACCAGAGTCAAAACCAACTACAGGAATGTTGGCTGCTTGCGCCTGCTCCAAGAGGGGAATAACCGCTTTGCTGTCCAGGGCAGCCAGACATATGGCATCTGGGTTCTTGCTTAGAGCTGCCTGCAGCATATCGATCTGTTTGTCTACCTGGGCTTCACTTTCAGGTCCTTCGAAAGTGATCTCAACACCGAACTCTGCGGCTGCTTGTTCTGTACCAAGTTTTACTGCTTGCCAGAATTGATGCTGGAACCCCTTGGATATTACTGGTATATAGATCTTCTCCTGAGCCTGGCCTAGAAAGCTAAAGATGGTCACAATCAGCACTACACTCAACAGACCGATCAGAACTCCTTTGGTGTTCCTCATCGAGAAATCCTCCTTCATTCTTTTTAGTTCGTATTTTAGTCCCACTCCGGGACCAAATACCTGGTCAAAGCACCAAAGATAAGCTAACGTCGCTGGCGCCGAAGAATATCCATATAGACCGCCAAGATGACAATGACACCGATGACCACAGTCTGCCATTCCTGGGGAATGGATAGAATCCTCAGTCCATTGGTGAGTACACTCATGATAAACGCACCAATGACTGTACCCAGGATTGAGCCCTCACCACCACTTAAGGAAGTGCCACCAATGACCACGGCAGCGATGGCTTCTAGTTCGTATCCCTGGCCTAAAGCCGGTTGGGCGGAGTTAAGGCGCGAGGCCATGATAATGCCGGCGAGGCCACTGAACATCCCCCCGAGAGTATAGACACCGATTTTCCACCGGTCAACATTGATGCCCGAGAGCCGAGCGGCTTCTTCATTACTGCCTAGGGCAAAGGTATATCTCCCCAGTATGGTTCTGGTAAGAATCAGACTGGCAACGATAGCGGAGCAGAAAAAGATCAATACCGCGTTGGGAATACCGAAAATGGTGCCCATCGCGATCCTGCGGAAAGCCGGTGTGTCGACGAAATAAATGGGCTTGGTGCCAGAGATGACAAGAGATAGTCCCTTGGAGATCATCATCATGCCCAGGGTGGCAATAAAAGGGGGAATCTTCATTTTCGCTACCGCTGCACCGTTTATAGAGCCACATAGGGCTCCGGTGGCCACCCCGGCTAAGATTCCGAGGAAAATAGGTAGCTGCCAAAATGTGATTACAACACCGGCCATTACCGCTGATAGAGTCATTACTGTTCCGATGGACAGATCGATACCACCAGTGACGATCACAAAAGAGACGCCAACAGCGAGGATACCATTAACTGCAGTGGAGAGCAGGATACCTACGATATTATTGAAGCGTGCGAAATTCGGTGAAGCCAGTGAAAACACGATAAACATGACGATCAGACTGGCAAAAGCCAGTAGTTTTTGCGTGGCGTCAGAATGGAACACTGATGCTTTTTCCACGATCTCCATCTCTGTCACTGCAGATTTAGGCTGCATGTCTATTACCCCCAATTTGGTCTTTAGTGACGAGCAATACTTTCGCGCTTGGTGGCATACTGCAGGATGCGCTCTTGGGTGGCTTCAGCTGCTGTTAGCTCACCTGTTATCCGCCCTTCACACATGACAATGATACGGTGACTCATGCGCAGGATCTCCGGCAACTCCGATGAAATCATAATAATGGCTTTACCGCTCTCGGCCAGGTCGTTGAGCAGTTTGTAGACCTCGCTTTTGGCGCCAACATCAATCCCCCTGGTGGGTTCATCGCAGATCAAGATGTCGCAATCTCTGACCATCCATTTGGCCATGACGACTTTTTGCTGGTTACCGCCAGAAAGATATCTTACTCTCTGCTGCAAGCTAGGAGTCTTGATCCGCAGCTCATCTACCTGTGTTTGGGCAGCATCATGGCAACTGGGCTTGTTTACCCATCCTAAGTTGCTCGTGAATTTCTCAAAAGCGGCGGCGATAATATTAGTCTCCACATCCATAGTGGGCAATACCCCATAGCGTCTGCGGTCTTCTGAGAGGTAGCCTATGCCAAACTTGACCGCATCATTGGGAGTTCCTATCTGTACCCGCTCACCGTGGACATATATTTCCCCAAAATCAATCGGATCAGCTCCAAAAATAGCTCTAGCTACTTCGGTTCGGCCAGCTCCTACGAGGCCGGCAAAGCCTAGAATCTCGCCCCGGCGCAGCTCAAAGCTGATATCCTTGAGAGCGCGACCCCGATTGAGATTTCTTACCTTTAGCACGACTTCGCTCTTGGTCTCCAGGGGTAAGCTGCGGGCGGTTTCATAGATTTCCTGTCCAACCATCATACTGATAATCTTGTCAATGGTCACGGCTTGGGTTTCAACTGTATCAATATAGCGGCCATCACGCATAACAGTCACCCGATCTGAGATTTGCTTGAGCTCTTCCATACGGTGGGAAATATGGACTATCCCTACACCTCTATCCCTGAGCTCCCTAATAATGCGAAATAGCTCATCAATCTCAGTACCGGTCAGCATTGATGTCGGCTCATCCATAATCAAGACTTCCGAGCGAAAAGACAGGGCTCGCACGATCTCTACCATCTGCTGTTTGGCTACGGTCAGGTCTCCCACTCGGGCTTTAGGATCCAAATCCAGATTCATCATGTTCAGCAGTGCTTGTGCTTTCTGATTGATCTGCTTCTCGTCCAAGACAAAACGAGCCCCTTTGCGGGGTTCCCGTCCGATGAAAATATTCTGGGCAACTGTCAGATGGGGCATTAGATGTAGTTCTTGATGGATAATCGCTATCCCGAGGTCCTGTGCTGCTTTGGGATTGGGGACCTCAACTTCTTTGCCTTTGTAAAGGATACGACCGGCATCCTTTGTATAGACACCGGTGAGTACCTTCATGAGCGTCGATTTACCTGCACCATTCTCGCCTACTAGTGCGTGCACTTCTCCGGCTTTGAGTTCGAAATAGCAGTGTTTCAGGGCATGGACGCCGGGGAAGGTCTTCTCGATTCCTTCCATCAAAATTAGAGTATCACCCATTGGGGTACCTCCTAGCAGGGTCAGTGGCTCTAACGAGTCCAGGTCAAATCATCAGTCGATACTAAATACTCTATGCATGGATATAATACAGCATAGAAGCGAAAAGTCCTTCAACTATAGAAAAAAGAGTCAATAGCGGGGCAAAGGATTTTGTAGAATCAAGGTGAACCTAGAAAGCTAGTAGGATATAAAGAAAGGGGAGTTTGGTGAGTGACTCTATCATATGATGCTAGGATCAGGGAAGCTACGGAAGCCCTAGTCAAGCGAGGAGCTTTTCTTACTACTAAGGTTGGCGATACGCTGAATAGTATGGTTATCGGTTGGGGGAGTATTGGCTATTGCTGGGGAAAGCCGGTCTTCACTGTAGTAGTCCGGAATTCACGTTATACCCACGAGCTGTTGGAGAAAGCGGCGGAGTTTACGGTCAGTATCCCACTGACCGACCACATGCAGAAAGAGCTTGAGTTTTTCGGTACCTACTCTGGGCGGGATCTGGATAAGTTTCAGAAGTGCCCCGTAGATCTAGTCGAGGGCAAAGAGGTAGGAGTTCCTATTATCGCTGACTGTCAGCTGCACTATGAATGTCGGATCATGGCCAGACTGCGGCTGGAACCGGAGAACCTGCATCAGAGTTGCCTGCACTGGTATCCTGAAAAAGATTATCATACATTCTATGTAGGAGAGATCGTAGCCTGTTATGAAAGGCCATGAACTTGCCAGTATGGCTTTCATTAGTATTCACACTGGAGAGCTAGGAGCTTAACAGGAGCTTAGCCCCGGAAAAGACAAAGTAAACAGCCAGTATTGCTAGGAAAATGCTCCCCGCGAGCAAGAGCCCTTGATATACCTTCTGGCTTATAAGCTTCTTGCCTGTCACTAATGCTAACGAGACGAGGAAATACCAGGCGTAATCAGAAGCGATGTGTCCTATATAGAAGGCTCCCAAGGCGCTACTGCCTTGCTCCATGGCCATGGCTACATAAGTGGCTCCCACGCTGGTCCACCACAGGGCCCAATAGGGATTGGAGATGGTGGCCAAAGTGCCTGCAGCCAAAGGACCAAATCGGTTCACTGCGGTAGAGGAGACAGACTCAGTTGTAGTGATGGCTAACTCAGCTTCTCGGCTAGTCTTGGCAGTACCCACGGCCATCCAAGCTAGTAAGGCGCCTCCGGCGATCGCTATCGTGCCAACTACTGCCGGCCTACCTAGAATGGTACCTAAGCCCAAAGCAAGACCTGCCACGGCCAAAAGCTCGATCAGGGCATGGCCGGTGATAGCAATCATACCCCCCGGCAGGCCTCGCTTGATCGTCTCATTGATATTCACAATCAATAGTCCACCCGGCACCATAGCACCGGAAAGGCCGATGAGAAAAGAGCTGAGCAGGATGGCTCCCAGATTCACACCATTTCCCCCTTTAGATCAGCATAGAATGGTGATTCACCATGGGGTGGGGTGAATCCTGCTGGTCACATCCTGGCGAAAGGTCGGCAGGATATACTACTATCTATGACCAATTACTAGAGCAGATGGAAAACCTGGTGCATTTCGAAAGGCCTCAGCATGAGGCGAAGTCAGTGTGGGAATCTGGAGTGAAACCAATGATCGGGAAAAATGAGATCGATGAGATCGTCAGACGGATTGTCGAAGGGGTTGACCCGGAGAAGGTGATCTTGTTCGGATCTTATGCCTATGGAGAGCCAGATGAAGATAGCGACATAGATATTCTGGTGATTAAGGACATGGATATGCCCCGATACCGACGGGTAACCGAGATTAGGCGACATCTAAGGGGCATGAAAATACCCATTGATATCGTCGTTTATACCCGGGAGGAGATCGAGGAATTCCGGGGTGTAAAGACCGCGTTTATCAATCAGATTGTGGAGGAGGGGCGAGTCCTGTATGAGCGCTAAGGCCAGTTTAGTCGAAGAATGGATTAAGAAAGCCGACCATGATTTAGGCGTAGCGGGGTTGACTCTGGAACATGGTCCGCAATTCATTGATGCCATTTGCTTTCACAGCCAGCAAGCGGTGGAGAAGTACCTCAAGGGGTATTTGACGCATTTGGATATCGTCTTTCGTAAGACTCATAGTTTGGTATACTTATTGGATCTGCTCGTTGATCTGGAGCCTGTTTCTCAAGAGGTCTATGGCAAAGCGGAGAAGTTGGAAGGTTATGCAGTGGAGCTGCGCTATCCGGACAGCCGCCATGAACCTACCCTCGAGGAGGCCCGGGAAGCCTATGAAATCGCTGGGTGGTTTCGGACTATGGTATTGGAAAAAATGGGCAAATAGCCTAGCCTACAAGTATACTGCATTATGAGCGGCTTACAGCCTCAGAGCCGTTGACAAACCCTCACTCCTGGTGAAATAATTGCATAAAGTACTAAGGCATTGCATTAGTGAACGGTGCTAATATATCTCATCTAATCTTTCAGGGAGAGAGGAATCCATGTCTCAGCCTTGTCGCCATTATGAAGTCGTTTCTCAGTTGGTGGAAAAGGCTGCTATCGCTATGCAGCTAGATCCTCAGGTCAAAGAGCTTTTGCGGGAGCCTATGCGCACCCTGACAGTCTCCATTCCGGTCAAAATGGATGATCATACTGTTAAGGTGTTCAAGGCGTTTCGCTGTCAGCACAATAATGTACTCGGGCCTTTCAAGGGAGGTATTCGCTTTCATCACCAGGCTGATGAGGATGAGGTGAAATCCCTTGCCGCCCTGATGACGTATAAATGTGCTCTAGTGGGGCTGCCCTTTGGAGGAGCTAAGGGTGGGGTTTTGTGTGATCCCTCTCAGCTATCTGCAGGTGAGCTAGAGAGGCTTAGCCGGGGATTTGTCCGAGCTATTGCTCCGATTATCGGTCCTGATCAGGACATCCCCGCCCCTGATATGAATACAAATGCCAAGATCATGGGCTGGTTTGTCGATGAGTTTGCTCAAGTCCGAGGGGTCTACCAGCCTGGTGTAGTAACCGGAAAGCCGGTAGCTCTAGGTGGCTCTCAAGGAAGAACTGAAGCTACGGGCCGAGGAATCATGTATGTGACTCGAGAAGCTGCCACTGCCTTTGGTTTAGAGCTGAAGGGCGCTACTGCTGCAATTCAAGGTTTTGGCAATGTAGGCAGCTATGCTGCCAAGTTCCTCTATGATGAGGGCTGCAAGATCATCGCTGTCACCGATATCTTTGGGGGTGTATACGATCCTTCCGGTATAGATCCCTACCAGCTCAAGGAGCATGAACTGAAGACTGGATCGGTCAGAGGTTTTACCGGCACCAGTCCTATTTCCAGCCAAGAGCTGCTGGCACTGAAATGCGATATTCTCATCCCTGCCGCTTTAGGCAACCAGCTTACTGCCGAGAATGCGGGGGATGTCAAATGTGAATGGGTTGTGGAAGCCGCCAATGGTCCCACTACTCCAGAGGCTGATGAGATTCTGCAAAGGAAAGGCATCTTGGTGATACCCGACATCTTGGCTAATGCTGGAGGAGTGACTGTCTCGTATTTCGAATGGGTGCAGAATAACTATAGTTATTACTGGTCTGAGGAAGAGGTTGATCAAAGGCTGGAAAAAGTCATGGCCGATGCCTTTGATGAGGTCTACGAGACGTATTTGAGTGGGGAAGGGACTACTCTTAGGGTGGCCGCCTATATGGTGGCTTTGCAGCGCCTGGCAAAAGCCATGGAAGCCCGGGGTTGGGTTACCACCTGATGCTGGTGTGGGTTAGGTGAATGGCAATCGCTCGTGGTTGCGACTTTCGGGCGCCAGATACAGTTACGTTGCCTGGGCACGGGCCGTCATCGGTTCCGTGCCTTTTAGGTTTGTGGATTCGCCTTTTCCAGCTGTTTTAATACATTTTCCCACACGGGTAGTTGGGGAGGATGGAGAGGTTTCGGCTTAAAACCGAGTTTCAGGTAGGTCTTAATGGCTGCCAGACGGGAGGAATCAGTTATTAGCGTTGCGCTGGTCTTGTTATCGCAAATCATTTGGTTTAGGGCTGCTACGCATACAGCATAGCCCAAGCCTCTTCCCCGGTGAGCTTCTAGGGCACCTACCATATAGAGGTAGCCGACATGCTCCGGCGTATCGGGAACGTGCCAGGCACAGGCTGTTGCCACAGGACCGGCTTCCCGGTGACAGACAAAGAGCACTCGTTCGGGGAGGAAGTAGTCGTCACCGGCAATGGTTTTGGAGAAACTTCTTGACCGGTTAAAGGCCTCCAAAATGATCTGTTCCCAAGCTTTTTCATCTCCGGATTGAAAGGAACGCAGGCTGTACCCACAAGGGAGCGGCGCTGTCGCTGGACAGCGGAGTTGGTCAATACTCATGGCCAGTTGCCATTTCCTCAGGCTTCTCACAACTAATCACCGTCACCGCACCATAGTCTTCATCGTGGCCGTCCCCTAAGAGAATTGGCCAAAGCGAAGGCTTTCCCTTTTTCGGATCCTGGCTGAGGCGTTTGCCAAGATCAGGAAGATCATATGTTTCCAATGTAGCAAATGGCGCATATAGGCGCTCAAGGCGAAGGTTACCGGCAAGCTCTAGGCCCAGGCAGAGTTGTCGCTGCTTGCCTTAGCTTTCTTAAGTTACCGATATGATGGAAAGTGAGCAGACGATCCTCGTTCAAAGGAGTCCGTCCTGGCCCGCTTTGCTCTTGACTATCGCCAATGCTTCTCTCAAATCCTCTGCAATCATGGTTCTCTTGCTCTTCTCAATTAGATAGTTACCCCCAGTTTGCAGGTATGATGGGAAGACCCTGATATCGTCGATATAGAGAGCCTCTTTCCGAATCTTGTAAGTTGACCCTGGGGGCACCACCCTCTTGCCGGTCTGCCTTTTCCATATGTAGTTCATGGCCCTTATAGCTACATCTCCCATCAACATATAGATTTCCACATTGGGGAAATAGCTGATTTCTTTCTCCAATATGTATGAGCACTCTTTGATAGTGTTGGTGGCAATAGTGTAGTCGGTTTTTCCGCACTTGACTGCGGTAGTAACATAGATACCCAAGTCAACAATGTCGTTGATACCCGTTACCAAAATCCCGGCATCATTGAATGCCTGGATAGTGGTCTGTATGTAAAAGGGGTTGCCCTCCGAATAATAATAGTCATGTAAATCCTCCGGGGGTGCTTCTGATATCATGAGGATCTTGATCCTATCGGGGTCGATCTCTATTGGGGGAATGACGAAACTGTCAATACTAACATCTGCACAATTCATATGTTCACAATCCAGATACTCGTCAAGTCGAAGCACGATAAACGCCCCTTCCTGGTATGGAGTTCGGCTATTGGGATGAGAATTACAGGTATTCCTTTGGAAAGAAGATCACACTCGTCCCACAGTGTTGCTCGCAAGACGAGTGTGAACAGTAAAGGTAATGCGATGTCGCGGGTTGTCCTCTACAGATCAGCAATCAGGACCTGCTTACCGCCATTCTCTGCTGATTTGTATACAGCCTCAATAATCTTGGCTACGTTAATGATCTCCTGGGGCTTAGTCAACGGTTTCTTGCCTGAGCGAATGCAGTCAGCCAGATGGGCGATCTCCGCTTGGATTATGTTGAACTTTGTGTCTACTTGGGGTTCGATATCCAACAAGTTACCGGCTTCTTCTCCGAAGATCCTCAGACCCCGGGAGTCTTCTAACGCACCGGCCTTGGTACCGAATAGCTGCATATAGGTATTGGGCTCACAGTTTCCAGCCCAGCTAGCTTCCACCAATAGGGTAGCGCCATTAGCGAATCTTACATAGCCGGAGGCCATGTCTTCTACATCATTAATGCCCGGGAAGACATCGCCTATGCGAGTATCCAGGGGAGGCCATCCTCCATCGATAGCATTGTCTTGAAAAGCCTGGAAGGTGGTGCCAGAGACGGCTACCGGCTCTGGGGCTCCCATAAGGTAGTACATGCGATCTAAAGCATGGACACCGATATCCAGCATGCAGCCACCACCAGACTTGGCCTTGGTGGTAAACCAGCCACCTAGACCAGGAATGCCCCGGCGTCGTATATATCCGCCCTTAACGTAGTAAATATCACCGAATCTACCATCATCAATAAACCGTTTCAGCACTTGGGAAGCACCACTGAATCGCTGGCAGAAAGCCCCCATGAAAATCTTGCCACTGGCTTCGGCTGCGGCGATAATAGCCTCTGCATCTTTACCCTTTACGACCACCGGCTTCTCGCAAAGGACATGCTTACCGGCTTTTAGGGCATTGACACTCATTTCTCTATGCAGGTAGTTGGGGGTACAAACACTGACTAGATCAATATCGTCTTGCTCTAAGAGGTCGTGGTAATCGACAAATTGCCGTGGGACGCCAAATCTGTTTGCTACATGGGCCAGTTTCTTCTCGTTGATGTCAGCTATGGCTATGATCTCTATGCCTGGGGTATTTAGATAACCAGGAAGATGGCCGTGCTGAGCTATGCCACCAGCACCAATGACACCAACACGGATAGGTTTCATGGGGTACTCCTCCTCTGGAATAGAATGATAAAAAGCTACTAGGATATCTCCTCTCTCTGCATCCCATTATATCCCAATCATTGCGCAAGTCAATTCGGACTGAAATTGAATCTTCGCCCCGATCGAAGTCCAGTCTCTGTATTCCCCTAGTTTACCTGTATGCAGGCCAGGGCGGTGGTCCTACCTTTGGACTAATGAAACGGCAACGGTTGCCCGTGTACTTTGAGCTATTTGGCATCCTTCGCGCAGTGTCAGATATGCCACGGTATACAGAGTGGATAAGAATATCATGAAAACTGACAAAAATCTCGATCAGAAAAGAAGGAATTCAACGCACTCTGAAGAAGAATTAACTAATAGTAGAGGTAGTATGATAGTATGTCTAGTTAATTGTCTAAGTAAGAAAACAGGACAGGTAATTCTGTATGTACAGATGGGGGGTTGCGTGCTACCACAATAGGATGGAGTCATAGCTATGGTTAAGTCGCTTGGGGATAAGAAGGTGTCCGATGCTATCGTAGAACACATAATGACCCGAATCGTATCTGGTGAACTCAAGGTGGGGGATCGATTACCACCACAACACACGCTAGCAGCTGAACTAGGGGTGAGCCGAACAGCACTGCGTGAAGCCGTCAGAAGTCTCAGCCTCATGGGTTTACTTAATGTAGTGCAGGGTGAAGGGACCTTTGTTATACAATCAGTTCCGGGATTGTTCGCTCAACCTCTGTCCTTCGCATTCTCGGCGAGTCGTGCCAAGATCCTAGAAGTCATCGAGGCCCGGTTAGTTATAGAGGCAAAAACATCCGAGTTCTGCGCGCTGCGGGCTACCGAGGAAGAGCTTCAGTGTTTGAGGGATATTGCAGATGACATGATATCCAATATGGATTCACTGAAAGTCTTCAATAAATTGGACCTGGAATTCCACTTACAGGTAGCCAGAGGCTGTCACAATGCCGTATTGGTTGCAGTGGTAGAATCCATTCAAGCACCTCTTCTAGTCCAGCTAGCCCGGGTACAAGAACTCCCCGGTGCTGCTCAAAGGGCTGTTGATTACCATAAGAGGATTCTTGAGGCAATAGCAAACTGTGATTCTGAGAGCGCCTCAACGACGATGATAGAGCATCTTGAAGATGTGAGACGGGCAGTTACGCTATGTTGCAATGAGTCGTGACATGTGTATGATGGATATCATTCGGATGAACAATTGATTAGATCCCTACGTTGTGTGCATGAATAAGGGAGGAGGTGTGTGGAGGCAAGATTCTGGAGGATTAGCAGTATCTTCAGTACGAAGGAAGGCGTGTAACAGTGTAAGAAAGAAGGGAGCAAAGATAATATGAAACGGTTGCTCACGGTTCTATGTCTGATCACTCTGGTGATGACGATGGCAACAAGCACTTTGCTTGCAGCCGAACCTCCAATCAAGATTGGGATTCTCGAAAGTCGATCAGGGACATTTGCGCTACATGCTGGTCCCAAGAATCTGGCAGCTCAGTTAGCAGTTGAGGAGATCAATGATGCAGGTGGAGTCTTAGGCCGCAAACTGGAGCTCATTGCACCGGATCCCCAATCGGATAACAGACGTTTCCAGGAGTTGGCTAGGCGTCTAATCCTGAAAGACGAGGTTGATGTTCTTTTTGCAGGTTTTGCCAGCGCAGCTAGAGAGGCAGTCAGACCTGTCATAAATGAATACAACATGCTGTACTTCTATACAAACCAGTATGAAGGCGGCGTAGCTGATAAGCTTACCTTCTGTACCGGCCCTGTTCCAGAGCAGCAGATTGAACCAGTCATTGAATACTGCATTGAGAAATTCGGTCCTAAGATGTATATATTGGCGGCAGACTACAACTTTGGTCAACTCAGCGCAAAATGGACCCATGTGTTTGCCAAGAAGTACGGTGGTGAGGTTATTGGAGAGGAGTTCATTCCTCTAGAGGTTACCCAGTTTGCCTCCTCCATCGAGCGTGTCCAGCAGGCCAAACCGGATTTCCTGGTTATGTATATCACCGGTGACCCTCATGCATCCTTCTATCCCCAGGCTGTAGCAGCTGGACTCAATATCCCATTTGCTACCAGCATTAATGTGGCCCAGGGTTACGAGCATAAGCGGTTTGACGCACCGGCTCTAGCAGGTATGCATATTGGGGTTCACTACGTAGAGGAACTGCCCACCCCTGCTAACGAGGCATTTGTCAAGCGGTTCCGTGACATGTTCCCTGACTGTCCTTACATTGGAGAACAGACGCAAAATACCTATGTTGGGATTTACCTATACGCCAAGGCTGTTGAGTTGGCCGGCACGACTGAGATTCCCAAAGTGATCGAGGCATTGGAGTCCGGGCTATACTTTGATGCTCCAGAAGGCAAAGTATACTTGGATCCCAAGACTCACCACCTTGTCCGGGACATCAGAATCGTTGTTGTAGATGAAAACCACGAATTGCACTTCCCCAAGACCTATGATCAGATCTGGCCAGATTGGCTAAGCAAAGAGAAGGGCGTAGACTTGACCAAGAAGTCCGAGTCTATACAGTATGAGCCGTAAAATCTGATATAGCAGATTTCCAGCGACTCACTAGAAGATAAACGATCGTGGTAGCCTAGAGTTGACTCTCTAGGCTACCAAGATTCATTGAGACGGGGGGAGGCTTACGTGCAAATACTTGGTAACTTATTTGGAGCGTTATATCTCTATCTTGATAGCATGGCGTTCCTATTCCTATCAGCTGTAGGACTGATCATTATCCTAGGAATGATGGGTATTACTAACATGGCTCATGGCGAGTTTATGATGCTAGGAGCCTATGCAGCGGTACTGGCTACCCGGGCGGGAGTACCTTTCCCCATATCCGTATTCATCGCTGCCTTAGCCGTAGGAGTCTTCGGGATGATACTAGAACGACTTGTGATACGAAGGTTCTATGGAAACCTTCTGCAGAGCTTGGTGGCTACCTGGGGTGTTAGCTTGCTTCTCAGCCAGGGCATGTTGGTCACCATGGGCCCATCACTTCAGACAATCTCTATGCCCCTGGGCGGAATTACAGTGGGTGGTAAAGCGTATGCAGCATATAGGCTTCTACTGGCGTTCATAGCCATTGGGGTTCTAATTGTCATGTGGTATGTTTTTAACCGGACTCGGTTTGGAATGCAGGCCAGAGGCGCCATGCAGAACGCAGAGATCGCAGAAACAATGGGTATCAACACCTCCCGAATGTATCTGTTCACTTTTGGAATTGGCTCAGGACTAGCTGGATTTGCTGGGGCACTATATGCCCCAACCACAGTGTTAGCACCTCTCTACGGTGCCTCTTTTCTGGCACCGGCCTTTGTCACTGTGGTTGTCAGTGGAGGGGCTAATGTCATTCAGGGTGCTTTGATTACCAGTGTGTTCTTGGGCATTATTGAAGGCACCTCATCCCGGTTATACGGGACTTTCGTTGGGAGAATGGCACTACTAGTAGCCACTATGATTACTTTGCGGATCCTTCCAACGGGAATCTCCGGCTACCTTGAGGCGAAAGGGGAGAGGTCACGATGAAGAAGGTAAGTCGTTTCAGTCAGCTATTGAAGACTATAAACGGTCCCTTTAGCCTTGGACGGAGCACGGTATTTTGGCTCGTCCTTGCACTGGTGATAGGGTATCTGTTTGCTTTTCCCCGCTTTGCCTCCAGGTATGATGTGATTAATCTCACGTATTTCATGTCATGGACCTTCGTGGCCATGGGCCTTAGTCTGATCTGGGGATGTGGCAATATTTTGAGCTTTGGCCAAATGGCCTTTGTTGGTATAGGTGGGTATGCCTATGGCATCATTGCGACTAACACCATTGGTGCTATGGGAAATACCGTTTTGGCTCTAATCGGCGGTGTGGTTGTGCCCTTCTTGGTGGCGGCTTTGCTTGGGTACTTCGTATTCTACGGACGTGTAAGTGGAGTGTATGTCTCCATTATGACACTGGTCTTCACCTTGGTGCTTGAAACCTTCATGGGTCAGACGGCGGGTGATAAGTGGCGTGTGGGTAAGGCTCTTCTCGGTGGCTATAATGGAATGACCAACATTCCATCCATCACTCTCGGCCGTCCTGGAGCATCTACAGCACTAAGCGGAGCATCGCTTTACTATTTCGTATTGACCTTAATGGTCTTAGCTTACCTGATGCTAAGGTATCTAGTGAACTCCAAGTATGGTGTCGGGTTAATTGCAACAGGGTCAAACCCTGAGCGGACAGAGGTCTTGGGGTATGATATTCGACTCATTCAGCTGTTGGCCTTTGCTATAGCAGGTGGCCTAGCCGGTCTTACCGGGGTTTTGTATGTGGCCTGGGGACACTACATTACCCCATCGACGATGGGACTCACTAATGCTGCTTTGCCGGTCATATGGGTGGCAGTCGGGGGTCGAAAGAGCATATTGGCCTCTATCATCTTTGCAATCCTTCTCCAGTACTTCACCCAGATGTTAGCGGTTACTGGGAGTGAATATGCCCTTATCCTCCTGGGAGCGATGCTGCTGGTAGTGGTTATGTATATGCCGGAAGGAGTGCTTCCTCCCATAGCTCGCTGGCTAAGCGGACTTGGTTCTCGAAAAGGCGAGGAAGCTACTGCTACAGCAAGTCCTAGAGGGGGTGCCAATGGATGAATGCTAACAAGACCGATGCCAGATTGGCCAATCCCAAGAAAGACCAGCCTTTGCTCCAGCTGACAAATGTGACCAAGCGGTTTGGTGGACTCACAGCCGTCAACAACGTGAATTTGGAGATCCGTCAAGGAGATTTACATTTCCTCATAGGTCCCAACGGCGCTGGTAAGAGCACACTGTTTAAGACTATCATGGGGTACCATAGACCTGACTCGGGGCAGGTAGTCTACAGGAGTACCGATATTTCGAACATGGACCCGTATCTGCTCGCCAGGATGGGTTTTTCGATCAAGTTCCAGACACCCAGTGTGTACCAAGATCTGACCGTCGGCCAGAATATGATCGTTGCGCTAAACCGACATAGAACTGGAACTACCGATATGGAAAGGGAGACCATCGATCGGCTTCAGGCTATGGGGTTGCACGGTGTAGTGAATATGCCGGCCGGAAGAATATCCCACGGGCAAAGGCAATGGCTGGAGATTGCCTTGGCATTGGCAGTAGACCCAGAGATTCTTCTTCTGGATGAGCCTAGTGCGGGTATGACTCCTGATGAGACATTGCGAACCGCTGATATCATTAGAGATCTTAACAAGCAAGGTATGACCATCATCGTAATTGCCCATGATATGGATTTTGTCCGGGCGCTAGAGCCAGAGATCACTGTTCTACATTTGGGGAAGGTGTTTACCCAAGGACGATTGTCCGAGATTGAGCGTAACGAAGAAGTGCAGCAGATATATCTTGGCAAGAAATAGGGGGGGTAGAACAGTGTTGCGTTTAGCAGAACTTACTTCTGGATATGGTTCAGTTCCCATAGTAAGAGATCTCAACCTCAGGATAGAGGATGGTGAGATTACGGTTATCCTTGGCCGCAACGGAGTGGGTAAGACCACACTGATGAAAACCATCATCGGCATTCTGCCCGCCCATAAAGGCTCGATCAGTTTCAAGGGCAAAGATGTAACTAACGTGCGTGCTAGCAGTAGAGCTCGGTTCGGAATGGGGTATGTCCCGCAGGGGCGAGGGATCTTTCCCAGACTGACCGTGGAAGAGAACCTTCTGATGGGTGATCTGATCAACGCCGATTCTGGTCGCGAACGGCTTTACGACAGAGTATACTCGATGTTTCCCCGTTTGGATGAGAGACGCAGTCAACGAGGCGGAACTTTGTCTGGTGGAGAGCAGCAGATGTTAGCCATTGGCAGGGCCTTAGTAGGCAACCCAGATTTGCTGATTCTCGATGAGCCGTCGGAAGGTGTTCAGCCTAGTATTGTCCAAGATTCAGTGCCTTTGCTCAAGGGGCTGAACCAAGAATTGGGGCTCACTATGCTAGTAGTAGAACAGAATCTGGACTTTGCCATGTCCTTAGCGGAACGTTGCTATGTCATGGATCGTGGGACTATTGTGGCGGAACTCGATAAGAGTGAGATGGCTGACCCCGAG
>JAAZLW010000203.1 GCA_012799135.1 Bacillota bacterium | reverse complement strand
GTGAGGGACATTAGTTCCTGTAAAGACAGTCTTTCTGTTGTAAGCGAAAGGTCATACTGCGGAGATGGACCTCGGTGAATACTGCCCACAATGATGAGGCGGCTCTTCTCTCGTGTAGTGACCATCAGATCGACATTTGCCAGCCCCTTCTCGCTCTCTTCGGCGGTGATTAGCCCCTGTAGGCGTAACTGACTAGGCCCCCAGCAAGACTCCAGAAAAGCTATCCGAAGCTGCTGCTTACCGGGTTCATTGCCAATGACTAGCTTTCCCTCAATGGACTCAACCGAGATCGCTTCCCTGACCACGGCATCATCATAAGCAAGTGCACCTTTGCTGATAGCAATCTGTATCTGCGGGTCTCCCAGGCCGGCTGGCCACAATCCCCCCTGCCTACTCAATCCCGTTGACTGGGCTGAGCGATTTACCCTTATCTCAGGCTGATCGAGATGTACCGCAATGGAGCTGATCTGCCCATGCCAGAGATACCGCCACGGATCCACCCTGATCACTACCCGGGGAATATGAAACGACAAGGGCATTTTGGACTTACCGGTTTCCGGCAGATACTCACCACTGACTACCTCCTCCAGAACCAGCCGGTTGAGAGCCAGGTCAGATATCCTCCCAACCTGCACCTTCTGACCGAAAGCTTGACTGAGGAACTCCTCCATCTTTTGCTTTGTGAGACTGGCCAACGGACTAAGGCGAACAATACTATACCCAGCCCAGACATAAGCCAGGAGTAGAAGCACAGACAGCATGGCTAATACAATGACAATGAGCTTGGCAATCCTCTGCCTGTTGGATGGCACGGATGGAACCTCCATTCACTGGTATCCTGCGTATTTCTCGTGATTGGAGGTTCCATCCTGCAGGGGATTATTGCCAACAAGTTCACATGAGTCCATGCCAAGACAAAACCCCAGGGGGCTGAACCTACACGTTCTTTACCCCTGGGGTGATCGTCCATTTGGCAACCCTACCACTATTTGCCGGACTCAGCTTCAATCAATACCTAGGCCATCACTTCTACCGCGTAAACCCTTGCCTTAAGCGATTATCCTGAAGGTCCTCCTGGGTTTCCTCCTCGGTTTCCTCTTCGGTTTCTTGATCATCAACATGCTCAGCCATTTCTATTACTGCTTCAGGCTCACTATCGGCTCCATCATCTTCCAGTTCTTCGTCTGTTTCACTGGCGGCAATGGCGATCTCAAAACTTGTCTGGCCCTCGATGACATACCTGGTGGGTAGGGTAACTCGCACCGGCTCAGTCTGCTCATCATTCCATGCAGGGGGTATTGCATTCTTGACACTTCCCTCTTCGCCCGTCTCGCCCTCACCGGCGGCAGATTCTTTATCAGCAGCGTCAGCGTCATCGGTGTCAGAAGCCGGTGCAGTGACCGCAACAGGGTCGATCACATAGGTATCGTAATAAGGTACATACTCCATAACGATCTCGTGATTCTTCTCACGCTCCAGAACTGTCCCCAAGAGCTTCTCCAGGCTATCAGCACTACTAGGTGGGCCTATAGGCTCCATCTCAGCTTTCTTGGTCTCTTGTTGGGAGACATCATGAAAAGGTACTATATCAGGGTAAAGGTACCCCAAACCGCCGCCCCTTACCGTCACATGGATTGCACCCGGCTGAGCTGAATCCGGAATCGGGAGCCGGAGAATTTTGGTTTCCCGCTGCCCCCGATAGGGTCGAATCACAACCTCCACATCGACTAATTCACCCGGATAAGCCTGGTTTACAGTGGGCTTAGCCTTCTCGATAGTAGCGGTTCGACGATTGGTCTCCATCTGGGCGGTGATTTCCACCGTATCTAGCCTAATTGCTTGAAACTCGTTATCGATTAGGAGCTGCAAAGTCTCCAGGAACTCCGCCAAGGATACAGCTGATATATCCAAAGAGTTAAAGAACATATTATCCCTGACGACCGGCCTGGGCAGTCCTTGTCCCGTTAACTGAAAAACGATGCGGGACGTACCGGCACCAATCCGATCGATGCCCTGATCCAAACCTTGTAAAGCCGTGGCCGACATAAGTGAGACCAATAAACTCGGCTCATTGGCAACCTGGGCCTTAAGCTCTCTAGTTGTGTGCAAATCCCTGTCTGTCACCTTGACTCGCAGTTCCACCGTCTCCGGTGGTTTTCCCAGATATCCCGCTACACCGGCACCTCTATCTTGAGTGAGGCTACCGACAACCTGCAAAGGTGCTCCTAGCTTAAAGGGCATAGAAAGACTATTTACTGTTGTATAGATATAGGCACTGGTTGCGAAGAGATTCACGGTGCCGCGGTTCAAGAAAGGGTGTCCGAATCCGAGAAACTCATTGCCATTTCTATAAGTCACAGTACCTAAGGACATCACTCCTATATCACCGTCTACTAATTGGACCCCAAAAGCGCTACCCGGCTCAATGATGGTTTGGCCTTGCCGTTCACCACTCGAAGATATAGCACTACTACCTGACACGCCGATAGTCTCCATGCCCAGTGGTTTGAGGGAGGCGGCTAAATGCTGTCTAGCTCTCTCACTCATGCCTCCCACCAAAAGCGGGGTAGCCGCTGAGCTGACGCTAAGACGCCCTGAGGCATATGAGGCCTGACTCTCAGTGCTACTGCCCATCGTAACGCAGATTTCCTTAGTAGGATAATCTGCCACCAATCTCTCTCGCTCACCACCATCTGCCCATCTCCATACACCAACAGGAGGTTCCCAGGCTACTGCCTCTTTGTTTAGCCGCAGTATCTCTAGCATCGGTTCAATGGGAGTCACCATGCCTAGGCGATGGTCAGTGAGACTGAAAGTATAGCTGATAGCGCCCACGAGCTTGCCATTGATGTACACCGGGCTACCACCCATGCCCGCTGCAATTCCGCCCATACGCTCAATCGCGTCACCACTAACCTGTACCAGAATCAACTGCTTAACCGTTTCCTGGCCAGCCAGCACTCCTAGGACTTCTACCCGGAATTCCTCGATTTTCGTGCCTACAACTACGGTTTTGCCTATGCCCTTCATCCCAGGGCGCAGCTGATCCAAAGGGAAGGGTTCCACCGGCTGGATACCACTTTGTGCCATTGGCAGTTCTTCAGCCAGCCCCTGCTGCCCACCAGACAGGAGTAAGAAGCAAATCGCTAGGGTAAGCACTAGCACCCAATCCCTGCTCGATCTCTTCAAGAACATAACCTCGCCTTCTGCATGTACAACCAATACCTGCGACTTCCCATCTATCTAGATCACACACAGCCAAATCTTCATCTCGTATCTGCCCAAACCAATAAGGCATTGCTCACCGGTCTTGGTCTCCCATCGGATGGTGCATTAAGCACAATGCCGCGCGCCACCATGGTGGAAGAGCCTCCACCGTCAAGGTTCATAGCCTCCACAGCACCTAAGTTCCGCATCAGCTCCGCCAGTTCCTGTAGAGTCATACCGATACTAATATTATCCTGCCGTCCGTTGACAGTCATCAAGAGCAGCTCTCCCGCGGCAGTGATACCCAAAGCAGTGCGAGGTGCTCTACCTTGTGCGATGTCGGATTGGAAACGCTCCTGTTCCGCAGTAATACATAACTCACCACTCTGCAGTAACCGAGGTCCTCCACCAATCGCGTGGACTACTCCTTCATCCAACCAATCCGGCTGCAGCTCCCAGCTTGCCTCTATATAGTTTCCCATTTCCAGGTTTCGTAACCATTGGGCAGCTTTACCATGCCCGGATAAAACATATCCATTCTCGGGAATCAGACCATTCCCTTCTGCCCAACCAACAACCCGGTTATCTTTTACTATTATTTCCCAACCGTAGTTATTAGTCCTGGTCGTGAGTCCGTTTTCTTGGGTATAAACGATGAGCTCATCAGTATACCTTATCCGGTTAACACCATCGATCTGCCAAGCGTTCCCAGGTAAAGTGGCTGCCCCATCAGACCACTCCCCAACTACTTCTATTTTCTCAGCATCCTTTAGGTTCGCCGGGTCAATGACTTTCACTTCCCCTGTCACCGTCACATTGTCGATACGAACAGAACCATCTAGCCACATGCCGGCCGCAGTCCGATTAAAATAGGGGGGACTAATCAACTCACCATCGATGATCATTAACCCTAAGGGTCGGCCATCAGCCGAGAAGTAGATACCATTCACTCCAGCGATAGCCCCGTGTTTCGCTACAAGTTCGTGTACTGCCTCTCTACCATTGGTGGCCATCACCGGACGCACCTTAACTCCCGGTTCTTGGAGATCAATTTTCATATAGTTTACAAACAGAGGCCCACTAGGTGTGTCCTTACGCCAATGTCCATAGGCTATCCCTGGGGCCACAAAGGTTTCGAAACCCTCACGGAATTCCTTTTTTGCTTCAACTAGCAACCTTCGACCTCCGCCCACCCAAAACGCCAGGGGTTCAGGTATCTTATGTCGGAGGTGTAATACTACCTGGACTCCTCCAAGCCTATCTGCAGCCAGGGGTCTGACGATAATCCGATGAAGTACGGAATCATTGATCTCTTCATCTATGTGAAAACTCCCGGCATCTACCCCTGGTAATTCAACAACAATCTCATTGGATGCTTCTCTGTATCCCATGGTGTAGGACGCGGGCTCATTGAGCTGAATATCCAGGATAATCTTGTCATCAGTAGTGTAATATAGTAGCTCCTCCAGTGTAGCCATTGCTGCAGCCTGCGCAAAGCCCGCTAGACCCACGCATAGGAACAGACCCAAAACAAGAAGCTGAGTCATTGCTCTTCTCATGTAAGCCGCCCCCTGATCCACCCCATCGCCTCCTCTAGATCCTTATGATAGTTCCTTATGTGTGGTATCAAATCCTGCCGGGAAGTCCGGCAGGATGCTCCAGGATGATTCGGCAGAATACGTATTGTGCTGTCCAGAATGATCCTACTTGCGGCCATAATGAAAAAGGATGGGGTTCTACTCCCCACCCTGTACATTGGTGAACCCTCGCATGCCAAGCAGCTACTGGCCTTCGAGGGAATGATGTCGCCGGACTAAGCAATTAACCCCTTCACTCACGCGGTAGAATTGAATTTGTCTTTCTCCAGCAGGGATTGATTCAACTGATCATATAGGCTCTTCGCAAGACCTATGTCACCTGACTCGGCCATCACCTTGGCCCACTGTTCATCTAGCATTTCACGAAAAAGCTTTTCTGCTTGGCTTGTTCGCAGTATACCTTCTCCCCGTGGTATGGTACGCTGCATCGCCGAAATCATTTGCTGAAGAAACAATGCTTCCAATTCCACGGCGGCATCTCTCAACCGCTCTTGCTGTTTCTCTAAGCTTACTGTCCCCTTTTCTTCTAGAGAAACTCCTTCTGCAAGACCTGTCTTGTACTTAATGGTCTCTATCTCTCGATTTAGTCTCTCTGTGGTCACTGCATCAAGGGTACCCTGCAAGTGCTCAGCAAACGAACCCGACATACCTTTAGCCTGAGCTTCTCCTCTCCCAGGAGAGACACTGTCAAGATTCGGTGAACCAATTCGTGCTAGATTACCTGTTTTCATTGCTTATGCTAGGCTTTCAGGTCTAGCCCACCTAGCTTACCCCCTCACCACATGGGTTTTGTGATCTCGAGATTCTAGATAATCTCCAACTCACCATATAGCGCACCAGATTCTTTGATGGCCTGAAGAATAGCAATTATGTCCCGGGGCGTTGCCCCAATAGCGTTTAGTACATTGACCAAATCTCCGATAGTGGCAGCTCCCGGCAGCAGCATCAGCTGTCTCTCTTCTTCCTCTACCTTCAATGTCCGGGTTTCCTTGACCACTGTCTCACCTGAAGAGAAGGAGGGTGGTTGAACTATCTCCTGTTGAGTGCTAATGGTTACATTGAGGTTGCCGTGAGCCACTGCTACAGTGGCTATCCTTACCGTCTCACCGATAACTATGGTGCCTGTCCGCTCATTGATCACCACTCGGCCGGCTGCATCCGGTGTCACCTGGATCTCTTCCACTTGGGCCATAAACCCAATCACATCATGTCGATAGGCGGAAGGTATGTTAAGTAATATGGAGCTGCTGTCTTGAGCCTGGGCTGTATCTAGCCCAAAACAGCTGTTGATCTCCTGGGCGGTGCGAGAGGCTGTAGTGAAATCTGCGGAATTCAAAACTAAGGTCAGTTGGCCACCTTCAATAGGCAATACATCTCCTGGTATCTCTCTTTCCACTATGGCGATGCCCGGACCCCTACCGATAGTAGGATGATTCTTCTGGGCCTGATCTCGCCCACCTCGCACATTGAGCCCTCCGATAGAGACTGGCCCTTGAGCTACCGCATATACTTGGTTGTCTGCCCCCTCTAAAGGTGTCTGCAGCAGAAAGCCACCCTGTAAGCTTTTGGCATCACCGATGGACGATATTGTTACATCTAGTCGATCACCTACCCGGGCAAAGGGAGGCAAACTGGCAGTGACCATCACTGCCGCTATGTTGCGGGAGCGGAGCTCCTGGGGATCGATGGTCACACCAAATCTGGTTAGCATATTAGCGACCATCCGCACTCCAGCCCCTCTGCCATCACCGGTTCCATCTAAACCCACTACCAAACCTAAACCAGTAAGCTGGTTCTCCCTAATCCCGCCAAAACGAGCAATCTCCTTCAGCCGAACAGTAGGCTGTATACCGTTCTCTACTGAAAAAGTATCGAGCTGGGTCTGTGTCAACTGCCCATCAGCTTGTACTCCTACGGCTACTGTAAACAGGAGACCTGAAGTCATGATGAAAACAACCAGCAACATGAAAATCCGACGAGTCATCTTCTTTCCACCTTCCCTTCATCCGGTGGTAGGTAATCAGAAGATCCAGTTGAGGATCTGAGTAATAATGCCCGGTTTCTGCTGAGTTCCCAAAGAACCTGAGCCTTGATAGGAAATACTGGCATCAGAGATATAGGTGGAAAGAACTGTATTATCTGCAGCAATGTCCTGGGGGCGAACAATACCCCTGACAGTTATTTCTTGATTTTCCCGGTTGACCACCAGACTCTGGCTTCCCTCGATTACCAGGTTACCATTGGGTAACACTTCTACCACCTGGCTGGTCATTCTGGCGGAGAAGCTACCCCCCTGCACGTTTCTTCCACCGGCTTTGCGCCCATCCTTGGCTCCGGCCTTGGCCAAAGGAATGAAATCCAATAGACCCAAACCTGGCCCCAATTCCACAGAAGTATCTTTGCCGGTGGATGTCTCTGAGGATTGACTGGCTTGAGTGCGTTCTACAATAATAATGGTAACCAGATCACCCACATTGCCTGCCTTAGTATCCGTGAAAATGGAGCCCTGACCATCTTGCCAAAGAGAAGCCGCCAAAACCACATCTGCAACTACTAGACTAACAAGCATTATCACAAGTCCCAACCCAAAGATTGGAAACGGTTTTCGCTTTATGTTCTTGAGAAGGCCCATGTCTGTGCCGCCCTCCTTTCCGTCTTCCGCAAAGGTACACTATAGACCCTAATTTCATTGAAGGCGCATGGGCAATTAGTCATTTCCCAGCCTCGAGTTCCACCCGCACAACACCCTTACCAATGATACGGGCAACAATTTCCTTTCGGGACTCGGTATTCTGCACTCGGATCCAATCACCAAGTTTGCCACTCTGTAACGCCACCCCCGGAGTTTTCGCCATGATCGCCCCAGATATAGCTTCGATAACCACTGTATCCCCTGATTGGATCAGCACCGATACTGCTATATCATCTGCTGTAATAGGATCACCTGCCCTGATGGTTCTGCTTGCCTCAAGGCCAATTACTGCTTCCGGCTCGGCAAACATCTGGTCAGAGGAAGAGGTCTCCAGGATTACCTTCTCCACATCATCCCGATGGATGATACTCCCTGCCAATATATCTGAGGCGGCAACTATTACAGGTGTTTTCGGCCGCAACTGAACTCTCACCTGGATAGTTCGATGTCGTTGACCATCGACATATATCCCTACACCGACGCGGTAGCTACCGGGCCCCGGGGGCAGCGTCCCCAATCGCAACTCTAGTTCACCTAAGGGGACGATTAGGGGTAAAGCCTCGCCTGCTTCTACGTCTATATAAAAGCCATCCCCGGCCTGCTCTTTTAGGCAATCAAGTACTACTGCTGTTACCAGATCCTTGTTGACCTCTTGGGTGGCAGTAGTAACCGTGACCGATCCCCCTGGTGGGGGAACCAAAATAACTGTACTGGGATGGATTCCGGCCTGGCGCAAGCGTACTTCGATATGGCCTATGGCAATCTGCCGGGAGTTACCGGGAAGGGGAGCTCGTCCCACGTTGATTTGCTCAAGCTTAGGTTTTGCTTTCCCTTCCTCTTCGGATAAATGGTAATCGATTCGTGCTATTTCACCGAGGGTAATAGCTGTTCCCGTTACTTTCGCTTCCGATCGCAAGGTGATGGTGGCCAGAGGTGAAGTAGCTGCTAGCAAAGGACAGGCCAAAACCAGGCTTAAGGCCAATACTGCACCAAACACCATGGCCAAACCTATGCCGGTCATAAAGTGAGTTTCTGGACTACGGCCCCACTTTCTAACCACAAACTCAACCCCCTAGCGTTCCGGATCATGTGCCCATCTTTCAAGATTATCATCAACGTCTCAAGTTATTAGCTGTCTGCAGCATATCGTCTGAGGCCTGAATAGCCTTAGAGTTGGTTTCATAAGCCCTTTGGGCCACGATCATATTCACCATTTCCTCTACTACTTGCACATTGGACATCTCCACATAGCCTTGAGCGATGGCGCCAAATCCATCTAGCCCCGGAGTCCCTTCGATCGGTTCTCCTGAAGCTGCCGTCTGACCAAGCAGGTTTCTGCCCATGCTCTTAAGACCGGCAGGGTTCACAAACCTGGCCAGTTGAATCTGAGCCAAAGATGTGGGCTCATTTTCTCCGGCATTCAAGACCGATACCGTACCATCAGTCCCGATACTGATACTCACTGCATTTTCGGGAATCACAACTTCCGGTTCCAGAGGGAATCCATCGGAGGTAACCAGACGCCCCTCCCCATCTTTCTTAAAAGAGCCATCTCGAGTGTAAGCGATGGTACCATCAGGCATCAGCACTCGGAAAAAGCCATCTCCTTCTATGACCAAATCGAGAGGATTGTCGGTCTGGCGGAACCCGACTTGTGTGAAGATCTTCTGTGTTGCTACCGGTCGCACACCATGACCTAGCTCGATACCCGTGGGAATCTGGGCACCGGCATTGACCGGGGTACCTGCGTAGCGAACAGTTTGGTAAAGCAGATCCTGAAAATCCACCCGGCTTTTCTTGAAACCAACGGTATTTACATTAGCCAGGTTGTTGGCAATGGTGTCGATATTAAACTGCTGACCCACCATGCCGGACGCGGCGGTCCACAGAGAACGCATCATAAACTTGTCCTCCTTAGCGCCGCACGAAACTGGGGCAATATTCGAGCTGCTTCCGTCGCTCGGCAGCTCTGGGCCTCTGCCCTGCAGTCCTGCCCAAACTCATATCCCCAATCGCGCAGCATTATGATGATGTTTTAGAAGCTCAACTCATTTACCAGTTTTCCTAAGGTCTCGTCAGTGGCCTTGACAGCCTTCTGATTAGCCTCATATGCCCGCTGGACATTGATCATCTTGACTAGTTCCCTGACTATGTTGACATTGGATTGCTCTAGCTGTCCTTGAGCAACTGTAAACTCAGCGGGTGTGAAGGCACCGGCCTCCGGCACAGCCACGAAATACTGGCCTGCTTCCCGCGGCAGCACCTCCGGAGCTGCAAAGGAGGTGATTAATAGCCTGTCCACCAGTATATCATCCACATAAACAAAACCATCTCCATCAATAATCACCTTGGTCCCATCGATGTGTATAGGGCCCCGAGAACCCAGGACCTGATGCCCACTGGAATTCACCAGTTCTCGATTAGCGTTTAGCTGAAATGACCCATCCCGAGTATAGCGCTGGCCGGCTCCCGTAGCTATAGTAAAAAACGCGTCAGGTTCCAGTAGTGCTACATCTAGCGGGTTATCAGTCTGGCGTAAGGCTCCGGCAGTGAAGTTCGTATAAGTGCCATCGATAGTGACCCCTATACCTAGTTCCCCGAGGGTAGCCCTCTGTACTCCCATGCCTGGACCGGTTCTTTCCACTCGTTCAATCAGTAGAGACGGAAACGCTCGCTGGATAGTGTCTGAGGAGCGAAAACCCGGGGTGCTGGCATTGGCCAGGTTATTTGCTACTACGTCCATCTGGTGCAACCCAACAAGCATGCCGGTTGCTCCGGTATAAAGCCCTCTTAGCAGCTTCTCCACCTCCTTTCTCAAGCCTTCAGTAGTATCCTTCGGATGTGCTTGGATGACTTCCCCATCAGCAATACTCCTACACTCTTGAGGGACTTGCCGACAGTATTTATCATTTTCTACACTGATATGGGAAGTCCTTCCTGCTCTTCACGGAAAAGGGGCCGGTTGGTGGGAGTCTTTTCTACTACTGCCATCAAGAGACCTGTCTTTGTTTTCTGTACTTCTTTTTCGTAGCCTCACCACCCCTGATATGCCGTTCAGCTTTGTTCTGTTCCAGCACCTTCTTCACCTGAGCAGCCAAGTCCTCACTGATGCGTGGTAGACGCTCTGTCATATCTTTATGTACCGTACTCTTACTAACCCCGAACACCCTGGCTGCTTGTCGCACAGTGGCCTGCGTCTTGACTATGTAAGTGCCGATATCCAGCACTCGCTTGCAAATATAATCCCTCATCTCCCGGCCCCCTTACGGGTTTTTAATTCATGTATATGCGTGGAGACCTGGGATATAACCGAGGGAATATTGCAACTGCCTTGCTAGATGGCAAAAAAGCGAGACTCCTTTAGGCTCGGTATACCCAAAGAAGAAGCCTCGCTTTCATAGAACTGACAAGCTAACTAAAACCTATATCCACATTCCAGGGCCTTTTGGAGAGCTATCCGGAGATCTCAAGGCAAATACATCCGGGGCTCTAAAGGTGTATTCCCTTGTCTTATTTCAAAAAGCAGACGACCATGTTGGCTGTCATCACCCGGTCCGACAATACCAATAATCTGACCGCGTTTGATTGTCTCCCCTTCTCGTATCCGCAGCTGGGATAGTCCTCGGTAGACTGTCTCCCAACCATCACCATGCGTTAAAACCACAATCAACCCCTGCACTCTTTCGCTTTGGATCTGCTGAACCTGTCCGTCCATAGCCGCCAACACAGAAGCATTGAGTGCAGTAGAAATCTCGATACCAGGATGAAACCGCCAATCTCGGTAAACCGGATGTCTGACCCAGCCATAACCCACAGATACCTGTCCTTGGGTCGGCCAGATCATGTTGCTAGGATTCACCGGGGGTTGAGACATAGTCCTGTCCGCCTCTACCGGAAGCTGCTCTCGGGCACCCACAGATGTAGCAATTACTTCAATCCCCGGATCAGCTAGATCGTTGGCCACAGGAAAGAGTTGTTCCAAAGCAGGTCCCAGTGCCAAACGGCCAGAGGATTGGCCGCTGACCTCGACGGGCTCCACTTGATTTCCTTCTTTATTGGTATCTGGCAATACCAAATTCGGATCCAGACTAATCTGCTGCTCCAGCTGTGGCTCAATCAAGGGTTGCCGGAAGGAATAGATTCTGTAGGTGTAGTTAACTACACCCAATGCCATCACACACAGGATTACCAAAGCTGCGAGTCGGGCTAACCCTTTGGCAATAGCGGTATACCCCGCTCTT
>JAAZLW010000202.1 GCA_012799135.1 Bacillota bacterium | reverse complement strand
CATCTCAACTGAAGGTTCAGATCATGCTGGGCAATACTGTAACACTCAAGTGATACCAGGAGGGATACTCCTTGAATACAGCAGCCATAGAAAAGTTTGCAGCCAGTGCCAGACGTCAGCTAATGGAAGATGTGGAGCAGCGCCTATATGAGTTAGGGCTCTCTCGGGAAATTATGAAATTAGGTGCCATTCCTGATGTCACCAGGGTAACCTTAGATGGAAAGCTACTGGATTTCGAGCAAACCAATCAATGGAAGGAGCTTCTAGAGAGGCTAAGTACCATTGGATATGATCGGGTAGTAGAGCAAGTTGCGTACACATGGTTTAATCGGTTCGTTGCCCTACGCTTCATGGAGGTAAATGGTTATCTTCCCAGTGGAGTACGGGTCCTTTCTGCCGCAGATGCTGATCCCAGCGATTTTCGGGCTCGACCTGATATCATGAGGCATGCAACTTCAGCCCTCAAGGTTGATGAGCAACTGGTTCGTGAGATGCGCATGGCTGGGGATGATGAGAGGCTCTATCGGTACCTATTGATGGCTCAGTGT
Source organism: Bacillota bacterium (assembly GCA_012799135.1). Classification (GTDB taxonomy): domain Bacteria; phylum Bacillota; class Limnochordia; order DTU087; family DTU087; genus JAAZLW01. The sequence goes on along the minus strand of JAAZLW010000202.1, from coordinate 1,464 downwards.
ACTGAGCTGGCATCTACCCTACCTTTTCTCTTCGAGGAGATTGAGGGGTGGATCGAGCTTTTATTTCCTCGGAATATCCTTGCCGAGGGGTCTATTATCCGCCGCTTGGTAGCGGAGATCCTAGAAGAAGACTGGCAGGAACAGGTCGAGATCGTAGGATGGCTCTATCAGTACTATATATCTGAGCGCAAAAATGAGGTCTATGCTGGTTTTAAGAAGAATAAGAAAGCCTCGAAGCACGACATTCCCCCCGCCACACAGCTGTTTACGCCCAACTGGATCGTAAGGTATATGGTAGACAACTCACTAGGCAGGTTATGGCTGGAAAGCAGGCCCGAATCAACATTACGTCCACTGATGGACTATTACATCGATGAAGCGGAGCAAGATCCCAAAGTGCGGGCTCAGCTAGAGAAATTGATCCAGAGCCATATAGATCCGGCCAGGATCACAGTCATCGATCCTGCTTGTGGCTCTGGGCATATTTTGGTTTATGCCTTTGATTTGCTATATGAGATGTATGTGGAAGCCGGTTACTACATCCCTGACATCCCTTGTATGCTACTTGAGCACAATCTCTACGGGCTAGACATAGATGAACGGGCTGCTCAGTTAGCTGCCTTTGCCCTGATGATGAAGGCGAGAGAGCGAGATCCACAGATATTTTCTAGAGGAATCCGCCCCAATATCTTGGCGATCAGGGAGAGCAACTCAATTAGCAAAGAGCTCCAATCAGCCATTCTCAAAGCCACAAACGAGGAAGAGCGACGGCAACGCGCCAAAGAGCTGGAATACCTTATGGAGGTGTTCCACGATGCTAGTGAGTATGGTTCATTAATCAGAGTGGAGCAGGTGGATCTCTCATGGTTGCCAGGGGCGGTGGCCAAGGTTAGGGATACAGCAAAGAAGCAGGCTAACGCTGTCCTAATCTCAGATATGGAATCCCTTACCTTAAGTGATTTGGACCGGCAGGGTGACCTAGTCCTAGAACTGGTGAGGCAAGCGGAGATCATGGCGAGGAAGTACGATGTTGTGGTCACGAATCCACCGTATATGGGCGCCAGGAACATGGGAGCTAGGCTTAAGGATTATCTGGGCAATCAGTACAGCCGAGTGAAGACAGATCTTTTCTCTGCCTTTATTATTAGGTGTCGGGAGATGAGTAGACCAGCTGGGCATTTGGGGTTCATGTGTCCTTTCGTTTGGATGTTCATTTCTTCTTATGAGTGGATGCGGAGAAAACTGTGTACGCACTCTCAGATCACGACACTAATACAGCTGGAATACTCAGGCTTCGACGGGGCTACGGTACCTATTTGCACGTTTACGCTACGAAGCTCTACCGTGTCGGATAGGGGAGTGTATATCCGCCTTTCTGAGTTTAGGGGTTCGGAGAACCAGGGACCGATGGCGTTGAAAGCAATAAAGGATCCTACGGTGAACTATCGATACATAACCAATGCT
>JAAZLW010000201.1 GCA_012799135.1 Bacillota bacterium | reverse complement strand
AGGAAGTACTGGAACAGGACAGAATAGTGTTTCAACCGCAGCTGATCGAGCGAGGATCATGTGCTGCTAGATAAGAATCTCCTGCGATCTCTTTCCTCGAATAGCCCAAGGATGTAGGAGCATACTGCGCCTTTAGGCGAAAGGGATTGTCGTGTGAGAGGAGTAAGTATCTAGCAGGCTTCGAACAAGAGTTACGACCCAGAAGAAGGGAAGGGATTGCTGTTGCCGACACGTACTTTTTAGCCTGAAGGCATATATTTTGCCATGCTTACCCCCTTTGATGCGAAAGGAAAGGTGAATAAGCTGGCTCTGGAAAAGTTCGAGGATTCCCCATGGGACCAGCTAAACAGCCACTGCCTGGGTCTATTCAGCAGCAAGTGGATGAAATGAAAGCGGAGTTGAAGCACGCTATGATAGAACTATTGGAGCCTAGGGGTTGTGCCTTACTGGTTAGCCGGTAAGCCCGGTGCTGCCAAATTACGTCTACCGGCAGTTCCACACGAGTGACGTTTTCGTGAAGTGCTGGTAGGGGAAAGGGGTGGACAACGTGTCCTTACAATTGCCGTTGATCTATAAAGTGAAAGCCAAGTTTCCTAGACCTAGAGTTGAGCAGGTGAGTGAAACTGTGGCCCAAGAAAGTGAACGGATCTTACGCACCATGCGCCCGGGGCAGCGATTAGGTATTGCTATCGGCAGTCGCGGAATCACCGATATAGCCATAGTTGCCAAAGCTTTGGTGGAAAAGGCTAAGGCAATGGACTTGAAGCCTTTTCTGTTCCCCGCGATGGGCAGTCACGGTAATGCTACTGCCAAAGGGCAGGCTGATATCCTCGCTTCGTTTGGAATTACAGAAGAGTCTATGGGAGTCCCGATCCTTCCTGATATGGACACAGTGAGTCTCGGCCAGTCCAAAAGCGGCGTTCCTGTCTATGTGGCAAAAGTGGCGATGGAAGCTGATGGAGTGCTCATGGTCAACCGCGTCAAACTCCATACGGATTTCCACGGTCGCTGGGAGAGTGGTTTAGTAAAAATGTCCGTGATTGGTTTGGGTAAGCAAGCCCAAGCTATAGAAATCCATAACTACGGTACTTTAGGCCTGAGGGACAAGATCCCGGAGGTAGCGGAAGTCACCATGGCCAAGGCCCCGATCATCGGGGGCATAGCTTTGGTAGAGAATGCTTACAAGGAGTTAGCTATCATTAAAGGTTTACTCAACCACGAGATTATGGCCAAAGAGCCCGTGCTTCTAGAACGTGCTCGGGAGCTGATGCCATATCTTCCCTGTCCGCAATTGGATGTGCTGATCGTAGATGAGCTGGGAAAAGATGTAAGCGGGGCCGGTTTGGACACGAACATCATCGGCCGTATGTATCTTTTTGGCATGGAAGAGCCCAAACAACCGAAAATTACTCGAATTGCCGTTCTGGACCTAACTGAGAAAACCCAAGGGAATGCCGCCGGTATTGGTCTAGCCGATATCACTACTCAGCGGGTTGTTGACAAAATCGATTATCCTACGACCCATACCAATATTGTGACGAGTACTTTCCTGTTAAGAGGGAAGCTACCGGTCCATTTTGCCAACGATGAGGAGGCTGTGGCTGCTGCGATTCGCACTGCCTATGTCCAGCCGCATGAATGTCGCCTACTCAGAATAAAGAGTACCGCCTATCTTGAGAAAATGTTGGTCTCAGAAGCATGCTTGCCGGATGTGAAGGACTTGGGCTGGGAGGTTGTTGGCCGTACCCATTGGGGTTTTGATCAGCACGGCAACCTGCCAAAGCTGTAGCTAACTCTCAAGGCGCCGAAGGGTGAGGCGGAAGATGGCGGTTTGGCCTAATCGGCAGGGCCCTGGAGGAGCTCCTTAAGCATGACAATCCACTCCCCTTGGGAGTCTCTGGTTTTGGAGATAGCCTGGAAACCGAGGCTTTCATAGAGTCGACGAGCTGGGGTGTTATCGGGTCTTACCTCGAGCTTGACATAGGTTGCGGGTGTAGTCGCCAGATGCGCAATGGCCTTCTCCAAGAGAGCACGACCGATACCTTGTCCACGGCATAGAGGGTGTACTGCAATGGAGAGTATCTGAGCAGTATGCCCCTTTGTCTTGGGAGTTTTTCTGCTCAACTGGATCTGGGAAAGGGCAAAGCCGAGCTTGTTGCGGGCCAAGCCCAAGACCGGCACCAACCCAATTCCATATTCACCCCTTAGCCAGCGTTTGGCCCAATGCCAGACATGGCCATGATAGAGTACAAACCACCACAATTCCGGCATATGGGGAACAGCAATAGTATAACCGCCGATACGTCCTTGGTGCTCGGCCACAAGGAAGCCTTGGGGTTGATACTCCAACAGGGCGCTAAACATGTCTCGAAGAGCTTGTTCGATCCCGGTAGAGCTTTCTCCGACATAATGGAGAACGCTTTGGGGAAATCCCTGTAGGAAGATCTGGCATACCAAAGCCAGATCATTCTCTTGTGAAGGGCGGATTGTCCAAGATGTCTGGCAGCAGCTCATCGTCACCCTCCGTCAACCCAGCGATGATCATCAACTGATTTACCGTAACAAAGTGAAACCCTTTGGCCCTAAGGCCATCAATAATGATGGGGAGGGCATTGACGGTGTTGTATCTATAACCTCCGGAAGTGCCGATAATACTGCCACTGTCGTGGAAGAGAAGGATATCCCCACCTTTGGTGTTCCTAAGAATATTCCTTTCCACATTGCCACTACTGATCTCTGCCCAATCTCGGGAACTGATTGACCACAAGACAGTTGTGTACTGCAGTTCGTGTGCGAACTTGACGGTACTCTGTGTATACATCCCTCGGGGGGGCCTAAACAGATAGATCTTTGTGTCGATGATATCGGAAATGGCCGTATCTGCCCGGGCAATCTCATTCCAGGTGCTTGGCTCATCCAGGCCATAGAGGTTTCGGTGGCTATAGGTATGATTGCCGATATCATGTCCCTCTTCCGCTATACGCCTTACGATGTGCGGGTACTGCTCGGCATGTTTACCCAGCAAGAAAAACGTGGCCGAGACTTCTTTCTCTTTTAGAATATCCAAAATCCTAGGGGTATATAAGGGATCAGGGCCATCATCGAAGGTGAGGGCGATAAACGGCAGATCTCGGTTTCCCACCCGAAAAAGCTCTTGTTGTAGTCCAAAGCCGCGATAGACATAGCGGTTGAAGAAGAAAAAGGATGCCTGAAGTAAGATCAGGCTAATGCTCATGCATCGGCGCATGACCACTACTTTCCTAGGCAATGATTCCATTTCAGTGGTCAAGTGCTCAGCCGAAGTAGGTGATACCCTTTCCCATCTTAGGTGAGGGATCTCGTTGTACAGAATGAGTATTAGCCAGGCCAGGGCAAACAGTACATACAAGTCCCGATGGTGCAGAAACCAGAGAATGGGCAGGGAGACAAAACCGATGGTCACAATGAGGACCGAATACGGTATTCCCTGCCGGCGAAGCAACCACCATAGGCCGCCCACTAGGGCTAAAGTCAGTGGAGAAAGAAAGCCTAAGGTGACCAAAGCAGGCACATACCGTTGTAGGCTGTACTTAGGCACAAGCCAATGGGCAAGATGAAAACTCATCAGGCTGGAGAAGCCGGTGAGTACTACACTCATACCACTGCCGACACCTAGCCTGGCTGCCATGATCGGAACCAACGCCAGTGATATATCGAGGATCCGCGGCTCCAGCTCAAACCCCGGCCGGCAAAGCCTTTCACCAAGGGCACTGGAGTTGAGTAGCCCAATCAGGAAAGCTATAGCCGATAGCATTAAAAAGGAATCGGGAAACAAGGCATGCCTCCCATCTAGCTGAACTGAGTCGCGACCAAACCTGGTACACATATCAGTGGCCGGGTATCAATTGCTGAGGGAACTCCATAATGATATACTATCATTGTTCCAGTGATTATGTCTAATATCAATCGTTCTGGATGATTCTTTCAGGCCATTAGACTATATGCTTCGTACAGGGCAATTCAAGCATGTATTATGCTATTTTCGGAGCTCTGGTGAGGGAGACTTGAGACTTGCTGGAATCATAAAGGGGTGAGAGAATGAGTAGACTCTATCGTTCACGTAGTAATCGAGTGATAGCCGGTGTAGCTGGTGGCGTAGGGGAATATTTCAACGTAGATCCGGTGATCGTGCGATTGCTACTGGTTCTATTGGGTGTTGCCGGGGGCAACGGGGTTCTTCTCTATCTGATTGCTTGGATTCTAATACCCGAGGAGCCAATTCTAGTCCGGCCAGGGCCAGATGTATCCTCAACTGGCGATGAGGCAGGTTATAGTGAGAAGGCGAGTGACTGGTCCGAAACAGTGGAGCAATCACAGGGTGACGAGCAGGAAACCCGGCGTAGGCTGTTTGGTGGGTTGCTGCTCTTAGCCGGGCTATTCCTGCTGGTAGAAAAGACCTCCATATGGTTCGATCCAGCTTGGTTAGTACCGGGTGTACTGATTGCTGCTGGTCTTGTTGTCCTGGTCAGGGGATGGAGGTAATCCGATGAAGGCTCGACAGCTTTGGTTTGGAGTCGTCTTGATCCTTGTTGGTGTGTTAATGTTGATGAGCAATCTAGGATACCTTAGGCTGGATTTCTGGGGAGCTCTCCTACAAGTGTGGCCAGTCCTCCTGATTTCTTTGGGGCTGACGATGCTCTTATCCCGGAGCCGCTGGGTTTTCTTGGGTCCGCTGGTACTGATCGCCGCAGTTTTGTATGCAGCCATAAATCCCACAGGGCTGCCTTTCTCAGTTTCTTGGTCCCGTCCGGACATGGGAAGGTATGGGTGGCAAAGGTCTACTGCTTTCAGTAGGCCCTGGGATGCATCGATTGATCATGGTGAGCTCCAGGTGGAATTGCCGGCAGGTACGATCCACATATTGGGGTCAGGAGAGCACCTAATCTCTGGGAGAATGTCGTATCAAGGGAGCATGCCTCTCTGGGCCTTCGAGCAACGAGCCAATAGGGCGATTGCGAGAGTCTCATCACCCAGAACCCGCAGTTGGTTCACTGGCAATCGTGGCTACCGGGGTAGTATAGCAATCGGTCCAATGGTTCCGTGGGATCTTCAGGTGCAATTAGGTGCAGGGACATTGCAGGGGGACTTTCGCAACACCTTGCTGCAGAGAATGACAGTGGAGTTAGGAGCCGGCAGCTTGGATCTGACTTTATCCGATCGAGGTCTTCGAGGGGAAATCCTAATCGAGGGGGGCGCTTCTTCAGTAAAGCTGCACATACCCCGAGGTGTCGGGGTACGGATTCACATTACCAACCCTGTGGGAACCAACAATTTTAGGGAAGCGGGTCTGAAGAGGGCTGGGGATTACTGGATCAGTGAGGATTACGAGACTACCTCCTCCGCCTATGATATAACCGTATCCGTGGGAGTAGGCAAAGTACAACTAGATTATGTCCTGCCCTATCCGCAAGTGTGATCAGGGGTATAGCTAGTCACTGCAGTGAGAAGAGAGTCCAGGCGTTGGGTAAAGAGGGGATAGAATGGCCAGCACACAGATAGGACAAGTTGTCACAGTGGGATCTGGTGGCCACACTGTTACCGTGGAGTTCAAAAGAGAAAGTATGTGTTCGCACGGCAGCTGCAGCCACCGTATATTCCCGAATGCCGGCACGGAGGTGCAAGTGGAGGCTGTGAATAGTGTTGGAGCCCTGGTGGGTGATTTCGTGGAGGTCAGCTTTAAAACCCGAGCCGCACTATGGGCCGCATTCTTGGTCTATGTAGCGCCAATTCTGGCCGGGCTCGGTTTTTACCTGTTGGCAGGAACGCTATCGGTACCGTATCCGGCTATCTTAGGATTGGCGGCAGCTATTGGGGCTATGCTTGTTGGCTTGAAACGGGGTAACCGTCTGCAAATTGAGTACACTGTCATCAGCAGGCTTGATCCGGATTCTATTCATTCAGATCGGTATTCTTGTATTGGTTGTCCATTTCACTAAACTGCTTTCCCCGTCCGAAAATGGCCCAGATCAACCGCTGCCAAAGGCTTTGATTTTGCACCTCGCTTAACTCGTGTTTCAGCCGCTGGATCTCCATCCTCACCTTGGCCTCTTCGATAAGCCAACGGTCCTTGGCCTCAGCATACATCCGTTTGATCTCCTCAACATCTTGAGGGGTTCTCCTTAATTCATCTACGGCAGCTAAGATTTTCTCGTTAGTCTTGCTGGCAGTGTGCTCAACCAGCCGACTCCATTGGGTGAAATGCTCAGATTCCAATTCCCGTACTTCGTCAAGGACTGTGGCGGCAGTCTGATCCAGAGCTAACTGGATGGCCTTAACCTGCCCCTCGGCGATGACCTCCATCTGGTGCTCTAGATAGCGACATACATCCTGAGCTAAAGACGCAGCTGTTGGAGCAGCTGCCGATGACGCGATTATTTGAGTCTCGGGCATGTCCGTGTCCGAGGGGCGATTGCCTGGCTGGTTGAGGTAGTCCTTTGCTTGCTTGATGGAAAAATTCTGGAAATGTAATAGCTGTCGCAAGTATCGCAGGTCTCGAATATCCTCCTCGCTAAACCGGCGGTGACCACCCGGCGTACGGGCCGGTCGGATGAAATTGCTAAACTCCTCACACCAATACTTGATGGTAGAGGGCTCGACTCCTACATCCATGGCTGTTTCGCTTAGTGTCTTCCCGGTAACAGACATCAGAATCCCTCCTGATAACCCGAACAGGAACCGTGAGTAGGTATGGTTCCGGATCGGTGGAATTTGATTCACGTAGGTTGCTAATTAGTGTCGCCTGCACAGTTAATGCAGGGTTCTCAAAGAGCCTCAGTGATAACAAAATTCTCTAATCAAGCACTAGAATTCGGCACCTTTCAGGAAATACCTGCTGGAATATGGGGGTGAACACGGAATTATCGGAAATAATCGGATGCAAAGCTATTGACACTGGGTATTTACCCATGGCGAACAACTGGTGCTGGCCTCTTGCCCAGACACGGGCGCCAGATAGAAAGGGAAAAAGACAGCTTCCCAGAAGTGTTAAAAGTAGAGTTGTGGTGCAAAGAGTGAGGTGAGCTAATCGTTGTCCAAACTTGTTCGCTTCGGGGTGAGTATGAGCGAGGTGCTCTTGGAACGATTCGACCGGCTGATTCAAGAACGGGGTTATGCTAACCGGTCTGAGGCCATACGGGATTTAGTGCGAGATGCGCTAGTGACCAGGGAATGGGAAGAGGGAGATAGTGAGGTCGCGGGCACCATTACTCTTATCTATGACCACAGTACCGCAGGGCTCACAGGGATATTGACCGAAGTTCAGCATGATTACCATGATCTGATTGTCTCTACCTTACATGTGCATTTAGACGACCGCAACTGTCTGGAGACTGTGATTGTCAAAGGAGCACCCCACCTCGCCAAACAACTTGCCGATCAGTTAATCTCCTTAAAAGGGGTAATTCATGGCAAGTTGACTCTTACTTCTACAGGGAGAGATCTTAAGTAGGTACTGGTTGCCTAAGATCAAGAGGTGTCGCTAGTAGATTCACGAGGCTTTCCGCGAACCTGTAATCCGGTCTCAGCCATTCGCAAAGATGTCTGGAGCATCAGGGAAGTGGATTTGCATGATGAGACTGAGTGGGTTTGGAGACGAGATCTCGCCTAATCTAGAGGAGCAGCTGCAGGTCCTGGAACAGGAGGGAATTCTTCTGGAGGGTATAGCGGTGCAGAGCTTTTTCGAAAAGCAAGCTTGGCACCTAGAGCTATCCTTGGAGATCTTGAGATCGCCTATGGATAGGAGGTAGACATAAATGCGATGGGGTTGCTGTACCACGGTGGATCATCTGCCTTTGCTAGAGAGTGTCGGTTACGATTATGTAGAAGTGAGCATGGTTAGTCTTGAAAATGAACAGGAGTATAATCAAGTCAAGAATCTTGTCGATAGGTCAAGTCTCTTAGTGGAAGCCTTTAATGTGCTGCTTCCCAGCGAGATCAAGGTGGTAGGCCCAGAGGTGAACTGGGACCAGATCTCAAGATATGTAAAGTCTGTCCTTCCTAGAGCTGCGGCTTTGGGAGGTAGGGTGGTTGTATTTGGCAGCGGCCGTTCCCGGAGGGTACCAGGGGGATTTCCGGAGGGTAAGGCCCGCCAGCAGATAGTTGATTTCGTTAGGTTTTTGGCTGAACTATCCGCAACACACGATTTGGTCATTGGTATTGAGCCATTGAGACAGGCAGAGTGCAATCTGATTAATTATCTGAGCGAAGCCTATCAAGTCGCCGAGGCTTTGGATCTAGGTAATGTAGGGATAACAGCCGATTACTACCATATGATCGAGGGAGGTGAGCCACTCGAGAATATTGGTGCTACCGCGGATAAGCTCAGCCATGTTCATCTGGCAGATTCCGGGCGCATGTGGCCCGGAAGTGGTGGCTATGACTATTTGGCCTTCTTCCGTAATCTAAAGGCTGCCGGCTATGATCAACGGATGTCGTTGGAATGCGGGTGGGATGATTTTCCCAAGAACGTAGAAACTGCCCTGGCCTTTTTACAGGATACCTGGCAGAAGGCCTGAACCTCGTCTCTGGAAGAGCAACTGCTTTGGTAGAACGAGTCTTTGGTCTCTGAGAACATAGCATTGCAGATCATCATCCCAGCGCAAGTGCTGCAGCCAGTAGGCGGGGGAGTGGGCACAGATCTCCTGTAGAGTTTTTGCCAAGTGATTGAGCTCTCCAGGTGTATTGTACATACTAAGGCTGATACGGACTAGTCCTGGCAGGTACTTGATTTCGCCGGACGAATGCCGGTGCCGCAGCCGGGCTACAGTTATTGGATCCAGGCCGAGTAGCCGTTGAATATAGGGTTGGGCGCAAAAACAGCCACTCCGCACTCCGATACCGCCATAAAAAGCCAGTATGGCTGCTACCAAGGCATGATCATAGCCCTCCAGTTCAAAAGAAATAACTCCCAGACGGTTCATGTCTTGGGTTTTTTTGGATCCATACAGCTTCAGCTTGGCAATTTGACCCAACTGCATGAGGGCGTAATCGGTTAGAGACTGTTCGTGCAGAGCAATGTTATCCAGACCCAAGTCATCGAGGATGGCTAAGGCGCTGGCTAAGGCGATTACCCCGATGACATTGGGGGAACCGGCTTCGTCTTTGGCCGGTGGCATAGCCCACTCCACACCTAGAGGCGTAACTAGGCTGACGGTACCTCCACCGACGAATTCGGGACTACCTCGTTCGAATACATGCCGGGGCCCAATCAATACACCGGTACCAAAGGGTGCATAGAGCTTGTGGCCAGAAATAGCTAGAAAGTCAATATGACGGGGATCATTAGGAGACAACAGGTTGATGGGCCGATGGGCAGCCAGTTGAGCCCCATCAACCATTACGGGTATGTTGTAATGGTGGGCGAGAGCTGCAATGCTGTGGATATCATTGACCCAGCCGGTGACATTAGATGCACCACTGAGGGCAACCAGCCTGATCCGGCGGTGATGTAAAGAGAGTTTCCTTTCCAGATCGTCCCTATCCAAAGCTCCATCTTCATGGACATCGGCCCGGATCACCTTCGCCACCCGGCGCCAGGGCAGATCATTGGAATGATGCTCCATCAAGGTGGTAAGGACCATATCGCCGGGTTCAAACTGTAACCTGGCAGCCAGCGTGTTGATGGCTTCCGTGGTATTCTTGCCAAAGATCACGACATGATAATCCGGATCAGCTCCAAAAAACTGGGCTATCCGAGTCCGAGCGGCATCATAGGTGACCGTAGAGACGAGTGACTTGTAGCCACTGCCCCGGTGTACTGCTGAATACCAAGGAAGGAAGGCGAGCACATGATCCAAAACCGGCTTTAGGGTTGGGGTGCTGGCCGCATTATCTAGATTGATGTACCGAACCCGTTGGCCGTTATAGATGGGGACCTTCTGATTGATACCGACCACTTGCTGACGTATAGTGGAAAGAGATAGATATCGCCCCAGTCCTAAAGACATAGAACCCCCCCTCCCACCTACATATGTTACGCCCTAGGAGGCAATAGTGTGTCATCAGGTGTGTGACGTGGTGGAGTCAGAGTTCATTGCGTAAAGATGCATGGAGAGAAAGGGAGTTATGATGGAAGTAGTTACAGGGAACCTGACAGATACCGTTGTTCCAGAGATTCTCACCCGACTAAAGAGCACATACCCCGATGCGAAGTGTGGTCTTCATTTCACTTCACCTTTTGAACTGTTGATTGCTACGATCCTATCGGCACAGTGTACAGACGTACGGGTGAATTCTGTGACACAGCGCTTGTTTTCTCGGGCTAATACGCCAAAGGCAATTCTCTCCATGGGAGAGGAGGAGCTACAAGCGGAAATCAGAGAATGCGGGTTGTTTCGCAGCAAGAGCCGGCATATCATCGGGGCATGCCAAATGCTGTTGGCAGAGTACGGTGGGGAGGTACCGACAGACTTTCAACATCTCATGCAGCTTCCGGGAGTCGGCCGAAAGACTGCTAGTGTGATCATCAGTAATGCCTTTGGTCAACCGGCCATGCCGGTAGATACCCATGTATTTCGCGTCAGCAACAGAATTGGTCTGGCAATGGGCAAGACGCCCAGAGAAGTGGAAGAGGGACTCAAGAACGTAATCCCTCGGAAAGACTGGAATGACACCCACCACTTGTTGATTGAACATGGCCGAAGCATCTGCAAAGCAAGGACTCCCCTCTGCAAGGATTGTCCAATCCAAGATATGTGCATCAGCGCTCAAATCTAGTCGACCTTCTGTTTTCCAAAACCGGCATCTGAGCAGAAATTGACCAGGGAATGGTATGAAAAGGGCGGGAGGAGAATCCTATCTCCATGCAGAAGAAACAATGTCACAGCATCTAGTGCTTTCCGGATGGATTGTGATTCTGGCCATTCTCCCGCCTTCCATAGCACCTTGAGCGTGTTGGCAGAAGCCCATACGGGCTCTGCAATCTCAAGACGCCTTATGATCGGAGGAGTCTTCCTTGGAACCGCTGGGAGAAGAACGACTGTCTGTGATGTAGAAGCCGGATCCCTTGAAGATGATATTTCCGTTCTTGCTCACTAGACGGTGGACCTGGCCACCACAGGTTGGGCATTCTTCAAGAGGTTCTGCGGTGATTTTCTGGAATACCTCGAAGTGGCCGCACTTCTCGCATGCATACTCGTAAGTGGGCATTGTTAGCACTCTCCCTTCTGTGATGATAACCGATTTTTATCTTACTCCTTCTATGCGGATTTATCAAGGGCTTGACCGATGTTTGTGGGGTAGCGTTGCCAGGAAGGATGTAAGGTGAAGCATACTGACAGGGGTGAAAGCGTGAAACGGACGAAGACTGATCGATTGGCGGACAACCAAAGCTTTTGCCAGGGGATCATCGGTTTTGATATTGATGGTGTGCTTACTTGTGAGATGGTAGGCGGTGAGAACATTTGGCAGCGGGAGATAGAAGCGTATTTCCCGGAGCTACGCTTGCTCGAACCCAACTTCTCTTTCACTGCAGCCTATGGGTTATCATTAGACAAGGTAGATCAGTTTATGGAGGAAAAAGCACCCAGTATCTTTAGGGCGGTAAGGCCCCAGGCGGGTTGTCAAGAGTTGCTTAGTCAGCTTTTTGAAATGGGTTTCACAATTCATTTGATTACTGCCAGAGAGCCCTGTTATGAAAAAATTACCAGCCAGTGGCTGGCAGAACACGAGTTTAAGTATTCAGCTTTGTGGTTTGAAGAGGATAAGGGGAAGCTGTGCAGAAGGTTGGGTATCGAGGTTTTCGTAGATGATTATTGGGATAACTGTGTGGATATTAGTGATCAGGGGGTTCGGGCTTTGCTTGTGTCGGCTCCCCACAATCTTCAATGTGACAGCAATAGCGAGGAGGGCATCTATCGAGTGGAGAGTTGGCAGGAGATCCGTACCCATCTGGCGGACTACTATGGGCTCCAATTTGGATCCATGCGGGAGAGTCCAGGTGCCTAGACTACCAGTATGGCGAATCTCAGTTCCTGATGATATAGTTGTGCGATAATTGCTCTTAAGAGCCTAGGGGCGGGGATAGAGTTGAAACCGATACTGTGGCAGATCGGACCTTTACAGGTTTATGCTTACGGGTTTTTCCTAGCACTGGCATTTGTGGTGGCTACATACTATGCAGCTGCAACTGCCAAGGAGCGTGGCATAGATGCCGATCATGTGATAGATTTAGCTTTGATTGCTTGTGTAGCATCACTGGTGGGAGCTCGGTTGGGATTCGTCTTGCTGGAGTTTCCCTACTATCGTTTACATCCCGCAGAGATCATTCGCCTTTCCGAAGGGGGATTGTCATTCCATGGTGGTCTCATACTCGGTGTGGTTGCCGGTATCCGGTTTTGCCAGAAGAGACGGATTAGCCCTTGGCAGATGGCAGATCTGGTGGCGCCTGCTGTGGCCCTGGGAACTGCTATAGCCAGGATAGGCTGTCTACTCAATGGTTGCTGCTATGGATATATAACGGACTTACCTATTGGATTGCCGGTAGCATTAGGAGATCCGAGTCCTCGCCATCCCACTCAAATCTATGCATCAGTCTTGAATTTGCTTCTCTTCATCTACTTATATCGAAAGCGTTGTCATGGGCGCTTTGATGGCTATCTAGGCTTACTCTATCTAATCCTGTACTCGGTGCTGCGGAGCATTGTGGAGATTTTCCGTGAGAGCCAACTGCTATTTGGCCCCATCAAAGTGGCCCAAGCATTTAGTTTCTTGGTGATCATCGGAGCCGGATTGACCATTTATCTGGTGGAGCATCGCCTAGGGTTTACCCATGGGATCACTAGGCCGACGGTGGTGGAAACCGAAGACAAACGGGACTAGAGCCGATGTTTACGTCCCTGGAATGGGGGTTCCGGGGCGTTGACACTAATTAGTGTTATATGATAGTGTATATTGTGGCAGGAGCAACTTGTGATATAATTCACAGTAGAGTTATGGCACTGCTGCTTGTCGGGTTTCAAGAAGAGGTAATTCATTTTTGTTACAGAGAAAGTGATTACTATCACTTTCACGACCGATACACCCCAGATCTGGAAGGGGTGTATTGCAGTTTAATGTAGCAAGTGCCTAAATAATTGCCAACTTGCGCGTGTTTTTTGGCTACGAGGGGAAGGAGAGAGTTGAGTTGGAAGCCACAATCAAAGGATGCCAGTGCCACTCGTTGAGGGCCCAGGATGAGCGGTATGGGAAGCTGGCTGAGATCATTACCCAATATGCGGGACAATCGGGGGCTTTGATCCCTGTCTTACACCAGGCCCAAGAAGTATTTGGGTATCTGCCCCATGATGTACAGGTCTTAATCGCCGAGGGTTTAGATGTTCCCCTAAGTGAGGTTGATGGGGTGATCACATTCTATTCTCTGTTCACGTCACAACCTCAAGGCAAGTACAAGGTTGGGGTCTGTCTGGGAACAGCCTGCTACGTTAAGGGCTCAGCCTTAGTCTTGGAAGAGCTCAAGAAAGAGCTAGGTATCGATATCAATGAGACTAGTACTGATGGTCTCTTTACACTGGAGGTAACTCGCTGTGTCGGTGCCTGCGGATTGGCGCCGGTGATGACTATCGGTGACGATGTGTACGGGCGCCTAACTCCGGAGGATGTTCCTGGGATACTGGACAAGTATGTTCAGGCTGAAAAGAACAGCAAAGCCTGAATTAGCATATGGGTCACCCCTGCGAAGCATGGCAGAGGTGGCGAGAGGGACTGGGCTGAAGTGAAGGGGGAGTAATGAGCAATGGCGGTGTATCGTACACATGTTCTAGTCTGTGCCGGTGCTGGCTGTGTTTCTTCCAATTGTAAGGAGGTTGAGGCTGCCCTTCAGGACGAGCTGGAGAAGGTAGGCCTTGCAAAGGAAGTCAAAGTCGTGGAGACGGGTTGCATCGGGACCTGTGATCTAGGGCCGGTCATGGTTGTTTACCCGGAAGGCGTTTTTTACCAGAAACTGACTGCCGACGATGCCAGGGAGATAGTAAATGAACACTTCCTTAAGGGGCGTGTCGTTCGCAGGCTCTTATATAAAGCGGCTCAAAGTGAAGAATTGGTGGAGCGGGCTGAAGATATGGATTTCTTCCGTCGCCAGCATCGGATTGCCTTGAGGAATACCGGTGTGATCAACCCCGAGGTGATTGAGGAATATATTGCCCGCGATGGCTATGCTGCCCTAGGCAAAGCGTTGAGCGAGATGTCCCGGGAGCAGGTGATTGATGAGATCAAGCGATCGGGTTTGCGGGGTCGGGGAGGTGCCGGTTTCCCTACCGGGTTAAAATGGGAGTTCACCTATAAAGCGTCCGGTGAAGAGAAGTATGTGGTGTGCAATGCCGATGAGGGTGATCCCGGTGCGTTCATGGATCGCAGCATCCTCGAGGGTGATCCCCATGCGGTAATCGAGGCAATGGCGATTGCCGGTTATGCCGTCGGGGCTAAGCAGGGATTTGTCTATGTTAGGGCTGAATACCCATTGGCAGTAGAACGGCTCTCCAATGCTCTAGAGCAAGCTCGCGGTTATGGCCTTTTGGGTGAAGATATCTTTGGGACTGACTTTACTTTTGATATCGACATTCGGGTAGGGGCGGGAGCATTCGTTTGTGGAGAAGAAACGGCCCTTTTGACATCGATCGAAGGTAAACGGGGTGAACCCCGGCCAAGACCACCATTCCCGGCTGTCAAGGGTGTTTTCGGTAAACCTACATTGCTGAACAATGTGGAGACCTATGCCAACATTTGTCCCATTATTCTCCATGGAGCTGACTGGTTTTCCCAGATCGGCACCGAAAAGAGTAAGGGGACAAAAGTGTTTGCCGTTGCCGGTGACATAAACAACACCGGTCTTGTGGAAGTACCTATGGGTACAACTTTGCGGGAGATAGTATTCAAGATTGGTGGCGGCATTCCGCATGGCAAACAATTCAAAGCTGCTCAAACCGGTGGTCCTTCCGGTGGATGCCTGACTACCGATCATTTGGACATTCCCATGGACTATGAGTCACTAAAACAGGTGGGATCGATGATGGGTTCCGGCGGACTCATTGTCATGGATGAGGATACCTGTATGGTGGATATCGCCCGTTTCTTTTTGGACTTTACTCGGGATGAATCATGTGGAAAATGTACGCCCTGTCGCATCGGTACCACCCGGATGCTGGAAATCCTAACTCGCATCACTGAGGGAAAAGGCGAAGAGGGGGATATTGAGAAACTAGAAGCTCTTGCCCATACCATTAAAGCCGGTTCGTTATGTGGGTTAGGCCAATCTGCTCCCAACCCGGTTCTCAGTACTCTCCACTATTTCCGAGACGAATATGAGGCTCATATTCGGGACAAACGCTGCCCGGCCGGTCATTGTGCAGCTTTGTTGAAGTTCACCATAGACCCTGAATTATGCCGTGGTTGTGGCCTTTGCGCGAAGGTCTGTCCGGTAGGTGCCATTAGCGGCAAAAGGCGGGAACCGCATCAAATCGATACAGAGCTTTGCATAAAATGTGGAACCTGTCAGGGAAAATGCCCGTTTAATGCCATTGATAAGCGCTAGGTCGACGAACAGAAAGGGGCGAAGAGAATGGTTACTCTCACGATTGACGGGCAGAAAGTGACAGTGCCCGCGAATTCAACAGTCTTGGAGGCGGCTGAAGCTGCCGGTATTCATATTCCAACTCTTTGTTACTTGAAAGATGTCAGCCAGACCGGTTCGTGCCGAGTCTGTGTTGTGGAAATTGGGGGGCGCTTGCAGGCCTCGTGTGTCTTCCCAGTCAGTGAAGGTATGGAGGTAAAAACCAACACACCTTTAGTACGGGAGTCCAGGCGGACAACCGTGGAACTGCTTTTGTCAAACCACCCGCAGGAGTGCTTGACCTGCCTACGCAACCAGAACTGTGAACTACAGAGGCTGGCTCAGGAACTCAATATCCGGGAAATGCGATTTGAAGGGGCACGTTCCGATTTTCCGATAGATGCTTCTTCCCCTTCCATTGTCCGGGATCCGAATAAGTGTATATTGTGTCGTCGCTGTATCAATGTCTGTAGTGAGATCCAGGGTGTAAATGTCTTGGCAGCTCGGGAGCGGGGTTTTGAGACCGTTGTGTCACCTGCTTGGCAAGAGCAATTGGCCAATACCGCTTGTACGAATTGTGGTCAATGTGTCCTGGTTTGTCCAGTGGGAGCCTTGGTTGAGAAAGACGATACAGAAAAGGTATGGGAGGCGCTGGCTGATCCAAGTACCCATGTGGTGGTACAGACAGCGCCGGCGGTGCGAGTTACCTTAGGTGAGGAGTTCGGGCTGGAGCCTGGCACAGTGGTAACTGGGAAGATGGTGACAGCTCTGCGGCGTTTGGGGTTTGATGCCATTTTCGACACAGACTTTAGTGCGGACCTAACTATTATGGAAGAGGCCAATGAGTTGCTGCAACGCTTAGAGCAGGGTGGGAAGCTTCCTATGATCACTTCCTGTAGCCCTGGCTGGATCAAGTTCATTGAACATCAGTTCCCGGGACTCTTGCCTCACCTTTCCACCTGCAAATCACCACAGCAGATGTTCGGGGCCTTGGCCAAGACCTATTATCCCCAGAAGGTGGGATTAGATCCGGCCAAGATTGTCACAGTATCGATTATGCCTTGCACTGCCAAGAAGTTTGAGGCCGAGCGGCCCGAGATGCATAGCAGCGGCTACCAGGATGTGGATATTGTCCTGACAGTACGGGAGTTTGCTCGTATGATCAAGGAAGCCGGTATTGATTTCTGCAATCTACCTGATGGCGAATATGATGCTCCTATGGGGATCAGTACCGGTGCTGGTGTCATCTTTGGTGCCACCGGTGGCGTAATGGAAGCCGCCTTGCGTACAGCCTATGAGGTAGTGACAGGCCAGACTCTGGAAAGCCTTGATTTTACAGAAGTTCGGGGACTTGAGGGAATCAAAGAAGCCGCAGTGGACCTAAATGGTACTGTTTTGAAAGTCGCTGTTGCCCACGGCCTTGGTAATGCCCGTAAGTTGATGGAACTTGTGGAGCAAGGGAAGGCAGAGTATCATTTTATTGAGATCATGGCTTGCCCGGGAGGCTGTATTGGCGGTGGCGGCCAACCGATTCCGACCAATACTGAAGTTCGAGAGAAGCGCATGGCCGGGATCTATGCAGCGGACAAGGACATGCCACTGAGGAAATCCCATGAGAATCCCGCTATCAAGGTGCTGTATGAGGAGTTCTTGGGTCAGCCTCTGGGAGAGAAGTCTCACGAGCTGCTGCATACCAACTATGTTGCCCGGCTAAAATATGCCGAGGCGATGCCCTCCAAGGAGGAGCAGGAAAGACAGGCTGGCACTGCCAGCTAGTTAGGGGAGATCCGAGCTTGTGGAACGAGAAGAAGCTTTAGCGTTAGTAAAGAAGCACGTGAAGACGAAAAACCTGGTAAAGCATATGCTAGCAGCTGAGGCCATCATGCGTCGCCTTGCCTGCCACCTGGGCGAAGATCAGGAAACCTGGGGCCTGGCTGGGCTGCTCCACGATATCGACTATGAAGAGACCAAGGATGACCCCGACAGACATGCGCTTGCCGGGGCCAAGCTCTTGGAGTCATTTGGAGTAGAGCCCGCCATCGTGCAGGCAGTGCTGGCCCACGCGGATAAGGGCCCCCGCCGATCGTCAATGGATAAGGCTCTTTATGCAACTGACCCATTGACCGGTCTTCTGGTGGCGGCAGCTCTGGTTCATCCGGACAAAAAGCTGGCTGCCCTTGATGTAGAGTTTGTGCTCAATCGCTTTCGAGAAAGAAGTTTTGCTCGCGGTGCGGATAGAGACATTATTCGCAGCTGTACTGACCTTGATTTGGACCTGGAGGGGTTTGTTGCTTTGGGTTTGGAGGCTATGCAGGGAATCAGTAAAGAGCTGGGTCTTTAGCTCACCAGGTGGGGATTGCCAGGTGATGGTATCAGTGTCAGGGCACAGGCTATGGATAACAGCCGGTGCCCTGCGGTTTTCAGGTACTCTCCAGATGAGGATCAATCTGCAGCTGGCTGATCACTGATATGACGCCCCGGGCGCCGCTGGCTAGCCGCACCACCTGTGATTCGCTTTCCTTGGATGCAACTCGGCCTAGAAGATACGCTGTACCGTCTCGCACCTGTACTCCGACATTACCGCTTAACTGGGGGTCTGCATCAAGTTCCTCACTGATCTCCATCTCGACTTGACCATCAGTAATGGCTCCATCGGTACTGATGCTAACCCCATCCTGATAGCCCATGATGCCAGGGACAGCAGATACTAGTTCCTTGATATAGAGTTTCTCTGCTAGAGTGTCCACCACACCCTGCACCCGGGCGATTCCATCAATCACACTGCCCTCAAGACCATAGCCCCTTAGGTTAGTATCTTGTCGCAGTATCTGCTGTAGTCTGTTTCGTAACTCTTCATGTGGTTGATTGCTTAGTGAAGGTCTAGTCTTGACCTCCATATCCGGTAGTCGAGGTTCACGGGGACGGGGGTGTCCTGTGGGGCGGTGCTGATCCCACTGGGTTTCGGGCTCCCTAAACCGCTGCATATCTCAACCTCCCATATTGATCTAGTATTTCTAGTTTGGCTCTCTTGGTCGAGGATATGCTCTGCAAATCAAAAAGTATAGCACCACATTGCCGCTTTACCGGTCAATGGGGGCTAGTACTGCTATGGCAATAAAAGGAATAACGACTGACATTTGCCCATATAATCAAGAAAGACCGTCCAGGAAAGAGCACGTCTTTTGCGATGAATAGACCCCGGAGACGAGGTGTGTGGCCTTGATCCGAATTGCATTGGTAGGAGCTCCGAATGTGGGCAAGAGCGTGATTTTCAATCAGTTGACGGGTCGGTATGCCGCAGTGTCCAACTACCCGGGTACTACTGTGGAGGTGTCCCGGGGTGCTGCCTTGTTTGACGGCATAGTAGTAGAAGTTGTTGACACACCCGGCACCTATAGCTTGTTACCAAGCACTGAGGAAGAGGCAGTCACCCGTAGGTTACTCTGGACGGAAGAATTTGTCCTCTTACTTCAGGTGATCGATACTAAGAACCTGGAGCGGTCTTTGCCATTGACCCTCGCGCTCATGGAAGTGGGGTATCGGCTAGTCTTGGTCCTAAACATGTACGATGAGGCAGAGGCCTTGGGGTTGACTGTGAATGCTGAGGAGCTCAAGCAGCGACTCGGCATACCATGTGTGACTACGGTGGGTATCTCAGGTCAGGGCATAGCAAATCTCGAGAAAGTAGTCGCCGGGGAACTGCTTCAATCCGAATACGAGAAAAGCGATAGGTATCAACAGACGAAGGCAACGGTAGTGAACTACCCGTCGGTAGTCAGCAGCTACCTGACCAGAGGTGAGCACGTACTCTCCCGATCATATCCCTTTTCCAGCAAGAGCGTAGCACTCTTGGCCTTGGAGGGAGATGAGGAGATCCTCAGTTGGCTGCAGATTCAGGACCGCAAGAGTCTGGTCATTTTGCAAAGAACGCTACGAGACCAAAGGGAGCGGAAGCTGGAAGCCGACCCGGGCACTGTGGATGGAGTTGATTACATACCACTGGCCATCGCCACAGCTCGTAGGGAGGCTGCAAAAAACTTAGTTAGCGGCATTTCCCATCTACCTATCGAACAGAGTATCCTTTCTCGGCGCCAGTGGCTCGATCATCTAACCCTCAACCCTCTAACCGGCTTACCCCTTTTGGCCTTAGTTGTCTATGTGTTTCTTTACCGGTTTGTTGGAACCTTTGGTGCCGGGACCCTAGTGGATCTGCTTGACAGGGAGGTTTTTGCCAACCTGTTTAATCCCTTTGTCAATCACCTAGTGGACCGTCTAGTATCAAGTCCCATCGTTCGAGAACTGCTTGCCCATGAGTTCGGCATCTTCACTCTAGGACTCAGGTATGCGGTAGCAGTTGTCTTTCCCATCGTGACAACCTTCTTTGCCAGTTTCGCGCTTCTGGAGGATTCCGGCTACCTGACTCGCTTGGCATTTTTGCTGGATCGAGTCTTTAAAGCTATCGGCCTTAGCGGAAAAGCGATCATCCCCCTCACCTTGGGCCTGGGTTGCGGAACCATGGCCACCTTGGTTACTCGTACCCTGGAGACCCGGCGAGAGCGGATCATCGCTACCTTTATCCTGGCGATGGCTGTACCGTGTTCTGCTCAACTAGGTGTGATCCTCGCCCTCTTATCCCACCAACCAAAGGCACTCTTGATCTGGGCGGCAACGGTGGGTATGGTGGCTCTGGTGGCCAGCACACTCCTATCCAGCCTTCTACCTGGGACAGCGCCTCGGTTTATCCTGGAGCTGCCGCCACTGCGTTGGCCTGTGTTTCGCAATGTGTGGAGCAAGACCGTCACCAGGGTGAGTTGGTATTTTATGGAGATCATGCCACTGTTTATCCTGGCTAGTGTGATCATCTGGCTGGGTCGGATAACCGGTGGCCTAGATATGTTGCTTGCCGCAATGGCCCCCTTGATGCAAAGGCTCAATCTGCCCTCGGGTGTGGGTCACGTTTTCCTGTACGGGTTTTTCCGTCGAGACTATGGTGCTGCCGGCCTATACGATATGCAAGAGCTCCTCTCCATTGGTCAGCTGACTGTGGCTGCCGTGACGTTGACTCTCTTCATCCCATGTATCGCGCAATTGGTGATGATGGTCAAAGAACGAGGTTTGGGGGTAGCCCTAGCCATTCTGGCCTCTGTCATTCCCACCGCTTTTCTCGTGGGGATGTTGCTTAGTCGGTTACTAGTCCTGTTAGGGATGATGTAGGTATCACAAATGTTGACTCCACTTGATCAGCCGGTATGTGACAGGAGGGCTTGCCACGAGAACGCTAAAACTTGGACCAAAGCAGGACAGGAAAAAACGCAAAGGTCAACCATCCTCCTTAACATCCGGTAAGCCCGACGTCGTCCGACGGCGGAGGCAGTTGCCCCTTGCTAAGATGTCACTACTACAACCTGCTACGATCGTAAGCTTACCGGCGGACTATCAGCTACTGCGCCGCTTGGTCTCATATGGCCTCTTGCCGGGTGTGGAAGTTATGGTAGAACGGCGAGTTCCGGCTTTTATTGTTGCAATTGGGGCTTCTCGGATAGCTTTGGACCGACAGACAGCTGCTGCAATTCTTGTGCAGACCACGAATCCGTAAGAGGGAGCCTACCAACCTTACTACCTGTTTTCCACCGAAGACTGCGTCGAACGCAGGAACACAGGAATTGTCGGGAAGATTGGCAACAAGATATTGATTGCCGCTAAATGGTGTGCTATTGTAGCGGTAGCATCGGTGATCATATGACCTCAGGTAAGGAACTCGCCTCACCCGATATTCCGGCAAATCGGGAGGGGAAAATGAGTTCTTGACGAAGCAGTAAAAGTGGCGCTGGAATGCGTTAGTAATACCCGCTAAGACTGCATCGGCTCTCAAATCGGATAGCGGCACTATACTGATCAGAGGTGGACAAGCGAACTTGGACGGAGAATCATCAATGCAAGTGGCTTTGGTTAATCCGGAGATACCCCCGAACACCGGCAATGTAGCCCGGTTGTGCGCTGCGACTGGCTGTACTCTCAATCTCGTTCGCCCTTTGGGGTTCTTCCTCGATGACAAACGCCTAAAGAGGGCTGGCCTGGATTATTGGGAGTTGCTTACTTACTACTTGTTTGATAGCATCGAGGAACTGGAAGGGGCCTACCAAGGTGCCGGTATTTACTATGTAACGACCAAGGCACGGCAATGGTATACAGATGTCGTATATCGTCCCGGGGATGTCTTGGTCTTTGGACCTGAGACGGCAGGGCTTCCTCAGGATTTATTGGCTGCCTATCCGGAGCGGTGTATACGGATACCTATGCTGGCAGACGAACGGGCGCGGTCACTAAACCTTTCTAATTCAGTGGCGATTGTGCTTTACGAAGCTTTGCGACAGTTAGGGTTTCGAAATCTAGTTTAGGAAACAAGGAAGACAGAGTTGCACAGGAGGTGAAAGGGGCATCTGCGTTTAGTGTAAGGGTGCTCCCAACTATGAGACTGAGTTTTCTGGGGCATTCGTGTTTTCATTTAGCCACAGAACAAGGTGAGCTCCTCTTTGACCCATACCTTAGCGGAAATCCCCTAGCCGCAGCAAAGGCCGACCAAATCACGGCTGATGCTATCTTGGTCAGCCATGGCCACAGTGATCATCTGGGGGATGCGATACCCATATCCAAGAGGCTTGGTGTTCCCATTGTAGCTGCCTTTGAGCTAGCTATCTATTGTGAGCAGAAGGGGGCAAACACCCATGCTATGCATATCGGGGGGGACTACACTTTCCCCTTTGGATGGGTGAAACTGACTCCAGCGTGGCATGGTTCATCTGTGTTGGAGGGTGAGAGGATCATTTATACGGGGCAGCCCTGTGGGTTCTTGATCAAATCTGGAGGGCAGACTGTCTATTTTGCCGGCGACACCGGGTTATTTGGTGATATGGAGCTGTTAGGTGATCTGTATGACATTGATCTAGCCTTACTGCCCATTGGGGGCAATTTCGTTATGGGTATAGAGGATGCTGCCAGGGCTGCGAAAATGTTGCGGCCTCAAGTGGTGGTGCCAATGCACTATGACACCTTTGACTTGATCAAACAGGATCCGGAAGAGTTGGCCCAGCGTCTACAGGCATTGAAAATAGACTGTCGTATCTTGCAACCAGGGGAAGCTACTACAATATGACGACTTAGAATATGTACGGTATAATTCTTGGACAGGGACAATGTGAACGTGAGGGGAAACAAGGATGAAACAGCCCGTATTGGTGGGCGATGGGGCGATGGGTACCATGCTCCAACAAATGGGGTTACCCGTGGGAGAGACCCCGGAAGAATGGAATATATCCCACCCACAGGTAATTGCCGAGATACATCGTCAATATCTTGAAGCCGGGGCTGATGTGATCGAGACAAATACTTTCGGAGCTAATAGCTACAAGCTACGGGGCGGCACTGCCTCCAAGGTAAGGGAGATGAATATCGCCGGCTCCCGTTTGGCTCGAGAAATGGCCGGCTCTAAGGCCTTGGTCGCCGGGTCTGTGGGACCTACGGGTTGTCTGTTGGCTCCTTGGGGTGAGCTGTCCTTTGCGGATGCTGTGAGAGCTTATACCCTGCAGGCCGCAGCTCTTGCAGCCGGTGGGGCTGATTTCATCTTGATTGAGACTATGACGGATCTCCAGGAAGCTCGGGCAGCTATGTTTGGTGCCATGTCTGCTGATATGCCTGTGGCTGTACAACTAACCGTTGAGATGTCCGGGCGCACCCTGATGGGCACACCTTGCAGTGTGGCTGCAGCGGTTCTATCGGCTTTTAAACCCCTTTGGGTAGGCTGTAATTGTGGTACCGGGCCAGAGGCTATGCTAGATTCGATTCGTCAAATGCGCCATTGGACCAATTCAGTATCAGCTTTTCCGAATGCCGGGTTGCCTGAATGGCAAGCAGGCAAACAAGTATATCCATTGGATCCCGAAAGCTTTGCTGCCAACAGCCACAGGCTATTTGAAGCTGGTGCCAGTCTGGTAGGCGGGTGTTGTGGTACAACCCCTGCGCATATTCGGATGTTGCGCTCCACTCTAGGCAGTAGCGCCAGGGTGGTCGAATCCCATGAGTACTTGCAGGAGATGATTGCGAAGCGATCAAACCAGAATAAGGTGTCAGAGGGCACTAAGTGGGTGGTGGGTGAAGAGTCTGCAGGTTATCTGAATACGCAAGGCATGCAACCAGGGATGTTCCTGGCTAGCCGAACTAATGTTTTTCCCTTGGGGCAAGACGGGGTGAAGTATCAGTTAGGACCGGTGGGCTCCATTGTGAATCTGGAACCAAGCAGTTGGTCGCTAACCGGTAAGGTGCAAGACCCTGCACAGGTGCAGATTCCCATTGTTGAGATCCCTGAGGATCTGGCATCCCCTGTGATTGCATCAATGGTGGCAGAGCTCCAGATTGGGGCAATGCCTGTGGTTTTTGCCTCCCACTCTCCTGATGCCCTCAAGGAAGCACTACTACATTACTGTGGCAGAGCGGGAGTTCTAGTTTCGGCTAATGGCGATGATGAGGCTTTTGTAGAAATAGCTGTAGCTATGGGAGCACTGCCGGTATATCGATGAAGCTAAGGGGATGAGGACATCAAACGAGTAACTGTCAAGACTAAAGGTCGGAATGATTTCGCTGATATCACTTCCATGGTCGCACAAGAGGTGGAATCCAGCGGCATAGAGCAGGGCAGCTGTATAGTATTTGTGCCCCATACCACTTGTGGGATCACTATTAATGAGAATACTGATCCCAATGTAGCTTTCGATATGCAGCACATCCTAAATGGGATCGTGCCTTGGAGTGGGGACTATCGGCATGCCGAAGGCAACTCGGCCGCTCACCTTAAAGCCAGTCTTATGGGGTTTTCCGTACAAGTACTAGTCAATGAAGGCAGGCTGTGTTTGGGGACCTGGCAAGGCATTTATCTGTGTGAGTTTGACGGTCCTCGCACTCGACAGATCTGGATCCAGCTTTTCGCGGGATAAGCTAACGTCTTTTGCTACAGACTAAAGCATAAGTCCTGAACTGTAGACAAAGGAGTGAAAGGGGCGGGTGTTGCTATGCCCGTCACCGGCTGCATGGAACGAGGCCAACAGGTAGAACTGATCTTAGATTTCATCAATAGTCATCCAGAGTCTTATGCCAGCTTAGCTGTGTGTCGGCGGGCCATAGATCCGGGTCTGGCCGAAATAGACCGCACTACCATCTATGAGCTGGCTGAGTACCTCGAGCAGGCCCCCAGTGAGGAGATTGCGGCATATTACTCCATTGTGGGCTAGTTAGGAGCTGGCTCTAGGCGTTCTCTTTAGACGAGTGTAAAGCACAGGTCACCTTTGGT
Source organism: Bacillota bacterium (assembly GCA_012799135.1). Lineage (GTDB taxonomy): Bacteria > Bacillota > Limnochordia > DTU087 > DTU087 > JAAZLW01. Next base: position 782 of record JAAZLW010000201.1, on the reverse strand, counting down.
GGGCCTGTGCTTTATCGATCAAGGGCAGATTCTTGTGCAACAGCCTATTAGATGGTATGCTTGATCTATCAGAGATGAACAAAGAAGCCTGGCTTTAAAGCCAGAGGATGAGTGATTTACGGCTCGTGGGGACAAGAGCCATACCGAAGTTCAGGGAGAAATCTGAGAGGGGCTGAACAATGGCAAGGCTGGCAATAATCGGCGGGACAGGTGTCTATGATCCGAACATGCTCCAAGATATTCGGGAGGAAACCGTGGCTACTGCCTATGGGATGGTAGATATTTCGTTAGGCAGTTTTCAGGGAGTGGACGTTGTTTTCATGCAAAGGCATGATCGGGGTCACACGCTACCTCCCCATAAGATCAACTATCGAGCTAATATGTGGGCATTAAAGGAGCTAGGAGTGACTAAAGTCTTGGCTACCTCCGCAGTAGGCTCCTTAGATGAGTCTATGGAACCGGGCCATCTGGTGCTCCTCGATCAGTTTATTGATTTCACGAAGACGCGGCCCTTCACTTTTTACGATGGTGAAGGCGGTCAGGTGGTTCATACGGACTTCACCGAACCGTATTGTGGCACTATGCGAGGCATCATAGACCAGGCAGCTGCGGAGCTAGGTCTGCCACTGCACTCGAAGGGTTGCTACGTATGCGTAGAAGGGCCCCGCTATGAGACTCCGGCGGAAATTCTAGCCTATCGTCGATTGGGGGGCGATGTGGTGGGTATGACCAATGTGCCGGAGGTAGTCTTGGCAAGGGAGGCCGGTCTATGTTATGCAGTT
>JAAZLW010000200.1 GCA_012799135.1 Bacillota bacterium | reverse complement strand
TGAATGCCGGTGCCAAAGATTTTCTGGTCAAACCGTTTCAGCCGGAGAGAATCATCGAAGCATTGCAGAAGGTTTCGGGCTAGTGAAGATGGGGGACTAATTTATGCATAGTAGCCAACAACTAACACCGCTGCAGCTGGATCTGCTTCGAGAACTAGGCAATATTGGAGCAGGCAACGCTGCATCGGCACTGTCGATGATGCTCCAGGATCGGAAGCTGGAGATGGTGGTCCCCGAGGTTGCGGTCTTGAGCCTGCCGGAGACCACAACGCTTATCGGGGGACCGGAGGCTTTGGTAGCCGGCATCTACATCGCTGTATCGGGAGATGTCGATGGCCATGTGGCATTTTTAATGCCAGTGGAGAGTGCTCAGGAGCTGGTTCACTGCCTTTTGGGCCCAGGGACCATGGAGTTTGACGAAATGGAACGATCTGTACTGGAAGAGGTAGGGAACATAGTCGTCACATCATATCTCAACGCCTTGGCAGAAATGACAAACCTTATGATCATTCCCTCAGTGCCCGGGTTAGCTATAGACATGGCTGGTGCTATTTGGAGCTCGATCCTAGCCGGTGCCCAGATTTTCGATGACTATGTCACAGTAATCAAGACAGAGTTTGCTTCTGAAGGGAAACAGATCACAGGTCACATAATGTTGATCCCCGGTGAGACAGGGTTTGGTAAGTTTTTCAAAATACTGCTGGGAACGGATAGAGATTGATGACAGAAAAATACGTTAATATGGGACAGATCGAAGTGGCTAGGGGAGACGGTATGCTGATTACCGTCGGATTGGGGTCTTGTGTAGGGGTAGCGATCTATGATCAAGAACGCATGGTAGGTGGCATGGCCCATGTGTTTTTAGCTGCCAGCAAGGATGGTAAAGGGACTACTCAGCCTGGGAAATTCGCTGATACTGCCATACCGGCCTTGATTGAAGCAGTTATCCGAGCCGGTGGTCGCCGCAGCGCCTTCCAAGCCAAGATCGCCGGTGGAGCCAATCTCTTTCCAAAGCTTCAGGCAGTATCCCTGAATGTAGGTAAACAGAACGTAGCAGCAGTGAAGGAGCATTTGCTGCTCAACAATATACCCTTACGGGGAGAGGATGTAGAAGGTAATAGCGGTCGCAAGATGATTCTATATGTGAGAGAGGGTATCGTCGTGGTGCAGAGCATTGGCAACTCACCCCGTGAAATCTAGTTGGAGTTAGGTGAAAATAATGGCCAAAACCAGGGTATTGGTAGTAGATGATTCAGCCTTTATGCGCAAAGTCATCTCTGATATGATTGCGCAGGATCCTGTCCTAGAAGTGGCCGGCACTGCCCGGGATGGCCTCGATGCTTTGGAAAAGATCAAACGGCTGAGGCCTGATGTGGTGACTTTGGATGTAGAAATGCCCCGTAAGGACGGCCTGGAAACCCTAAGAGACGTAATGAGGAGTCAGCCGGTACCGGTGATAATGCTTAGTAGTATGACTCAATCAGGCGCCAAGGCCACCATCGATGCCTTGGCTCTAGGGGCAGTGGATTTTGTCGCCAAGCCCTCTGGACCGATTTCGCTGGATATTGAGCAGGTCCAAGAGGAACTGATTCGTAAAATTAAGGCTGCGGCGCTAGCCCGAATCCATCCGACTCCGATAAGGCGGGGGTCAAGAGAGGTAGGATATCAACCTACGGCTGAGCAGAGGGCTAGTTTTCGCCTCTCCGCGGTCAGCAGTGGTGGTGCTAAGAGCATTGTGGCTATTGGTGCCTCTACCGGGGGTCCTCGGGCCCTGGAGGCAGTTATTCGTCAGTTCCCGCCAGACTTACCTGCGGGAGTACTAGTCATTCAGCATATGCCACCGGGGTTTACCCGCTCTATGGCTGAGCGACTAGATCAGATCAGTAGTATTACGGTAAAGGAAGCTGAAGAAGGAGATCGGATTAGGGCTGGAGTAGCTTACGTGGCTCCGGGAGACTATCATATGGTGGTGTCAAAAGATGGGGTTCTTCACATAGTGCAGACACCGCCGGTCAATTATGTCAGACCATCTGTTGATGTGACCTTGCTGAGCTTACCGTCTGTATATTCCGATCAGTTGGTAGGTGTGATCTTGACCGGGATGGGTAAGGATGGAGCGGCTGGTATGGCCAGGATCAAGGCCGGGGGCGGAGTGACTATTGTTCAGGATGAGAGCACCTCTACTATATACAGTATGCCTCGGGCGGTAGTGGAAAATGATGATGCTGATTTCATCTTGCCTTTAGGTCAAATCGGAGATGCGGCTGTCCGGGCCGTGAAAAAACTAGAGCAAAGGGTTGGCAAAAACCGATGAGTGTGCGCGCAATCGACTACGAAGTCTTCAAGCGGAAATTGAAAGATACTATTGGCCTTGATCTCAACCACTATAAACAGCAGCAGATGCAAAGGCGGATCAATCAGTGGTTGGATAGAGTGGGTGCTGCTAACTATGGGGAATACATCAAGATTCTCCAGTCTGATCCCGTAGAGCGGGGGAAGTTCACTGAGTATCTTACTATTAATACTTCTCAATTCTATCGGGATGTGGTGGTCTTTAAGGAGATTGAAAAGCGGATATTGCCGGAGTTGGTGCAACAGCACCGTCGGCTTAAGGTATGGAGTGCAGGCTGCTCTACCGGGCCCGAGATCTATACAGTAGCCATGCTCCTAGAGGAGTTGACTCCTGGCAGAAGGCACTTCCTCTTGGGGACGGATTTTGATACAGGGGCTCTGGCTAAGGCCGAGGAGGCCGTTTATACCGAGAATCTATTGAGCAATCTACCAGCCAAGTACAAGAACAAATACTTTACCCAGGAAGGGCGAATGTGGAGATTAAGTGATAGCATTAAGGGCCTTGTCAGGTTCCAGAGGCAGAACCTCCTGGAGGATCCTTTTGGCAAGGGCTTTCATTTAATCCTGTGTCGCAATGTTTTCATCTACTTTACTCCAGAAACCCAGGCGTTTTTGACCAGGAAATTCAGTGAATCACTTATACCTGGGGGCATCTTCATCGTCGGTAGTGCCGAGAATCTTCTGGATCCCGAGTCGGCTCAGCTGCAGCGGGTTTCGTACTGTATATACCAGCGCTATTAGGCTAGATTACTCGCTACTTCAGGTGTTCCTACTTCCCTGATTGTGCTGAGTTGCCATTACCGGTTGCAGGCGGGCATGGCGGATAGCAGTAATGACTAGGTCACTGACCACTCCGGTAAAGAAGCCTGTGATCAGAGCCGAAGCGGCGAGGATGGGGAAATATACATAGATATTAAAGGTTTCCACCACCAGGGCTGCCATCAAGAGCTGTCCCACATTGTGCAAGAAAGCCCCGGCGACACTGATCCCCGGTATGCTAAACCATGTGCCCTGATATTGCATCAAGAAAGACATGACCAGAAAACTCAAAATCCCTCCGGCCAAGCTAAACAGCATGCTACTGACACCACCACCCAATAAGGCTCCCAAGGTGCTGCGCAGAACCAAGATCAGGAAGGCGTCTTCCCAAGGCAGAATGCTTAAGGCCACCAAAGTGACAATATTGGCTAGACCCAGCTTTACACCGGGGGCTAGTTGTGGAATGGGCAAGAAGCGCTCCACTGCGTGTAGGAGCAAGGCTTGGGATACAAGCACACCTATCCATGTTATGCGACGAGTAGACATGCGATTACTCCTTCCTGGCTAGGGGGTCAGTTAGCTTAGAAAGCCAAACCATCAATGGTAGTAGTTGTCTCTGGCTCCCCTTTAAGGATGCGGATCACTAAGCGATTAGGCAGGCAAATGATGGATTGGTTGGCGCTTGAGATCCAGCCTTGCCTGACATCGATCTGGTCTGGACAGGAAGCCTCGATCACCCGAATGCGTCCCTTTTCCACCCGGATGAGGTTATGTCCCCCTTGGGCGGTCTCCACCCTGATTTCATAGGGGTCGGTTACGAGGTCCAGGTTAATTCGATCGATCTCCCGGCCGTCCAGTGTTACTACAGCTATGGGGGATATCTGGTGCTTCTCACCGGCGATAATCATGGTACCTATAGAAAAGATGAGCAAGAGTGCACCATAGATGACTAGATCTCCGGGCCTAAAATACCTACTCTTCGTCATGGAGTTCGAACCCCTTAGCCAGCGACTTTAGCTGAGGCCAAAGGCCGCCGGTAACATAGACTTGCCGATCATTGGTAATCAAGATTCCCTCGATACCATCAAGCTTTTCCAAAAGTGCTAGTCCTCGCTCGAGTCCCAAAAGAAACACACCGGTAGATAGGGCATCTGCTGTCATCGAACAGGGGGTGACAATAGTGACACTGGCTAAGCCATTTTCCACGGGGAATCCCGTGGTTGGATCAAGAATATGATGATAGCGCTGATTATCTTGGATGAAATATCGCTCATAAGGACCGGAGGTCACAATTGAAGTATCCTTTACTTCCAAAACTGCCGTATGATTACCCCTTGGGGCGAAGGGGTTTTGAATCCCAATGCGCCAGGGGGATCCATCCGGCTTGCTGCCGATCACATAAATATTGCCCCCTAGACTGAGGAAGCCGCTTTTGATGCCCTTGCTTTTCAGAAAATCAGCTACGGCATCAGCTGCATAGCCTTTAGCTATGCCACCCAAATCAAGGCCCATGCCTGGATTCGCTAGCTTCACCTGGTTGTCCTTCGCGTCTAGTTCTATAGCCCGATAATCGATCAAGGCTTGGGCAGCCCTCAGTGCCCGTGTTTCCGGCACCTGGGCTTTATCTGTGCCTATACCCCAAAGATCAACCAAGGGAGCAATCGTGGGATCAAACACGCCATCGGTTAGCTCAGCATAGTGCAAAGCCGCTTCTATTACTTGGAAGGTGTCTGAACTGACGGACACCCACTCACGGCCCGCTTGCCGGTTGATTTCAAAAACTTCGCTACTGGCTAGGGTGCGGCTCATCTTGTCATCTAGACGCTGCAGGTACTCAAAGGCGGCATTGAGTTCCCTTTGGGATCCGAAAATCCGGATTTCCACCAAGGTACCCATAAGAAACCGGCTATCAGAAACCGGTTCGACAGTTCGAGATTGGGTAAAGGCCACCCCTAAGGCGGCTAGGATAATAATGATAGCTATGCTCCATGCTATGGTTCTGGGCTTCATGCAATCACCTTGCCATATTATCTGTTCTGCCGGTTGCCATTGACTGCCATGGTGGCTCGTCCTTACCCAAAAGAGTATATCATAATCGGGAATATGAAAAAAGCCGTGTACGGGCCTTGTTTTTGGGATGAGTGTCAGAGTCTGCTCTTCGACTCTTAGAGGCAAGAGTAAGAAGCTGAGCACTTTGCCACCTCGGCAAGGCAGCAGGGATCAGGATCCCCATAGCGAATAAAGGGGAAGATAGGCTGGAAGGCTCCATAGAGACGTAGAGCGGAAGGGGAGAAATGGCATGAGCCAAACCGTCATCGTGCTAAAAGGCGATCAAACAGGACAAGAGCTCTTGGAGGAAGCCCTGAGGGTCTTGGATCCAGGAGTAACTGGTATAGATATTGAATTTGAGTATTTCGACCTCAGTCTAGAACATCGGCGGCGCACCCACAATCAGGTTGTCTGGGAGGCGGCCCGGGCCATGAGGGAAGCTGGATTTGGGCTGAAAGCAGCTACCATTACCCCTGAGGGTAAAGGCGATGTCGGTAGTCCCAACGCTATCCTAAGGGAGGTCTTAGATGCCCAGGTGATTGTCAGGACCGGTCGACCTTTGCCGGGGGTTCAACCTTTGGGGAATCTGCAATCTCCGATTGCCGTTGTCCGCATGGCGGTGGGTGATGCCTATGGAGCCAAAGAATGGCGAGAGGGCACAGAGGCGGGGGAGAAAGCCTATAGGACAGAATGCATCTCCCGGGGAATCTGTCGCTATGTGGCGGAATATGCCTTTCGCCATGCCCGCAGGTTTGGAGCCAAGGTATTTGGGGGCCCCAAATACACAGTCAGCCCCATCTATGAAGGTATGCTCAAGGAAGAAATGGATGCTGCTGCCGCCAGGCACCCTGATGTACCCTATGAGCCGCAGCTAATCGATGCTACCTATGCCCTGTTGTGTCGGGTAGATGGGGAGGCTTTGGTTATTCCCGCCCTGAATCGGGATGGTGATTGTCTGTCTGATCTGGTGCTGCAGATGTTTGGTTCTGTGGCGGGAGCGGAATCACTGGTAATAGGCTTTCAAGAGGATCTGTCACCCCGGGTGATCATGGCGGAAGCCCCCCACGGTACAGCCCCTGCT
>JAAZLW010000199.1 GCA_012799135.1 Bacillota bacterium | reverse complement strand
GCTGATTATCACAAGCTCTGCCGGGCTTTAGCAATAACCACGAGCATCCGCTCGGCTTCTTGCCTCTTGTTAAGATCAGGGTGATTGACCCTGGCCCGATAGCTATTATATTGCTCAGTCAACATCCTTTTCTTTTGCTGTTTGCTGGCGTTCTTAGGAATGCCGAGCTGAGTCCATATGTCTCCTTCCTGGTACTGACCTTTTGGTGAGCTAGGAGGTGGCTGGGATCTGGGAGTTTCTTTAGGCGGCGATGCCTGGGATTGATGATACCCACCTGCCCTGGTCACCCCAAATACCAGAACCCTTTCTCTCCGTTCAACAAGCACGTCCCCTTCATATATTCCTAGGTTACAGTGAGCTTCAAGATAACCCACCCTGTCGAATTTGAGTGCTTCATAGGGCAAAAAGACTCTAAAGTCATCATACGTACTAGCTGTATATGGAGGCACGAAATCCTCAGCCGTGCAAGCATTACCTGCAACATCGGTATACTCAGGTAGACCACCTGGTATAGGTGAATTATCGGTGAAATAAAACCAGTAGATAATGCTCATACCACGGCCTGAGAACACATTGTAACCTCTTATGGTCATTCCAGAATGAATCACTATACCGTGTTGACCGTCTACTGTGACATCGAAATCAGCCCAGATTCTATGTATTTCTGCGGTTGTCATATCTGTTCTCCTACGTATGGACTAACCCACTGACATCGTATCCATCAGCCGCCTCTTCTCTACCACTTCCGCATCGGTGAGTCGGCCCTTTTGCGATATATGAAGCTCTGCACGCCTACCGGTCTTCTTGTCTTCCATATAGGCATGTATCATCATGTTGGCATCATATTCATATGTGACTTCAACCGGATAGCCTAGCCTTTTAGGATTGTCAAATACTAGCTCTGTCTCTCCTATAACCACGCAGTTCTCGGGGTCCTTATCTTCTCCTTGAAGTACTATCAGTTTGGCGGCTGTCTGTCTATTCACAGAAGTGTAGAAAAGGTCTACAACCTGAGCCGGGATGGGAGTGTTTTTTGCGATCATGATCTCATTATACAGTTGGTTAGTCCTCACATCCAATACGATAATGCCAAAGGAATGGGACGTTACATCGGTAACTTGAGTGTTCGCTAACCGACGTCCTTCTGCCGTGTTTAGGATTCGCCCATCACCCTGTTGGGCCATAATAATGCCGGCCTGAATTGCCGCACCAATAGCCACAGCTTCATCGGGATTTAGATTTTGGTTAGGCTTCTTCCCTGATACCGATTCAAGCATGGCAGAGACCATGGGCATCCTTGTGGAGCCTCCTACCAAGAAAATGCTATCGATATCCTGCCATGTAACCTTGGCCGTCTCCATCACCGACTCCACCAAGAGTTGTGTCCGCTGTAGGAGGTACCCACACATGTCCTCGAACTGGTCTCGGGTAATCTCGCAAGTCGAGCGCTTGCCCGCAGCACCCACACTGATCTTAGCTGTAGTGAGAGTCGACAGGGTCTTCTTTGCAACTTCTGCCCTCTGCCGCAAATCCATCTGCGTCTCCAGATCTTCTAGGAGATCCACTCCATGTTCTGCTTTGAAAATCTCATTAACATAAAGCATTATCTGATCATCGAAATCGTTTCCACCTAACATGTGATCACCATCAGTTGCTATGACCTTTACTTCGCCATGAGATACATCCATGATGGTGACATCAAAGGTTCCTCCTCCGAGATCGTAGACCATGATCCTTTGGTCGGAAGCTCCACCACCAAGCCCATAGGCTAAGGCAGCAGCAGTGGGCTCGTTGATGATCTTGATTACATTTAGGCCTGCGATCTTGCCTGCATCCAAAGTCGCCTGCCGCCGTACATCATCAAAATATGCCGGCACCGTGATTACTACATCAGTGACAGGCTCTCCCAAAAGGTTTGCTGCATCTTGAGCCAGCTTCTTCAAGATTAAAGCAGCAATATCTTCCGGCCGATATGCCTGTTCTCCATGGAGAAATACGTAGTCTGGATTTCCCATCTGCCGCTTGATAAACTCAACAACACCATACGGAGCACTGACCGCAGCGTTTTTAGCCACTCGCCCAACAACTACTGAATCCTTGTCCTCAAAATAGACAACGGAAGGCGTGGAGCGTTCACCTTCCGCATTGGGAACGATCTCTGCCTTCCCATATTCATTCAACACCGCTAATGTAGAGAAAGTGGTTCCCAGGTCGATTCCAACAGCACGCCCCACTAGAGATCCACCCTTTCCTCATCCTGCCATCGAGCTACTACCACTGTTTGGTGACGTAATACCGTATTGCCTTTACAAAAACCATCCTTGATGATCTTCGTAACTTTGCCATCATCGTTAGGACAGTTAGTCGCTACAGTTTTAAGAGCTCGCTGATAGCGTGGGTCAAAAACATCTGACCCCAGAGCAATAGGTTCAATACCACGTCGATAGAGAACCTCAAGTATCTCTTCCAGGGCGTATCCGAGGCACTCCCGGGCAACCGTATTCTCCGGTGCCTGAACATCTTCCCGAGCTAGATAACTCTTTACGTTGTCATACAGAAGAAGCAAATCTGTATAAATCTCCCGCATGCGTTTTTCAACAAAATCATTCTTGAATATATCTAGTTCCTGGTAAAGCTTATCAAACGCCTTCTCTTTTTGCTGATCATACTGAATCTTCTCAGCAAACATAGTGGCAAGAGTCTCCAGCTGTCGCTCAATGGAAGGCGTTTGTGTCGTTGCCTCGTCCCCCAGTTCTTCGTCTACAACGCCATCCGCAACATCCACCTGCAATTCCCCCTTTCTATGCTCGTTTTATGGTCCATTCACATATTCGACAAATTCCGACAAGACAGGCGGCTCCTAAGCATTGACCGCATACGTCTTCATCACTGTCGGCTTCGGGATTGGACCTGGGGGCAGGAGACGGGGTGCGGGCACCGCCTCCTGGGTCAGCTGGCCTCGCTTTACCCCCCATAGCAAACGCAAAAGCCTCAAGCGCTCCTGCCTGCATGAGCAGTGTTTTTATATCCATAAGTAGCGAATGGCTTCTCAAGTACATACCGGCTTGGTCTGCCCGGAAGATTTCCTTAAGAAGCACATAAAGCTTCCTGCCAAGAATACTATCAGGAAGGCTCTGAGTGAAATGTCTAATCTTCTCATCCCAAGCAGCGAAATCACCATTAAAGCTTTCCCATAGCAAAGGCTCTATTGTCACAGGTATGCTGGATTCCATCTTCTATCCCCCAATAGATTCCCTCAAATCTCTAAAGACCCTAGTGCTTCTTTTAGATTTCCACAATCAATTACGGGATTCCTTCAGAAATGTTGCGAAATGGAATACCATGGTAGCATGCTTTGCTCTGCCTAGACTACCGCAATTCGCTCCTATTCAGTCCGTGAGCAGGAAGATAGTGAATACATAGGGAAATACGAATCTACCGAGTAGACTAGTGAAAGGAGTATGTGCCAATGGGCGTCAAGCAACGGATCGCTGTTTTGGTAGAACGGGAATATGAAGATATGGAGCTTTGGTATCCCTACCTACGCCTCACAGAGGCAGGCTATGATGTTGCCATCGTTGGGCCCGAAGCCAACAAGGAGTATCCCAGCAAACACGGCTACATGATCAAGTCCTGTATCGGCATGGTGGAGGCTAAGGATCAGGATTGGGATGCCGTCGTCATTCCGGGAGGATGGGCACCAGACCGGCTCAGGATCTATCCTGAAATGGTAGAGTTGGTACGCAAGACCAATGAGCGCAATGGGGTTGTGGCCGCCATTTGCCATGGACCCTCACTCTTGGTCTCAGCGGATATCGTAAGAGATAAGAAGACCACTTCTTACGTGGCGATTAAGGATGATCTAGTCCATGCCGGTGCTAAGTGGAACGATGCTGAAGTAGTCACCGACGGCAATCTGATTACCTCCAGAACCCCCCGAGACCTAGTGCCCTTTACTAAGGCGATTCTGGCTGCCTTGGAAGAGTAGCTTCTAGGTACTAGGAAAGGCACCATCCCCGCTAAGCTGAGAGTAAAAGGAGACGGCCACATGAGTTGCTTCGTGGTCGTCTCCTCATAGCAGTGTGGTTCTTCAGATTTCAATAGTCATTGAGACTTTACCATCAGCCGTAGGCGTAATGACTCTGTCCCCACTGGGCAGACTGATACGTACAGGAGTGTTTGGATCGATGCCTAATGCATGAATTCTCGCCTGGTGGCCATTATCCTCGATGATCAGCTCTGCCGAGACTTTCCCATACCAGGTAACCCAGTTTCGGAACGCGATCCGGGCACCCGGCGTGAGCCACTCTGCCGGCACACCGCCGAACAACACCAGCTCGCCTTTCCATTCCTCAACCAGCATCCCTCGCTGTAATAGCCACATCTCTGAGGCACACCAGCCATGTGGTGTAATCTGATCGAACCGATGGCAACCACGCAGTTGCTTGATCAAGGAGACACCATTTACCGCATTCCCTGCCTCTTCGAAGCCTCCACCATATTCTCGCCAGCCATACAGACCTGGTACGTCTTGGTGATCCAGTCGGTACTTCAATCCAAGCCATGCTGACTGGCGTAGGCCAAGCAAGAGAGCGTTATGGATCTGTCCTAACTCAAAGTGGAGCCACCATCGCTCTGGGATATAAGTGGCTTCGTCTCCACGCTCTCTTGCCCACCAAGCCTCAAACCCCGGGGTGACTTTCTCTGTTTCGCTTTCCCATGCCCGCGTCGGCCAGACAAGACTATTGACATTTCGCTCGAATTCAAAGTACCTAGGCTCACTCTGAATGTAGCGCCACAGAGCATCCCGCAGCTCTTGGGCTTCAGTCTCATAGCTACGGACATCAACCTCACGCCCTAGCTCACGTGCCGCGTATGCAGCCTCCTGTAACCCGCAGAGGGCCCATTGATTCGTCTGACCTTCACGGATTTTCAGATCCATTACACCCATGATAATTCCATTCTTTGCAGGTGCACAGATCACACCAGCATTGCGGTAAGCGTGCATGAACGGCAAAACGGCGCAATCCTGGACAATTTGAATCGGCTCATTCGTTCGACGCATCCGGAATAGGTAGTCTACCTTGCGTTGGATAGCTGGGTGGACACGCTCCAACCAGGCACGATCCCGAGTAATTCGATAATGCTGTACCAAAGCCCAGATTCCCTGTCCGGGAGCATCCGCTTCCGCGCAAAAACCTCCAAAGAAGTCCTGCCGTACACAGATTTCAGTTGTCTTCCTGGCTAACTCGTGAAAACCGGCAAGATCAAAGCAGCGCATGATAATGATTCCGTCTCGCATCCAGGGCAGGGGGTAGGCGATTGGGGCCAGGCGAATCTGATCCCCTACTGTAGCTGTTAACATGTGCTGCAGATTCGCAAAAAAGGCATTATGAAAATCGATATCAGGAACGTCAAGCTCCATACCTGCCAAACGTTCCCGCCAAAGCTCAAGGTGAGCCTCTGCCCGCTGCTCATACTGGTCCGGACGCAAAAAGGCCGTACCAGGCAAATCATCTGGGACCACACCATAGGATTGCTGCGGGCAATCGAAATGCAAACACCAGGTTTCCCGTGGTAAGAGCACAATGTCGAAACGGGCCAGCCCAAAACACCAACCATCGGGATCAGTAACTGTCTGAGCATTGGGCATCTTTCCTTCCCGGGCCAGTGGAGAAGGATCGCCTACACCACATCCAATAGAGTCGGGAACTCGATCGAATCCGAGCAAAGGCAGGTTCCGCTCGGCAAGCCAAAAACTTTTTGAGTCGTCCCCAGCCTTCAAGTCACGTACAGGACCCCCAGCTGGTCCGAGAGACCGCAATGCCACGAAAAGTTGAATACGCTTCCTTTGAGGGGTAGGGTTAAAAATCTGGAGGTTACCGCAGACCGCCTCCGACCGCTCCAAAGCTGCCCCATCCTGGAAAAGGCTGTGACGAATCTCCAGACCCCTAACCACGGTGTCACAATGGATTAAAGGAAGGTAACCATTTTCAAAGGACCATCTGAAAGACTCAAGCGCTTGAGTCTCTGGAGCATAGAAGCTCCCTTCATCGGGGAACCTGAGCCACCAAGTAACCCCAAATGTGCCAATTCCAGGTGAAAAAGCGTTACCTGGCTCGACCGTGGTCTTGGTTGCCTCGGGGGCACCCGGTTCGCCCAGGAAGACTCGCGTATCGGAGCGAGGCGCAATCCATTCGGGGTACTCTTGAAGCTTCTGAAGCGTTTCGTAAGATGCCATTTGATTCTAATCCCTCCATACCGGATGCTCTCTTGCCATTCGTGCATCGGACCAGCCTTGGCAGGCGCTTAATAATCATGTGGGGCAATCACAGGAAAAAGGAGTCCCCTGTGGAATCCCTTGGTGAGATGGCCGCCCTATACCAGGCGACCATCTCGAAAGCCAGTCTTACGCACTACCTACCTATGGAATTCCCGGACACCTTGAGCTATTTGTATACCTTCATTAGAAGTTGGCTCATTTCCGCCTGAGCCTGGGCCCCGCCAGATGCGAGCCAGTCTTTGACGAACTGGTCATAAAGCGCCGATGCTTCTTCCGCAGTAGCGCTCTTGACAATTGCAGTGAAAGCCTGAGCAACTAGTTCATTACTGGTGGGCTGAAAGTAACTCCACTCCGGAGACATAGTAAGAAGCCCATAGGTTGGCGTCTGGTACATACCTTGATTTTCCCACATCTGATCGAACCAATCCCGATATTCCTTGCCCTTACCATAGAGCAATGCCCAGTTTTGCCACTCTTGGGGAACCCAACTGACGAGATGGGTCGCCAGCGGATGAGCTCCGGTGTGACCAGCCTCTGTCGGGAAGCCATCCTTAGCCCGCTGATCAAGCATGACAATTTGGCCATCTTTCACGGTATAATGGATGCCTTCGATCCCGACTGCGGTGAGCTTAACTCCTTCTTCACTAACGAGGAAGTTTATGACCCGTGCAGCCGCCACCGGGCTATTGTGACGCATGCCACCTAATTGACCTGTCCCCCAAAACATCGGTTCTGAAGTATATCCACGGCTACCGGCACCAGCATCCAGGGCAGGAAGTAACCACTCCTGGAAATCCGGATTTACCAGTTCCATGTCATTTTGGATGCGACCGATATGTCCGCCTCCCCAGAAAATGGCTGAGCAGGAGGTGCCTGAAACAAAAGCCGTGCGAGCCACGTCATCATTCATTTCCCAAACACCGGGATGGATCAGACCCTCTGCAACCATCTCCCGGAATTTGAGTAGTCCCTGTTTGACTCCCGGTTGTAAGGCCCAGAATTCGAAGCCATCATCCACTTTCACCCAACCGGCACTAGGCACGCCATAGGCACCGGTAAAGGCAGATATAGCACCCTGGACTCCCCCGCCACCCGCAAAGACAACACCCGTACCATTACCGTTGTCCTTACAAGTCCTTAGGTACTTGAAGTACTCATCAAAGGTTTGCGGTGGGTTCATTCCATACTTGTCCAGAAGATCCTTGCGCACATGGATCAGCCCACCATTAGGATAGTCTCCATGTCCCCAAAATACTGGTTGGAAGTAGATCTTGCCATCGATCTTCAGCTCGTTCAATGTCGGGTTCATTTCATACTGCCGGAGGACATTAGGAGCAGCTGCTGCAACGTCCCCCTCATAGGCCGCTAGCACACCATCGGTTGCCCATCGCCTTGTGACACCAAACTGTTCAGGGCCGACGACAGGGATGATATCCGGCAACGTTCCGCTGGCAATTGCCGCGTTAATCTGATCTGTCAATGTACCTGAGACTACTACCATTTCGATATCGGTATTGGTTGCTTTCTCAACTTCCTGGAGAATGGGATCCTTGTTCCAGTCAGCCACGGTCTCTGAAGGGTTTGTTGTCCAGATAACCACTTTGTCGGGTCCCTGTTTCGCAAGCGCCGTGCCTGCCAAGACCATGACACTCATCGCCAACACCACAAACGCAAATTGAAGTCGTTTTCGGCTAAGCATCTGTTATTACCTCTCTCTTTGTCATTCTTGATCACTGCCACTGCCTACCTGAGACAGACTAATTTGCGACTTCCTCGATCTCCACCACCTCCCCAAATCTCGCTCGGTAGCTGTTTGTGCATACATCGGGCCAGACGTCTTCCTGCCGAAACTACCCCTTAACAGAGCCAAGCATGATGCCTTTGACCAGATGCCGCTGTAGGAACGGGTAAACGATCAAAAGCGGAATGATCTGAATGGCGGCAACCGCAGAGATAAAGGACTGAGGTTCGATTCTCGCTCCTTGCCCTAACCCAAACAGTAATGTACGATTGGTCATAATACTGTTCAGTAATACAGGAGCAGGTTGCCACTCAGACGATACCAAGATACTAGGCCAGAAGAAATCGTTCCAGTGGAATGATCCAATCAGTAAAGCCAAGGTAGCAAACAGGGGTTTGGATGTCGGCCAAATAATCCTCCAGAACGTACCGAACTGGCTGGCACCGTCCACCAGGGCTGCCTCAACAACCTCCTGCGGATAATCTGCATAGTAAGATCGAGCGATAAACATGTTGAAAGAGTTGATCAAGACCGGGATGATCATGGCCCAAAATGAGTTGAGAAGGCCAACAGCTCGTATTGTCAAGTAATAGGGAATCATGCCTCCACTGACCCACATCGGTACCACGAAAAGGAAATTCAGCACACGCCGCCCCCGCAAGTTCTTGCGAGACAGAGCATAACCGGTAAGCATCGTTACAATGATGCTTAAGATAGTGCCAACAAATGTCCGAAGCGCCGAATTGACAAAGGCACGGATAAGTCGAGCATTGCTCAAAACCTGCTCAAAATAATCCAGAGTGAAGCCGGATGGTAGAACGTGGACCGGTTGCTTCACATACTCACTATAGGGCATTACTGCCATAAACAGCGTATAGAAAAATGGGTAGAACGCCAGGATGAAAACCACTGACAACGTGCAGTAAATAGCGATTTTCCCTAACGTCAGCCTGCCCATGGTTCGTCTAGGTGATCGGCTCACTGTATTACCCTCCCGGAATTGCCTATTAGAGTACCCGTTATCCCGATGATTACTGCTTCCTAGATGAGTCTCGCCCAGGCAAGATCCATCTAGAACAGCCCTTCCTGACCAAGCCGCTTCATGATCCGATTCGCGCAGGCGACCAACCCAAAAGCGATGACGCTTTGGAAGAGGCCAACCGCGGTGGCTAAGCTATAGCGGCTCTGCCCCAACCCCAAACGATAGGTAAAGGTCGAGATGATATCAGCAGTAGCATAGACGGAGACGTTATACATGGTGTAGATTTGCTCAAATGTCCCTCCGCCTCCACTGCCGGTATCAATCAAAAAGCCCACAAGAATGATCAGTATGGTGCTCATCATCGGCTTTATGCTAGGGATCGTGATATGCCAGGTCTGTTGCCATCTGCTGGCTCCATCGATCTCTGCCGCTTCATAGAGGGCCGGGTCAATAGTTGTCATAGCAGCAAGATACAACACTGCAAAGTACCCACACCACTTCCATGTATCTTGAAGGACAACTACCCAACGGAAGATAGCAGGATCCGTGAGGAAGCTGATCGGTTGTAGCGCGAATACGTTGACCAATATTTGGTTTACGACCCCCGAGCTCCCAAGGATATTCCTAAACATGCTGGATATGATTACCCATGAAACAAAATAGGGTAAGAAGGTGGCCGTCTGAACTATCTTTTTGAACCAGCGAATGCGCACCTCGTTTAGCAACAAGGCCAAAACAATAGCGCTTGGAAAACCAATTAGGGTCTGAAGGCCCTTTATGGTGATTGTGTTGCGTACCGCCGTCCAGAACATAGGGTTCGAAAACGCTCTTCTGAACCATTCCAGACCGACCCATTCGCTGTTCATGATGCCTCGGGCAGGGGAGTAATCAACAAAAGCAATAGAGAGACCAAACATCGGTCCATAGCCAAAAATGAGCAAAACCAAGATACCCGGAAGTGCCATGGCATAAAGCTGCCAGTTCTTGCGCAGCTCTCGACGCCATGAGCAGCCATTCCGTGGCTGTTTTGTGGTTGACCTCCGGTTGGGCTGGGCCAGCTCTCTTTTCGGTGTTGCTAAGGAGTTCCCAGACATGATCACTCGCTCCATTTCTCTTTCTTTAAGAATCGTCCTAACTGCTATAAACCAGATACTAGCTTTGCTATCCTGGGAAATACCAGGAACGTCTCTACATGGATACCAAGCTCTGTCTCATTTCGCAAAGTAGAGACCCTACTTATCGCAGTTCAACCTGCCCCCGACGATCCCGAAATACTCCCGGAAAAACCCATCTACATCCACTGTTCTCGCTACCCTATGGGTTTTCGTCTCACAAGAACTATCCAATAGCGTCATACCGGCAAGGGGCTCACTCACCAACTCTATGGTTACTCGGCCTACATCGTATTGCATAAGTTCAGGGTGGAAGATGCCTACTGCGGCCAAGGGATCGTGGAAGGTGATCTCTGGGCGGACCTTAAACCAGACTTCCGCTGCTTCCCGCACTAGATCCAAGACTCCTCCCCGCAGTTGATTGCGGCAAACATCCGCTGGCAAGACACACTGAGTCGTAACATCCAATCCAACTGCAGTGATATGAAGCCCTTCGGCGGCATAGACAATAGACGCCGCGTGAGGATCAAGCATCATATTCCACTCGACGGGAAGTCGCATACATCCAAGCGGGAATGAGAAAGCCCCTCCCATTAAGACTAGGGACTTCAAAAGGCGGGGGATCTCGGGATCTAGCCGAAACAGCAACCCAATATTGGTCAATGGCCCTATTGCCAAAAGGGTGATTTCTCCTGGTCGACTGCGGATCGTATCCCGCAAAAACCTCACAGCCGAGCCGGGTTCAAAGCGCTGCCTATGCGACCACCTGCCGAGGACCTCCTTTTGGGGTGCTGCCTTCTGCTTCTGCTCGACCAATAATGGCTGTTCACATCCGGGATGAATGGGTATATCCCGACGGCCGACGGCTTGACACACGGCATCAGCCAGCATAGCTCTGTGAACTGACTCACCTGAAACTGTCGTGATACCCAAAAGCTCACATTGAGGCTGATGGAGAAGGTACGCCAGGCAGGCCGCATCATCGATATCGGAACCTATATCTGTATCGAGGAGTAGTGGGATCTTTTTTACCATGTCCATTGCACTTCCCTTTCGTGACAGCTTGTTGGTTTTGTCTGCTCCTGCCCGATGGAATGGCTGAAGCAGGAAACGCGCTAATCTTGCTCGAAATAATCAACTATGATAGGGTTTCTGTCGTATAAGGCCATTCCCCTTTGGTAGAGATTGCTTGAGGTTTAACACGTCTTGCTAAAAGACAGGCAGGTTTTACTAGCTAAGTGAGAGAGTGGGATCGGATATGCCATGCAAGGTTTTGATGGATACAAACCTCGCGGATAACATAGATGAAGCCTTTGCCCTTGCCTTGGCGGCCTGCTCTCCGGAAATTGAGCTGATCGGAGTGACCGTCTTAGAGCCCAAGGCCGAGCTATTAACCCGGCAGCTCCTCGGTGCCTATGGCAGAAGTAAGGTCCCCGTATCTGTAGGTTACCAGCAGGCTGTTACTCAGAACGTGTCTTGGTATAGATACCAAGCCAGCGAGTCCTATGAAGGTCCGATTTCGCCTTTGGTCCCTGATAAGGCACCTCAGTTCATGGCCAAGAAGTTGGAGCAGAATCGCAAGGTTACTCTCATAGCCACTGCTCCCCTAACGAATATTGCAGAATTGCTCCGAGAGTACCCCCAGGTAGAAAAGAATATTGAGCATCTCATATTCATGGGCGGCTGGTCAAGTCAGGCACTGCCGGAGTGGAACATCCAAGCAGATCCTGAGGCAGCTGAAACCCTCTTCAAAGCAGGTATCCCCATAACCGCTGTGGGCTATGAGGTTACTCTTGGTTGCGCACTACAGCGTCATCACTTTGCCCAACTGAAGTCTGCGGAAGCTTCAGGCCCCAGGCTCCTGTCAGCTCTGTGTAAAGCGTGGCTTAAAGGAGCCCGTAGTCCGGATCTTGTGATGCATGACCCTCTCACGGTAGCCCTGGTTTGTCAGCCTCCTTTGGTATGCTCTTCCCCTGCCAAAGTGGCTATCGCTACCACACCAGGTCCGAGTAGAGGGACTATTTTCCTGGAACCAGGTATGGGTAAAGAAATCGATCTGTGCTACAGCGTCGATACCACTGCATACCTGGACTTTCTCTTATCCCGGGTGGCTTTGCTTCCGACTAGTAATGCACTGGCGACCGTAAATCCCGCTAAATGGTATACCGAGGTATGGGCGGCATATGAGACTACGTATTATCCCGGCTGGTCACTAGCAAATCATAACAGCCATCATAGCCTGGTGCTTCTGCTTTCTGGTAGTTGCTCAATTGGCATTAGAGGCCAAGAACACTTGGCCGAGGCCGGTTCCGCCATCTATGTACCGATGAAT
This sequence comes from Bacillota bacterium, assembly GCA_012799135.1. Classification (GTDB taxonomy): domain Bacteria; phylum Bacillota; class Limnochordia; order DTU087; family DTU087; genus JAAZLW01. The sequence goes on along the minus strand of JAAZLW010000199.1, from coordinate 5,739 downwards.
GAGTTGTATACTGTCTCAACACCAAAGGGGATGAGTGTTATGTGGCTTCTTTTCGATTTATATGAAAAGAAGCCCTCGTTAACGCTTACCCAGATTCCATCCATACCAGGATTACCGGTACATACCGCCACCGGCCCTAGCAGCAAGGTATTTAATCTTTTAGCTAAGCACGTGGTGGAACTATGGTCCAACCCCTGGAGCGAAGATAGTTTGCTATGCAAGGCCAATTTGCTCGAACTACTGTCCAAGCTAATATCCCTGGCCCGTGAGCAGGAAATCCAGAGCCAAAGCGAAATGCAAATTGCTCTCCTCAGTGCGAAATGGTATATCGAAGCTAACTTCCAAAAGGATCTTAGTCTAGACGAAATCAGTCATCATGTTGGCCTAAGCAAATACCACTTTGCCCGCAGTTTCAAAGAGGAGTATGGAATCGCTCCCCTTCAGTACCATCTTCATTTGCGTATGCAGCAAGCCAAGAAACTGCTGGAGCTGCGACACCTAACAGTGACAGAGGTCGCATCCCTAGTAGGGTACTCATCTGTTAACGCTTTTAGCAGAGCTTTTCGACGTGAATTAGGGGCAGCCCCTAGCGAATACCTAACCGCCATAGAGCTGCCCCATTAGAAGACCAAGGCCAAATCTATGCAAGTGAAGGCTTCCCCAAGCTAGCCCTTCACTACTACAACTGTCTTCAACCTGAGTACCGGTTCTATGAGATCCAGCTGATTCTCGACAACTTCATCGATGTCCTTGTAAGCCCACCGTGATTCTTCCGCTACATCGGAGCGTTTGCGTTTACCCAAGACTACATTCTGTGATCTGAGATCATTCACCACTCTCTCCACAGTAAACTGCCGAGTAGCTTCCTTCCTACTCATTACCCGGCCGGCTCCGTGGGAGCAACTGTAGAAGGATTCAGGATTGCCCTTCCCCTTGACAATATAGCTGAACGAACCCATGGCCCCGGGAATGATCCCATATTCATCTTTTCTGGCCCGAATAGCACCTTTACGATGGACCCATACTTCCTCACCGAAATGGGTTTCCAAAGCAGCATAATTGTGGTGGGCATTGATCTCCAGATCTAGCTTCACATTATCGATGCCAGCATGTTTTGCTAGGTTATCAAAGAGGATCTCCTTAACACGCTCCATCATCAGATGCCGGTTCTCTCTGGCAAACTCTAGGGCCATATTCATCCACTGGATATATGCCTGCCCTTCCGATGTATCGGTCGGCAAATAGGCAAGTTGCCACTCGGGTGGTACCGGCTGGGAACGCTTGGTATTCAGGGTTCGAGCTAGCTTGTTAAAAGATCTGCAGATCTGAAAGCCTAAATTGCGAGAGCCGGAATGTACCATGATCCCCAACCTGCCATCATCATCTGTCTGAAGCTCGATGAAGTGATTGCCGCTACCTAAAGTACCTAACTGATAATAAGCTCTGTTGATCTCCTTTTCCAAGTTAGGCATACCGGTAGGAGGCTGGAATGCCTCTAGAACCGCCGATTTCTGAGGTTCTTTTTGATGGTTAAAACCGGTAGGAATGCTCCGCATGAGATCTCCCACTATGCTCTGCGCTAGCGTACCATTGCTTACCTTAATCTCATGGAGCAAATCTGCCGGTACATCCATCCGGGCAAAAGCGACTCCACACCCGATATCATTGCCGACAGCATTAGGGATAATGGCAGCTTTGGCTGCCAAAACGCCCCCAATGGGCATCCCATAGCCTGTATGACAATCCGGCAAGAGCACTACATGGCGGAAGGCAAAGGGCAGATTGGCCAGGTTAATCGCCTGTTCCATGCAACTAGCTTCGATCTCCGACTTGTCTCGAAGCCATACCTTGATCGGCTTTTTACCTGCATCTGGCATTACAAACACTTATATCCCCTCCTGGTGCAGGCAAGAGGGCTACCCCCGCACAAGGCAAGGGTGACCCTACTTTGATAACCTAATCCTATTCGCCATTCGATCACTGATACCATGAACATACCTGTGGTTCTGCGTGGGGTACTTACGAGGTTTAACTAGCAGATACAGAGTATCATGGACCAGGCTATAGTGCAAATACATCGGCTGTTGTTGGGGCCGCCAGGCTATCATTAGGCTCTAGGTAAGTGTTGTCTTAGCCACTCCAGCCCCTTGCGATAGCCTTCCGCAGGATCAGTCTTGCCTTCATATTCGACACACCATGCTCCTTGATAGTCTGCCTTTGTTAGGCACTGAACCGCCCACTTTAGGTCAATCTCACCTTCCCCCAAGGCTGTCCCCTCATAATCAGCTAGGCAATTACGGCCATCCTTCATATGCACATGTAGGACCCAAGGTGCGATCTTCTCGTAAAATTGATTGACTACTTCCAAGGAGTGACCGGCCCACCGGTAGTTCATGGTATCCAGATTGGCACCCATATTCTTACTACCCACCGCGCTGAATAAGGCAAGCTGCCGCTCCGCGTCATTTGTCACCAAACCGTGATTATCCAAAGCAAAATGAAAGTCTTCCGCTTCAATAAACCCACGGCAACGACTAAAGCCCTCAATCATCAGATCCATCCATTGGGCCTCATCTACTCCATCCTTCGGCCAACCGCCATCAACCCTGAGAATGCGGGTACCGATAATCTCAGCCAGCCGGCAGACTTGCTTAAGGCGCTCTACCTGAAAATCCATCGCCTCTTTGCCGGTGACCAAGAAATCATTTTGGCCCGATAGTGCGGAAGCTTTCAAACCCCGCTCATCCAGCATGGCTCGGACCTGCTTAGCAGTATCTAATGCCTGCTCATAGCTTTGTCCTTTTTCCCAAAGATCCTTAGCTACTAGCTCCACATACTCAAAGCCGGTCCGGGCAGCATAGTCTAGAAAATCCTCAAGACTGCCGGGAAAATTGTAATGGACTAACCCTAGTTTCATGCTTGCCTGTCTCCCTTCCTGAATTCTCTATTGGTTCATGTCTTCGGCGTACTCGCCTCGTCACCTGCCCAGCCCTTAGGTAATCGCTTCTGCCAAACTCGCTTTGCAGGAATGTCAAATATCTACGGAGAAGCAGTGCGTGAAAAGTCCCACTTTATCAAACTCATTGCTTTTGAGTAAAACACTCGGTTACGCTTCGATGGGAGGTGGCTAGTGTGCAGATCTGGTTGTTCAACCCTCCTACCGATCGGGCAAGGATAGAAGCCCTGGAACAGATAGGAGTTGACACTGTAGTAGCTGGTGAGCAGGCCCTAGATCCCTTGCTGGAGACGCCACTAAAGACCTATGCCGTGGCCCATGCTTTCCCCGCCACCGGAGAAAGTGAGGATCTAACCATCGACATCTACGGTCAGCCTTTTCAGTGGTTCGGCTCGGGCTGTCCTAATTCCCCGGCTATTCGCACCCAGTTCTACAGGACAATGGACAGGTTGTTGAAAGGGAACATTAAGGGCGTCTTTCTCGATGGAGTGCGCTTTCCTTCACCGGCGTCATCTGAGACGAACAGCGGTTTCTTCAGCTGCTTCTGCCCTCGCTGTCAAGAGGATATGACTACCCGTGGTTATGATCGAGAAACGATCATGCGTGATGTGCGGCAGACCGCAGATCTGATACTAACTGGCTTATCCACCACCTTACAGAGGTGGCTTAGGGATCTTTGTTCTCCCGCGGGCTGGTTAACTCTCAATGCTGCATATCCAGGGTTATTTGCCTGGTTTAAGTACCGAGCAGACTGCATTACTGACTTCGTCCAGGAGCTTTCAACATGGATGTGTAAGTCTCACACAGGGAAAGAACTGGCAGCCTTCCTCTTTCAGCCCTGCCTAGCCTACTTCGTGGGCCAAGATTATCGTAGACTATCCCCAGATCTGCAGATTGTCTCCCCTATGATCTACCGCAACTATCCTCACCGACCGGGTCCTGCCACAATTAACCAGGAGATCATGGCTATGGCCACTTTACTATGGGAAGGTACTAGCCTGTCTTTTGCCCAGTGCCTGCAGGATCTCCTACACATTTTCGGATTGGAGGTTGAAGAAGAGCTGCCGCAAAACCCGGACAGCCTGATCAGTATGCCAATTGCCCATGTAACAGCAGAGACCTTAGCTGCTGCAGCTTTCTCTGGTCCGAGGAGTAAAGTCATACCCATCATCTGGGCGGGAGATCATCGACTCCCTGAGACCATAGCCGCCCTAAAGCAAACAGGTGTTGAGCAAGCCATCCTTTTCACCTATGAAGCAGGGGTAGCTGCTCACAAAGGCCAGTTCCATGAAATACTAGCAGACAGGCTTCGGAGATAGAGTGTGTGTGCGCTGCTCCAATGGTTGGAACCAACCCCGCTCAAACCATTCACCCCATTTCTGGCTAAACCCACCATCGGGACCCCGATCGGCGTCGGTATACCTTCTGCCGATCAGGCGAAGTGGTGGAAAGCTCTCCTTGAACGCTTTGATCACCTTTGCACCCTCATCCATCTAGCTGCCGCACAGTAAAGACCCGCCATGGATTCCCACGCACTCGCCGATCGCAACGCAACACCATTTCCAGATTGGTATCTGTCCTCACCCGAAAGGAATGTGACCTAACATAGGTCTCCTTGCTGTCATGTGCCCGTAACTGCTTGGTAGTCTCCACTATGGCAACCACATTATGTTCCTGGCCACGCCAAGTAAACCGTCTAGGACAGCCCGGAGCTCCCCGCGATAGCGGTAGCAAAGAAACGGAACTGCTATCTATGATGATCGGTTCACAGACAAACTCTTCGCGTGGGATCTCCAACTCACCTCTTCCAGCCCATCTAGCAATCATCGTATCAATATAGCCTGTAGGTACCGGCGACGGTGGGGACGACACATGAGATAGTTCGGGAACCGAAAACAACTAGTCCCTAGCAAGTTCGAGAGAGTCTCCCGCACACAGCATCAGGCAACGGTCTCCCAGGAGGCGTTTCATTTCAGTGATGGCGACGATACCTGTACAATGGAGAGGGATCACTCTCCTTATATTAAGATCCAGCATCTGCCTTATCGTGACATTGACGCGCTCGGGCTCCGCGTTTTCCAGGTGCATGCCGGCTACTAATGTATCCACATGCTTACCGGGGAACATGCGCAAAATATGATGCAGGCAATTGATGATGCCCGGATGACTGCATCCGAGGAATACGCTAAGTCCTTCATCGCCATCAATGACAAGCATCTGCTCGTCATTCATCGGATCTGGTGACTTGTGCGATGCATCTCCAACGTACAGATGTGGATTCACCTTCTCAAAAGATGTAACGTATGGAACTTCTGCGATAAGATCGATGCCCGGAGCCAACGATGTATGCCCCCCAGTGAAGACTACGTCATCTTCGATGCCACCGAGATCATCGAGAACCCAGGGTATCCCTATCTCCCTATACGTCTCACCATCGGAATTCAAAGCATACTTTTTGCGGAAGGCATCTTTGTGAACATAGACTTTTGGAGATTCGTCACGGGTTGGGAAATGAGTCAGTCCGCCGCAATGATCATAGTGGCCGTGGCTGAGCACGACACAGTCAACTCTATCCAGTTCCACTCCCATATGCCCGGCATTGATGCAATATATACCGGATTGACCCGTATCAAACAGTATATTCATCTTTTTGTGCTCGATGAATACTGACAGGCCATGCTCCCCGACAATACCTGGCGCAGCAGCTCTGTTATCAGTCAGGATATGCGCCTTCATGCAACCACGCTTCCTTTCACCCAACCTCTTGCAGATCTGGGCATCTG
>JAAZLW010000198.1 GCA_012799135.1 Bacillota bacterium | reverse complement strand
GATTGTACCTGTGGACGCAAGTGCCGAAAGCATTAAGAAGGAATCTGGCACTTTCCCAGGGAACTGCAGGAATGGGCCTAGATCACCGGCCATGCCTCCCAAAGGAGGCTAATCATGCGACAAAGCCTTTATCGGCAGTGTCTGTGGAGACTGCCTGTAGCTCTTCTGTGCCTGACCTTGATGGGTTGCGCAGTTCGGCAACCCCCAAAGGTACAGCCGGAACCTACGATAGCAAGTACTCGCGATCTATATACCATTGATCGCATTGAAGAGCATATCGCCATACTAGTACCCCGGGATCAAAGGGGTGAGCCCATGGCGATCCCCTGTAAACTTTTGCTCTTTGCCCAGGAAGGTGACATCATCTACGCCACCGGGGATCCGGCCTGCCCTTATATGCTGGACCAAGATGAGACCACTAGAGTCCAAGGAGACATAGATCGCCTTTTGGCGAGGTTACAGGAAAGGCCAGAGCCTGTCAAGTGAAATATTCTACCTGGGCATAGGGAAACCGCTCAGTAATATAAGACCGCAGAACGTCCTCTAACTCCTGGGCCTTCTGCGGTTTGTACACATATTTGCCAAAACCTTTATGAATGCGATCCTGGGTATCCATGGCCAGAGTCGTACCGGGAAATCGTTCCAAGATAAGACGACGGGATCGCTGCGTAAACCGGTGCATGATTAGTTCAAAGGTCAGATCATGGGTAGCGGCCGGTGGCAAACTATCTGCCAACTTATCCAGTAATGCCTCATACCCCCTCCGCCAGCCCTCATAGAGAATCAAAGGGGCAATAATAAACCCCAGAGGGTAACCGGCTCTATGCACCCTTCCGGCTGCATTTAGGCGACCCTCTAGAGAAGCGGTAGCTTCTTCGTATTGATCAATGATCGCTTCCGCGTTGATGCTGAACCGAAAGCGGGTATGTCCAGCGTGGACTGCATCAAGCAGGCTATCTACGTGGTCTGACTTGGTAACCACTCTTAACCGTCCATATAGTTGTCTTCCGAAAAACTCAATGGCTTGCCGCAGACTCCCGGTAAGGTGTTCGATGGCCACGGGATCCGAGGAACTACTGGCCTCAAAGGTAGTAATCTCATGGCCCCTCTTTTTGATCAATTTTACCGCAGACTGGAGAATCTCGTCTACATTTACATAGAGCCTTACGTAGGTTCTTTCGCCTAGACTCGCGGCTAGATAGCAGTAATGACATTTGGCGGGACAGCTAGTATTGAGGACTAAGCGATAATCGGCGGATGGGCGGCAAGGTTGGGGAGTCAGGGTATGCTTAACCCCCACCGCCACCATCTGCTTAGCATGATGAAAGCGTTGACAATGATCAGTGCCGGCTACTTCCAGACGATTATGGGAAGGAGCTATCTGGAGGCTTACACCTCTGGACTGAAACTCCGCGTGGAGTCGTCTTCCCAATTCATAGTTGAAAGCTTCCGGCTCAAAAACAGCCACTTCTGGGTAGAAAAGCGCTGTTTGCGTTTTCGTGGTCTGCATTTTTCCGCCCCCAGTAAGACTAGTTTTTCCGCTAGTGTAGTAGACTAGTCTCACCTTTTTGGGGGGGTTGCTGGCCTATCTGGGATCCCTTTCCTTTATACACTCATTACAATAGCCTTGCAGAATCAGCGAATAATCACACACCATGTGCCCAGCGCTGTCTCTGACGTAGCCCACAAGGTAGTCTCTGATTGCCCCCATGTTCTGCACGCCTTCATACTCGATATCCAGTACTCGTCCACAAGCCTTGCACAGAAAATGGGTATGGGGTGCTGTGTTAGCATCATAGCGGCACATACCTTCACCGGTATCAAGACGGCGAACCAGGCCGAGCTCTTCGAAGGTCTGTAAGGTTTTATATACCGTATTAAGGCTTAGGCTCGGGAACTCATCGTGCAGCTTTTGATAGACTATTTCTGCACAAGGATGTGCCCTGGTATTAGCTAGAGTTAGGTATATGGCAATCCGCTGGGGCGTGGCCCTAAAACCCGCTTCTCGCAATGTCCTGGTAATAGCAACATACATCAATCCACCACTCCTATACCTCGCCTTCACTAAGGAAAGGATAGCTTGCTATACAATGCTGCAGCCGTGAACGGTCGACGAGGCTGTCAATGCGCCTGCTCACTTCGCCGAGTTAGTTTATCTAGAAGGTCAGCTACCCGTTGCCTAGCTTCTGCTTCGCTGTCAGGATCCTCCTTCAGGGTCAACTGGATCCTGCTACCCTCACCGGTCCCGGCTGGAAGTAAGGACACCGGCCAATTGACCGGGATCTCGCCATCTGCTACGGGAAGAAGCAACACCGCCTGTTCTCCCTCTATCCGGTCAACAGTAGCTACCACCTTCACCTCGGACATAGCTTATGCTCCTCTTAAGATGATTTGAAGATACCAGGAAGTACCCAAAGACCATTTGATCAGAAGGTTATTAGCGAGAAAACCATTCTTCTTCCTTAAGTACCTGATATGACGCTCCATCACTGACCACAATAATCGTACCCAGTAAATCTGTTCGTAAAACCTGGCTGCCAATTGATGCCAGACTTTCTAGTGTCTCTTGATGGGGATGCTCATAGACATTACCTGCTCCCAGCGAAATTATGGCAACCTCTGGCTGCGTTTTGTCTACAAAGCCCTTCGTGCTACTAGTCCTACTGCCATGGTGTGCCACTTTGAGAATCTGAGCCTGGGAAAGCTGACCCTTGTCTAGAATCCGCTTTTCTGCCTCTATCTCGATATCCCCAGTAAGGAGTATGACAATGTCGCCGTGACGTAACTGAAGCACAACCGAGTTGTTGTTCAGCCCTGGCAGAAATGGTTCCTGTGGATTCAGTACCAGCACTTCATCCAGGCCTGCTATCTTCAGCTCATCCCCAGCTCTGGCCAATTTGAAGGGTATTTCTTCTTCATAGATAAGGGTTAGGAGCCTCTCATATGTTTTGCTCGTGTGAATCTGTCCATCGGCCAACACCTGCCCTACGGGATACTTCTTTAAGACAGGAATCAGTCCACCGATATGATCAAAATGGGGATGGGTGATTACTACCATATCTAGCGAAGCAAGCCCCAGCCTTTCCAGATAGGGCATCACCACCTGGGTACCGGCCTGATCATCTCCGGCATCTACCAGGATATTGACTCCTGCCGGTGATTGGATCAAGATGGAATCGCCTTGACCTGCATCGAGAAAGTGTAGGATAAGCTCACTGGCCTGGGCCAAGGTCCCAACAGTAAGCAACAAGATCAAGAATAAGCCCACTAACTTGGAAAGCTTTAGTAAACGTCCTTTGCGAAACATGTCTTTGCCTCCCTGCCATAGCTCCCTTTACTAGGTTTCCGCTAGCAGGCCCTTAATCCTGCCCATGGACTCCAGCCCAGTACAATCTAAATAGGAATATCCTCAGATCGAACCAGAGAGTTAACCAATAACCCCATCAATCCTCCTATGACAGTCAAGACAAACCGAGCGACAGTAAAGGGCATCCCCATGAACCGGGCTTCCAGTATCAACTGCGGTATCTTGGCTGCTCCCCATGCCCCGAGAAACACCGTTACAGTCCTAAGAACACTCCATTTGCATAGTCAATTGACCCCAATCGTCAGTCTAGTGAGTCCCTTTGCAGGGTATTGCTCATTATTTGGCGAATTATTATATTAGTTGAGTCGTTTTTATAACGATTCATATAGAACGCTATTAAGACACAGCAAAAGGAATATGCCAGAAACCTAGGCCTAGTGAGTACACACCATCACACTAGCGAAGGGAGGTGGCAACACGGGCTCAAAGCAAGATCACTAGGGAACACAGGGACGTAATCAAGGTTTTCTTCGATTACCGAAAG
>JAAZLW010000021.1 GCA_012799135.1 Bacillota bacterium | reverse complement strand
CAATATGCCTGTTATCGTAGATAATGATGGGAACTGTGCTGCGTTAGGGGAAATGATGTTTGGAGCAGCTAGAGACGTACGGGATTTCATATGTATCGTCATTGGGACTGGAATTGGTGGAGCCATCATCCAGAATGGCCGTATTTACCACGGCAAAGCGGGTTCCGCGGGTGAATTTGGACATCTATCAATAGATCTCAATGGGCCTCTGTGTCGATGTGGGAACCGTGGATGTCTGGAGCTATACGCGTCGGGAACCGGAATTGCTCAGCGTGCGAGAAAACGCATTGCAGAAGGCGTAAAGACGTCCCTATCGGAATTGGCCAAAACCGGCTTAACTATGGTTCGATCGGAAGATGTGTTTGAAGGTGCCACCGCCGGTGATCCCTTTTGTCTTGAACTCATAGAAGAGACGGGTTACATTTTGGGCTGCGCTATCACGAGTCTTCTTAACGTGTTTAACCCTGAAAAGGTGATACTAGGCGGAGGGGTCTCGACCCAGGGCGAAATACTGCTCCGGCCTATTCGCGAAACCATAAAGGAAAGATGCATGCCTGTACCTAGTTCGGCTGATATTCAGTGTTCCGATCTTGGGGAAGACTCTTGTCTAGTCGGGGCTGCAGCGCTCCATTGGCAAGATGGGCAGATACAGACAAAGCAATGAGCGTCAATGGTGAAATGGGAAAAAGAGAGAGGGGAGTGAATCTGATTGGAAAGCCTAGTGATTCGAGGAGGAGCAGCTATCACGGAAAGAGGGATAGTTGACGATGCCGTGATAGTTGTTGAGAAAGGAAGAATCGCAGATATTGGCTCAGGGAAATCGAGTAGTTTTTCTCCCAGTGCACACATAGTCGATGCAACCGGATGTTGGCTCGTTCCTGGTTTCATAGATCTGCACTTGCATGGTGGTAACGGAAGCAATCTTGCAACAAATGATGCAAGTGAGGTCCTCAAAATAACGCGGTTTCTAGCAAGTTGTGGTACTACCAGCTTCTTGGCGACTCTGAGCACAGGTCCCGTAGAAAGGATAATAGAGTCCATCTCCGTTGTTCGAGAGCTCATCGGTAGTCAGTATGATGGGGCTGAGATCGTTGGCATTCATCTAGAGGGTCCTTACATAAGCCGGGAAAGAAAAGGGGCAATGAATCCGAAGTACATTCGTCGCCCTTCGATTGATGAGACTGATCGAGCCATAGACCTCGCAGCAGGTAGCATCCGAATGGTGACACTTGCTCCTGAACTCGAGGGTTCACTGGAGTTGATCAGGCATTTGGCGGACCAAGGGATTGTTGTGTCGATAGGGCATTCAAACGCTACGTACGATGAAGCTATGGTAGGCATTGATGCCGGAATCACCCATGCAACTCATACCTACAATGCGATGAGCGGTTTGCACCATCGGGAGTCAGGTGTGGTTGGGGCTGTGCTGACAAGCGAGTCAGTTACATGCCAGCTTATTGCCGATCTGGTCCATGTTTCACCGGCAGCAGCTCAAGTGCTGATTCGCTGCAAAGGACCCAGTAAAGTAGCAGTGATTACAGATAACGGATTTGCCGCAGGGCTTCCTGATGGCATATATTCGCAGACTGATGGACGTTCTATCTTTAAGGATAACGGCTCTTGCACGTTAGAGAATGGTACCTTAGCGGGAAGCGTATCCTTGATGAACCAAAATGTTCGCAATATGGTTAGTGTACTTGGCATTTCCCTGCCAGAGGCTATTGAGATGGCGAGTTTGACGCCGGCCAGGGTGGCCCGAGTTGATCAGCGCAAAGGCAGTCTCCGCGTAGGTAAAGACGCCGACATTGTCATCATGGATGATGAGTTTGAAGTGAATCAGACCTATGTAAAGGGACGACTGGTTTATAGTCGGGGGTATTGAACCGAAGGGGAGGAAGAGTATCGATGGCTAGGATGACTGGGGCAGAACGCATATACGCTGCTATGGAAGGGAAAAGCACTGATATTCTACCATATGTAGGTTTCTTTATATCTCCTGAGGCCAGGATGACCTTTTTGGGGCCGGCTGCAACCACTGCCTCTTGGGCTGATGCGGTTCTTTTCGATACTCAGTTCTTTGGCAATGATTGGATACAGCTGCCGATACCACTGCCCTTGCCTTCTACGCCTGGCCCGTTTTCAGAGATTTTTTGTGACGACACTCACTGTACTGTTGCCCGAGCTCCTCTGGGAGCCATATGGTTCTGGCGAAAGAACCCGTATTTCACAAAACCAGTCCACTTACCCGTCCGAACCGAAGAAGATCTGGAACGCCTGGAGCCTGTTGATGTGAACCGGGCCATTCCCCGTATCAAGGCATTCCAAGATCATGTAAAGAGATTTAAGGATCTGGGGTACTTTCTGAATTTCGATATGCCAGGAGTGTTCGAATCATCTTGGATGCTGTTACGTGGACTCGAGGAATCCTGGATCGATGTTGTGGCCAATCCCGCCTTCTATGTGAAAATAGCCCGGAAATCATTGAAGACAATCCTGGATCTTCTTACTATAGCCAAGGATATACTTCCCGACGTAGACGGAGTGTTCATCACTGATGATCTGGGAATCCAAGAGTCCCCGTATTTTCATGCCTCAGCATATAGAGAGATCATTATGCCCCTTCATCAGGAAATGACGGATTATTGTCATAGCCTGGGACTGAAAGTCTGTTTCCACTCTCACGGAAACATCAACAACATTCTACCGGATCTCGTTGAGGTAGGTTTTGACGTTATTGAACCGTTTGATCAACGTGACCATATGGATCTGGCTGAAGTGCGTGCCCAATATGGTGATACGGTTACCCTCAAAGGAGGTATATCCTACGAAATGGGGACGATGTCTGCAGATGAGCTTAAGTCCCATCTGCATGACGTGGTTCGAAAGGGAGGCTCAAGGTCTTTTATTCTATCTACGGCAGGGGGAGTCCCCCCTGAGATGTCTCTGGCGAATCTTAATCTATTCAACAGAGAGGTCAGAAGGATTAGAGAGGATGGTGTATGAGGCCGAGTGTGCAGTCTCATGAAGAGCCAGGAAGAGTCAGTCACACAAAGCTGTCAGCTGTATGAATTTGCGCCCTTACTATAGCGTGCCATGCTGCAGACGCTGTGGAACTCGACTATTTATTAGGATATGGAGCAGGGCCTGGAGTGCAGGCTCTGTGGAATGAAGGTGAGGTAATAGCATGCAGAACAAAGACGCCAAATCAGCTTTACTGAAACAGATACAAGGCGGTTTGATTGCTTCGTGCCAGGCTATGTACAAAGAGAGTCCTATCAATTCACCAGAAATTCTGTCTGCTATGGCTGTGGCTACCTATCGTGGAGGGGCATGTGCTATTAGGGCGAATAGGCCGGAAAATATCAAAGCGATTCGCAAGGCTGTACCTGTCCCCATTATCGGTCTTTTCAAGGAACGGTTACCGGGATACGACATACACATAACGCCCACATACGAACATGCTCGGCTTGTGGCGGAGGCTGGTTCAGACATTATCGCAATTGATGGTACTGCGCGTCCGCATCCAGGCGAACTAGATATGAGAACGTTCATCAAGAAGATACAGGAAGACCTTGGTAAGCTCGTCATGCTTGACATATCAACATACGAAGAGGGTGTGGAGGCAGAGAAGCTGGGTGCGGATTTGATCGCAACTACAATGGCTGAATCTACGACGTGCAGTTGCCTGATTGATGGACCGGATTTGGAGCTGGTGAAGCGGCTTTCTGCAACCTGCAAGATACCAGTGATTGCGGAAGGAAGGTTTGAACATCCAGCTGATGTAAAACGTGCGATAGAGTACGGGGCTTTTGCGGTTGTGATTGGACGTGCTATTACTGACCCTGAGCGCATTACTGCTCGCTATGTCAAAGCAATGCAATAAGAAACAGCATGGGGAGGTTGTGAAATGAGCAGGATTTCCGGAATAATAACTCCTTTGGTTACGCCTTTCAATGATGATGGAACGTTGGATTGCAAATCTCTTGAGCGTCTAGTGAATTTCCAGCTGGAGAATGGTATCCATGGTTTGTTTCTCTTTGGCTCATCAGGTGAGTGTATGGCTCTTACGGAATCACAGAGACTCGAGGCCCTGAAGGTAGTTACGAGTGCTACCAGCGGAAAGATCCCGGTTATTGTTGGGGTCATGGACAACTCTGTTGCTCGGGTAATAGAGAGAGCAGAGCGAGTGGCGAAGTTCAATGTACACGGATTAGTCGTTACAGTCCCATTTTATCACCGAAATAGCCAGCCAGAGGTCATAGATCACTTTGCAGCGATTCATGAGGCCGTGGATCTGCCCTTGTATGCGTACGATGTACCTGGGCTAGTCAAGACGAAAATTGAGCCCAAAACGGTCATGACAATGGCTGAGGAGAAAATAATCCGAGGTCTGAAGGATAGCTCTGGTGACTTATCGGGTTTTCGACAGATCATTGTTGGCACTAAGGGGAATAAAGAATTTAGTGTTTTTACAGGCTCAGAGTTGCTAGTTGATACAGCCATACTAATGGGTGCATCTGGGGCCGTTGCCGGCCTCGCTAATGTGGCGCCCCGTGAGTATGTAGAGCTATATGACATGTGCAAATCAGGCAATTGGGAGCGCGCAGTCGAGATTCAAGATAGGCTGATTAGGCTCTTCGAGATTGTCTATGTAGGGGCTAAAGGAGGCGGCTTTTCGGCTGGGGCACTATCAGCCTTCAAGGCGGCTTTAGTATATCGTGGTGTATTGAAGAACTGCAAAATGGCTGCGCCGATGAGAAGCCTAGATCAAGAAGGTATGGAAAGAGTGTCCCAGATATTGAAAGATGTGCAGCTTGCTGCAGTGTAGAAGGAGGGATGCGAAAGAGATACTCGGATTGATGGTAAGGGAATGTACGGATTGTACGGATGTGTAAATGAGCTTTTTGGACTACGATCAGCTAAGGAGGAATACCTGTCGTGACTACTATTAGAAACAGGAGTGTTCTGTCGTTAGTTGTATCCGCAATGCTGTTGCTGAGCATCTCTTTCATCGGTGTAGCGGCGCCCAAACCGACAACAATGATTGGAGCTTTTGATATCGGCCCGATGGGACATCCCGAAGGGACCCCTTACTACTGCACAGCGGGGCATACCTGGTTAATGAAAATCTGGAGCCCCCTTGTTTCGTGGAACGATGACTTTTCTGAGATTGTACCTCAGTTAGCTACGAACTGGACTGCAAATGCTGAGGCAACTGAATGGACATTCGAACTCCGTCAAGGAGTCAAGTGGCATGATGGTCAACCGTTTACAGCAGAAGACATCAAATTTACATGGGAGCTAGCTTTTCACCCGATGTCTGGATCCGGCCCACTGTTCACCCAGATCGCGTCATATCTCAAGGGATATGAGGAGTATGCGAAGGGAGAGGCTAGTGGATTAAGCGGAATTGAGGTATTGGACGACTATACAATCCGTTTTGAGATGGTCAGTCCAACACCGCGATTCCCAAGCACTTTAAGCGGATGCTATATACTGCCAAAGCATGTATTCAAGGATGTCAAACCGGAGGATCTGAAGACCACTGACTGGTGGGGTACGAAGGCGGTTGGAACCGGTCCATATAAGGTCTCCAAGCATGTTCATGGCCAGTATATGGAAGCTGTGGCCAATCCAGACTACTGGAGAGGTGCTCCCAAGATCGATCGGCTCATAAACAGGTACTTTGCCGATCAGTCTGCTGCTGAGCTTGCGCTGGAGCGCGGGGAGATTGACTTCACCTTCATCGAAACGGATTCAGCTGTTAGACTGAGCAAAGACGAACGGTTCACGGTGTTCTCTGGACCATCCGGCGTGACGAACTATCTCATATTCAATCACAGAAATCCGATTTTCGCCGACAAGAGAGTCAGACAAGCATTCTTGTATGCCATTGACCGTGAAACCATCGTTAAGCAGGTTTTCAAAGGGGGAGCCACGGTAGTCCCTTGCTTGGCACCCTATCCAGCCCTATGGCCTTCCGAAGAAGATGCCATAGATTACAGCTACAATCCTGAAAAGGCGAAGGAGCTTCTAGCAGAGGCAAATTGGGATCCGAACTACAAGTTCGAGGCATGGACCTACTATGACTCTCAGGTACACAAGGATGTGCTCCAGGCTATTCAGGCGTATTTAGCTAACGTTGGAGTGCAGATGATACCGCGATTCATGGACGTTCCGGCATACAACTCCCAGTTCTACACGGGTAAGGGATGGGATGTTTCATATCGTGGTCTAGCATGCAATACAGCGGCATATCCGTTCACTCACTACTTGAGCTATGGATATCCGGCAGCAGAAGGTGCCAGTCTCTCCGGGCACAAAAACGATAGGTTTGATGGATTGATGGAGGCTGCCGATGTGGAGCTAGATCATGATAAGTATCTCGAGTTGCTAAGAGAAGTAGGGCTGTACCAGAATGAACAAGCCCTTGACGCCTATCTATGGACTGCCGCCAGATATAGCGCGGCTAATACTCGGGTGAAGAATTTCACCTGGTACCCAGCACCAGGACATTTCGCCTATGAAGATAATGTCCATCTATGGGAGATAGATGAGTAATTCGTAGTACGGTGTGTTTGTGTGGGGGTGGCGCTTTTGGGCGCCATCCCCATAGGTCGGTATGAGTCGATGGAGAGGAGCAGCCTATGAGGAATTACATTCTTCGCCGGATCATCATCAGTGTTCCTGTTCTTCTAGCGATCACACTAATAATCTTTGCCCTGCTTGAGCTTGCGCCCGGTGATCCTGCTGATTTTTTCATTAACCCTGAAACGGCCGGTAATCCGGAAATGATGAGGCAACTTAGGACAGCAATGGGGCTTGATGCTCCCGCCCCTGTGAGATACGTAAAGTGGTTAGGGGCACTACTCAGGGGCAACATGGGTTACCGATTGAAGAATGGCGACTCAGTTGCAGAGATAATTCGCATTCGGCTGGGTGCTACTTTGAGACTGGTCGGCACTGCACTTATTGGTGGAACACTCATTGGCGTTCTCCTGGGCATGTTTACAGCCCTAAACAGGAATACGGTATGGGACTATATCCTAACCGGGATGTCGTTTGTTGGTATTTCCATGCCAGCCTACATTGCGGCACTGCTAGGGCTCTATTTCTTTTCAGTGAAGCTTCGCTGGTTTCCGGCAGGCGGAGTGCATACTATCGGGTCAGAGGAGACTTTTGCTGATCTTCTATACCATCTAGCATTGCCTTCGCTTACTCTGAGTCTTCAATATTTGGCATCCAACATGCGGTACACCCGGTCAAGTATGTTGGAGGTCATGTCGGAAAACTTCATTGTTACTGCAAAGGCTAAAGGTCTGCCCAGGAAGACGGTTATCTACCGTCATGGCTTGAGAAATTCACTCTTGCCTGTAATAACCCTACTGGGTCTTAACCTTCCCACGCTTGCTGTTGGCGCAGTCTTCGTTGAGAGCGTATATAGCTGGCCGGGTATGGGTTCTCTTTACCTAGATGCTATACAATCTAGAGATTTTCCCCTCATAATGGGTGTAAATCTGGCAGTAGCCATCTTCGTTGTTGTAGCAAACCTGATTACCGATATTCTCTATGCTTGGGTTGATCCAAGGATACGTTACGACTGAAGGGAGGGCGCGTAATGGCCGTAACTAAACGAGACACAATTGCCAAAGCCGAGAAATCACCAAGGCGTGACATGTGGAATCGCTTTAAACGTCACCGAGCGGCTAGGTTTTTTTCAATAGTATTCATAATCATAGTCCTCTTTTCGTTGGGAGCGGGCGTGTTTCAACGTTATCCGCCAAACGAGATAAACTTGGGGGCGATGTTCGTCCCTCCCAGTGCTGAGCATTGGCTAGGCACAGATTCGCTGGGAAGAGACATATGGAGTAGGATTCTCCATGGTGGCAGGGTATCGTTGGCTGTAGGAGTCAGCTCGGCAGTCATATCTGCCTTAGTCGGCACGGCTCTAGGGGCAGCCGCTGGATACTATGGCGGGACGGTTGACATGGTAATATCGCGCATCACTGACGTGGCCATGACGTTTCCGGCCTTCCTAGTGATGCTAACCATTGCCGCGATGGTGGGTCCAGGGCTGACAAAATTAATCCTGATTATAGGCCTTCTTAGCTGGCCGCCTGCTACCCGTCTTGTCAGAGGGCAGGTCTTATCTTTGAAGAGCCGAGAGTTTGTTGTGGCTGCTCGAGCCCTAGGGGCCTCGGATTGGCTGATAATTACCAAACATATATTACCCAACGTAATTCCTGTGCTGCTTGCCCAGATCACTTTCCAGGTAGGAGGGGCGATCTTAACCGAAGCCGGGTTGAGCTTTCTCGGCATGGGGGTTCCAATGCCTACACCAAGTTGGGGCAATATGCTAGAACCGGCGAAAACCCTTGATGTCTTGCAGTTCAGGCCATGGGCATGGATACCGGCGGCTATTATGGTCCTTGTTACGGTGCTATGTATTAACTTTATCGGCGATGGCATACGAGATGCAATAGACACGAAGCTGCAGATGTAGCCGCGCACTGTCTTGTAGCAAGGAGAGGGGATGAAGTCATATTGGGCATATTGCTGGATGTACGCGACCTTCACACGTCGTTTTTCATTGAAGCAGGGGAAGTTGAGGCTGTGCGTGGGCTTACTTTCCATGTAAATGAGGGGGAGATCGTGGCGCTTGTGGGTGAGTCTGGTTGCGGGAAGAGCGTAACCGCAATGTCGATCATGCGTCTTGTACCCTCTCCGGGCAAGGTCACCAGAGGCGAGATAATATTCGACGGGCGAGATCTGTTGGAACTCTCTGAGCGGGAAATGGAGCAGGTGAGGGGGAACGAGATTGGGATGGTATTTCAGGATCCCATGACCTCACTCAATCCGGTGCTGAATGTAAGGACTCAGATAGTGGAAGCGATCCTGGCGCATAATGACGTGTCGTCTAGGGAAGCTGAAGAGCGGGCCATTGAGTTGCTGAAATTGGTGCAAATCCCATCACCAGAGAGAAGACTCAAGTCTTTTCCTCATGAACTAAGCGGAGGAATGAGACAACGAGTGCTCATTGCTATGACACTAGCCTGTAATCCAAAGCTTGTAATAGCTGATGAACCTACCACAGCCTTGGATGTAACGATTCAGGCCCAGATCATAGACCTTTTGCTCGAGCTAAACAAAAAGTTAGGCATGTCGATAATGCTGATCACCCATGACCTAGGGGTTGTGGCAGGCATGGCGATGCGTGTGGCTGTAATGTACGCAGGTAGACTAGTGGAACTGGGCAATTCAAGGGATATATATTATCATGCGCAGCATCCATATACCAAAGGTCTGCTTAAGTCAGTTCCACGGCTGGATGCAGATGAGAAAAGGAAACTAGCTGTAATTGACGGGCAGCCGCCTGACCTTCTAGATCCACCCCCAGGTTGTGCATTCGCACCACGGTGTGAGTTGGCTATGGACATATGTACGCAGAAGATGCCTGAACTGACGGACGTGTCTAGCGGGCATCAGGCTGCCTGTTGGCTGAAGGAGCGCAGGGTTCGAGAGGACATCAGGGTTGGGACAGGGGGGGATTCCTAATGGCTCCACTCGTTGAAGTGAGAAATCTATCAAAACATTTTTCCATCGGTGGTGGCTGGTTAAGAGGAGAGCCTGGAATCTTGAAGGCAGTTGATGATGTCAGCTTCTACATCAGCGAGGGGGAGACGCTCGGACTCGTAGGAGAAAGTGGTTGCGGAAAAACGACTCTAGGCCGAACGCTTTTGAGATTATATGAACCTACATCCGGCCAAGCGTTTTTCGATGGAGTCCCTATATTTGAGCAGAACCGTAAACAGATGCTATCCCTAAGACGCAAGATGCAAATTGTCTTTCAAGATCCGTACGCTTCCCTCGATCCCCGTATGACGGTGGCAGAGATAATAGCCGAAGGGATAAGCATCCACAAACTGGCGTCTAGCAGTAAGGAACGTATGGAGATCGTACATCACCTGCTGGATACGGTGGGCCTTCGCCCGGATGCTTCTAAGCGCTTTGCTCATGAATTCAGTGGTGGGCAGCGACAGAGGATTGTCATTGCACGAGCGCTAGCTGTTGAACCCTCTTTCATAGTATGCGATGAGCCGATTTCTGCCCTGGATGTATCGATTCAGGCTCAAATAGTTAACATGTTGGAGGACTTGCAGCATGAAAGAGGATTGACATATCTTTTTATCGCACATGATTTGGCAATGGTTAAGCACATCAGTCATCGAATCGCAGTGATGTATATGGGGAAAATAGTCGAACTGGCAGACAGCAGGGAGCTCTACGCCAACCCTCAGCACCCTTATACTAAGGCTTTGCTTTCGGCAATACCCATACCTGATCCTGATATTGAATCCCAGAGAGAGAGAATAATGCTGGAAGGGGATGTCCCTAGTCCCATCAATCCGCCCCCTGGATGCAGGTTCAGAACTAGGTGTCCAAATGCAATGAAGGTGTGTGGCGAAGAAGAGCCTCCTACATTTGAATCCGGAAATCATATGGTTGCATGTCATCTGTTGACCTGATACTAGGTTACTAGAAGCTGGCAAGCAGCGAACTTAGCTAGAGGAGGCGTGAAACGATGAGATTCGAAACCTCAGACGTAGTAGTAATTGGTGGGGGGGCAGCGGGAGTCTTTGCCTCGATTGCAGCGGCCAAAGGTGGAGCGAAAGTCATTCTCTTGACGGGAAGATCCTTTGGCTATTCAGGCTCTTCCTTCACCCCACTCAGTATGGGGTGGGGTATTTCGGCGGCTACCGGCTATCAGGATCGCACAGATTCGCCTAAGGTTCATTTTTCCGATATTGAAACTGCTGCTGCCGGAATGTTTATACCGGAGCTGGCAGAAATTCTGGTAAACGAAGCACCCGACTTTGTGGAAGAGCTCAAGGATATGGGTATACCGCTTAGGCCTGTGGAAATATGCACTTGTTTCAATACGAAGCCCCGTGCGTTTAGGGCCTATGATGTTTCTGCTGTGCGAGCGGTGTTTGGCCAGCAGCTTCACACTAGAGGAATTCAAGTAATAGATAACTGCAGGGCTTTGGATTTACTGGTAGACGATGAAGGTTATCGCGGGGTAATTGCCAAGCAGTATGGATCCGCTTCCGGCAACCAAGCAGAACATATTCTGATCTCTAGCTCTACATGTATTTTAGCCAGTGGCGGCGCAGGTGGGATGTTTAAGTATAACTTGACGACCGGGGAAGTTATGGGAGACGGTCATGCAATGGCGTTGCGGGCCGGCGCCAGGCTCACCAATTTTGAGTTCATTCAGTTTGCCTTCGGAGTGACCTCACCGATGCTGAAGGCTCTATTCCCCGAAGCCTTTTTTGCGTACTGTCCTCGCCTCATCAATTCGGAAGGTGTGGATATCGCTGCGAAATACTTCACTCCCCAGGAGTATGCCAGTCTATGCGAGCAGAGAGCTACCCATGCTCCATACACATCTAGATTCGATTCGTGTGCCATAGATAGAGCCATATACAAGGAGATAATTGACGGTAGGGCCAGACCGGGTGGGGGTATTTTGGTTGATCTATCTGTTAGAAGCAAGAGCGAGTTGGAGAGCGGACGGCTAGGACACTGGGTAGAGTGGTATAAAAATAGAGGTGTTGATATCTACTATGAGGGCGTAGAGATTGCCCCATTTGTACAGGCGTTCAACGGAGGAATTTTGATCAATCAGAAAGGTGAAACAGATGTGAAGCGTCTCTATGCATGTGGAGAGATCGCCGCGGGTCCACATGGCGCTGACAGAGTAGGCGGGAACATGATGGCAACGACAATGGTTTTTGGAACCCGGGCGGGCAAACATGCCGCAGAGCTTGCTTCCACTGACAAGAGAGTCATGTCCGAAAACGATGCCAAGAGACTTATTGGTGGAGAGCATACGCAATCAACGGGTCGATTAGATTATGACAAGGAAATCCTACAGATAAAGCAGGCGATGTATGATTATTGCGGGATTGAACGAGATGCTAAGCATCTTCAAGCCGCAGAAGAGGCTCTTACTAAAATGTATGAGGGTCTGCCGGTAGGGCAAGGTTTTGAGTTGGGCAATTGCATAACCACAGCCCGTGCCGTAATTGCTTCTGCACTGGCACGAAAAGAGAGCAGGGGTAGCCATTACAGGTCAGATTATCCGCATCCGGATGACTCTGAATTCGGAAGACGTATAGAGACGAGAATGGACAGGGAATCTGGTCAGCTGATTTGCAAACTCAGTGAAAACCCTCCCAATAACCCCTAACGGTCACGGTCAATGTAGGGATTATGACGGCCGTCACCAGGCATGGAGTATACTTACCGGTGGGCTGATGCACAATGCCACGCTGCTTTGTCGTCTGCAGCGTGGTATTTTCGGTATTAGCTGAACCAAGGGTCTATGAAAGGATGCACTTAATGAATATCGGATTTCGAGACCGTGAATATGGAGGTAGACTACATGACACCTAAACCTAGCTTCCTTGATGACATCAAAGATCAACCAGATTTAGTTAAGAGGCTTGTTGGGGTGTATGGGGACAGATTGCAGGATCGGCTGCAAGAAGCGGCAGGTTTGATTAACAGTAAATCTATGCTTGTGATAGTGGGGATGGGAAGCTCATTGTTTGCGGGGGAGCTCCTATCACAGCGTCTTAACGGAGCGGGCCTTAGAGCTATAACTTATGATGCGAGTGAACTTTTTCATTACCAACGAGGTATATTAAATGATGATGATGTTGTGCTATTAGCTATATCTCAATCCGGGGAAAGTGCGGAACCCTGTTTGGTGGCCGAAGCTCGCTCCAAATCTATGCCGTTGATATGCATAACCAACAATAAGGAAAGCCGGCTCGGACGTATCAGTGACACAGTTCTGCCATTGCTTGCCGGTCATGAAGAAGGGACAACTGCCAAGACTTTCGTTGCCACTATGGTTGTTCTGCACCTTTTGGCAGACGCCGTGCTGGGTGAGAGACTACTTTCTTCCAGTCATGCCGACAAACTAGCTCGATATATGAAGGAACTGACCAGGACTCTTAGAGACGAAGTTTATGGATTCATAGACCGGTTTGGTGATTTTGAAACTCTGGCCTTCACCGGCCGAGGGCCTGGTTTAGTTAGTGCCATGCAGGGAGCGTTGATTACTCAGGAGATGACACAAATACCGGCTACCGGATTGAGTGCCGGTCAGTTTCGGCATGGCCCCATTGAAGCAGCAGGTTCTCATTTGCTTATGGTCATTTTCGCACCTGCAGGTAGGACTACAGAGCTCCTGGTTAGGTTGGCCCAAGATACCGCCGGTTTTGGTTCACCAACGTGGTTGATTACCGATACAGTTGTCCAGGTACCATCAACAGAGAATCTCTTTGTCTCCAGGTTACCCCATGTAGAAGAAGAGCTGTCTCCCTTGCTTTCGATTCTTGCACCAGAGCTTCTGGGTGTGGCTCTGGCAAAACGGAAGGGATTGGAGCCTGGTAGACTCCAGAGAATCAGCAAGGTTACGGACTTCGAGTAAACCTGACAGATATAGCATTGCAAGGGCTAAGGTTGTCCTTGTTACGCAGTAACAAGACATTCAATATGTAGCAAGAAGCGCATGGCGCGTAAATCTAGTCTTAAGAGAAAGGTAGGAATTGTGCTAATGCAGAATAAGTTGGAAGGTATTATCGTAGCGCTCAGCACACCCATTACCGAAAAAGAATCGTTAGATAAGCAAGCATTAGAGAAGTTGATCTCTCATGTTCTCGCCGGTGGCGTCAACGGTGTTTTTATCATGTCGGGTACCGGCGAATTTGGCCACATGCTTGACAGCGTTTGGGAAGAAAGTATTGAGTTTGCTGTAGACAAAGTCCAAAAGCGGGTACCTGTACTAGCGGGTGTATCCGATATGGGCACGGAGAGGGTCAAGGAACGAGTTCGGCGAGCTCAGCAATATGAGATTGATGGTGTTGTAGTGACATCAAGTTATTTCTACGGACTATCTGATCCCAAGTCAATCATGATGCATTTTACCGAAATCGCAGATTTCAGCAAGGTTCCCGTGGTAATGTATGAGCACCCAGGAATTACAGGGCTATCCATGGGCCTAACCGAGATTCTTGAGTTGCAAAGACATCCGAACATCGTTGGTATCAAAGACAGCAGCGGCGACTTTGCTCGTTTTCACCAACTACTTATGGAGAAAGACCCCAACTTCAAGGTTTTCCAGGGCTCAGACGCTCTCGTAGGGGTAAGCGCTCTATGCGGCGGAGATGGCGCCATAGTCGGTTTGGCCAATATCATGCCCCGGTTGCTTTGTGACATCTATCTGGCAGGAAAGACGGGCGACCTGACAGTATATAAGAAGCATCAAAAGAGACTGCTCAAGCTAATTGAATTAGTCGTTCGGGATGGGACGATCACTGAGCAGTCATATAATGCCGGGATCAAAGCAGCACTTAAGGCACTGGGCATTGGTAATGGGCTGCTTACAAAGCCATTCCTTACACCTTCTAATGAAGAGATCAAGGCAGCCGGTAAGATACTGCGAGAGCTCGGGTTGTCAGTCGTAGAAGATTGACTAGACAGTGAGAATCCAGTGTTGCAGTGTGAGCTGGCAGTATGAGGGTTTACTGGACTTAGAAGACGTATACCCTTACGGTCGCAGACCCTGGGAAAAGAATTTCCAGCGCCTCAGGTGCAGTGGCTGTCGCTATTAGTGATCTCGAGGACGTACCAGATGTCTCTAGGAGATAGGTGGGTATCGTTAGAATAGGACTGTGGGGGTAGATGTCTTCACTAATGTTACCTAGAGGAGGAGCAATATGGGCTATAGGCAAGAGTGCTTTCAGGTTTTCCCACTGGTTGTGCCAGCTGACCAGACTACTACCATTACTATCAGAGCACTATATGACCACTGTCGTTTGGAAAAAAATACAGAGTACGAAGTTGCTTACTATCCCAAGGAATACTGGACCGAAGAGTGTAAGCGAAAGACATTTTTTTTAAGACCTCAAGGCGATAGTCTGGTAATATCCCATCACTTCACAGGCGAACAGGAGCATGTTTTTACTGTAACTTATGAGCAAGATGGCGAGGAACAATCCGTCGGCACCTTCTCTGTATATTCTCTTCAGCCGGATCTATTTGCACGACGGCCTTTCAAAGGTGATCTGCACATGCATAGTTATTACTCAGACGGGAGGCAATCACCGGCCTATGTAGGTGCCTATAGCCGCATGGTAGGTCTAGACTTCATTGCTATTACAGATCACCATCAGTATGCGCCATCACTGGAAGTGCAGAACGCCTTTAGTGAAGTGGCGGTTGACCTTCGAATGTTTCCGGGTGAAGAGGTTCACCCCCCTGAATGCCACACTCATTTGGTAAACTTCGGTGGTAGTTTCAGTGTCAATCAGCTTTTCCAGGACCGGGAGTCGTATCGGCATGAGCTCGAGGGGGTCATGCAAGGACTCAATCCTCTGCCGGCTGGTATCGACCCCTATGAATACGCCTCATTGGTGTGGTCTCTTGACAAGATTCGGGAAGCTAAAGGGCTTGGGATATTCTGTCACCCCCATTGGGTCACCGATAACCGGTTCAATGTGCCCCGGCCTTTGTTGGACTATCTGTTTGAACAGCAACCCTTTGATGCCTTCGAGCTTTTGGGTGGAATAGCGCCACAGTGCAATAACCTGCAAGTGGCCTATTATAATGAGCAAAGAGCCCATGGTAGGATAATCCCTATTGTGGGATCAAGCGATTCGCATTCGTGTCTCAATCATACACGTTTAGGGGCCATTCATACGATAGTATTCTCACCCACATTGGAGCTGCAGGATCTTATCTCCAGTGTCAAAGAGCTTTATAGTGTGGCCGTTGAGGCCATACCAGGAGAGAATTCCCGGGTGTACGGTCCCCTTCGCCTAGTCAAATATGCCGAGTTCCTGCTTCGCAAGTATGTACCTCTACATGATCGAATGTGTTTTGCTGAAGGTAATCATATGTTAGATTACATTGGTGGAAACGAGGAAGCAGCTAACTGGCTTCAGGCTTGTAAGGGTCAGGTGGGCAGACTCATGGATAAGCTCTGGGCTTGACAGCTCTCCTTTGTGAGCAAGCATCAGTAATCTATCGCAGGCGCAACTGCCGGCTTTCCTATCAAACGAAAATCGCAGCATTGGGGTTCAGTGCAGAAACGCAGGTTGGGGAAAGCAATACTGAAGCTTCTCCCAACCTGCTTGCCTCAACCCTATACTTATATGCTAATGAGCCTTTGTTGGGGCGGGTTTTCTCCTGGCCATTGGTAGGGTGCTGCCCCATCAATCTGCACTACTATTCCTCGCCTCGATGGCAGAGATCATGGCCACCCGTTCTCCATGGCGGCCGCCTTCGAACTCGGCATTCAGCCAAGTGTCGATGATCATTTTGGCAAGGTCAATACCGACAACCCTGGCTCCCAGAGCTAGGATATTTGTGTCATTATGACGCCGGGAGAGGGCAGCTGTATAGCAATCACTGCATACTACTGCCCGGATACCCCGCACCTTGTTGGCGGCTAGGGAGATTCCCACTCCGGTGCCACAGAATAGTAATCCTTTCTCACATTCCCCACTGGCTACTGCGTTGGCTACCTTCTCTCCGTAAATGGGGTAATCGGTTCTTTCTGTAGAGAAACAACCTAAGTCTTTATAGGCAATACCCTTTACATCGAGATATGCTTTGATATCTTCTTTGAACTGAAATGCGGCATGGTCTGAACCAATCGCTAGCATGATCTATCATCCCTTCAGTTTTGCTGGTACATTGGGTCTTTGAATAACATGGCTGCGCCAATCAAAGGAGCGTTTGCCCCCAGCTTAGCCGGGGTGATCTTAACTTTGTCCACCAGTAGCCCATATATACGGGTATAGGTGCGTTTGATCAAAGGATCAACATAGAGCTCTTGCTGCTGACCAATACCACCACTGAGGATTACGGCTTCTGGGCAGACCAGATTGATCAGATTGGTCAATGCTATACTCAGATAGTCGACCGCCGACTCAATGATCGCTTGTGACAGCTGGTCATGGGCATTGGCACCGACAAAGATGTCTGGGGTGGTGACCTCATCTAGCTGCATAGTTTGCAGAAGAGACGTTTGGTGACCTGCCTGTACAGCCAACCTAAAGCGGTTAAGTATGGCTGTTCCCGAAGCATAAGCCTCCACGCATCCGTTTTTCCCACAGTTACATGGCAGACCTTCTTTCT
>JAAZLW010000197.1 GCA_012799135.1 Bacillota bacterium | reverse complement strand
TCTCCCCGCCACTGATTCAGCTCATCAAAATCCCGCCGATCCATGTAAGCCTCTCCCCGTACCTCCAGGATAGGAGGCAAATGCTCACCCCTCAAGCGCAGGGGCACACTGGTGATGGTACGCAGGTTTTGGGTAATGTCCTCTCCCCGCTCTCCATCACCTCGGGTGGCTCCTCGCACAAATACCCCGGCTTCATAGGTCAACGATACAGCCAGACCATCAATCTTGGGTTCTACAACATAAGTCAGAGGCGACCCCACCCAGCGCCTTCGGGCCCGGCTGTCAAAATCCCATAGTTCACCCTGGGTTGTGGCATTGTCCAGACTCAAGAGGGGGATATGATGCTCGACCTGGCCAAAACCGGCCAGGGGCTCTCCTCCCACCCGTTGAGTAGGAGAGTCTGCAGTGATCAGCTGGGGATATGCCGCCTCCAGACTGCGCAACCGGCGCATGAGCTGATCGTATTCAGCATCAGCGATCTCGGGACTGTCCAGTACATAGTACCGATAGTCATGATAAAATATCTGTTCCCGCAGAGATTCAATCTCGCAACGGGCCTCCTCCAATCTCTCCATGCACAAATCTCCTTCTTAATTAACTGACATCCGCTTTGGTCATAGACCTGGTATTTCGACATAGTGGCCAAACCAGCCAAGTATTAATGTACATAGAACGTGAGAAGTATTCTATAAAGGGGAGTAGACCTATAATGTATGTACCACGCCAGAAGCTCTACTGGATACTGGGAGTGTTCAGCGTAGCATTGATAGTATTGGCAACCAGTGCCTTTGTACGCTTACCCATCCTTCGTCCCGCGTGGATTGCTACCTACTGGGAACCGGAGTTTGACTACTTACCTGATTATACCAAAGGTCCGGCCATTAGTGCCACCAGTGCCATCTTACTGGAGGGAACCACCGGTACAGTTCTGTACGCCAAAAACGAACATATCCGACGGCCCCCGGCCAGCACCACCAAGATTCTCACCGCTCTCTTGGCCCTGGAAGAGGGTAACCTCAATGACATCGTCACCATCAGTCAACGGGCCGCCGGCGTCAGGGGCTCCAGTGCCCGTATCTACCCCCGTCAACGTATGCCACTAGGTGATCTCCTTCACGGCCTTTTGCTGCCTTCCGGCAATGATGCGGCTATAGCCATCGCCGAGCACCTAGCCGGCTCTGAAACTGATTTTATTAGAAAAATGAATGTCCGCGCTCGAGAGCTAGGTGCCGTCAACTCCCATTTTGTCAACCCCCACGGTCTTGATCATCCCGACCATTACTCCACAGCTTTCGATCTAGCCATGATCACTCGCGTGGCTATGCTTTACCCTCAGTTTAGCCAAACCGTCAGCAAAATGCACCATGATGCCAGCTTTGATGGCTCCCATTGGTCCTGGTATAACACCAATCGGCTCCTAGTCTCCTTTGAAGGGGCGGAAGGTGTCAAGACCGGCACCACCGGAGGAGCCGGTTACTGCTTAGTGGCAGCCGCTTCCCGGGACGGTCGGCGCCTAATCGGTGTGGTACTCAATAGCCGTAATCGCTGGAACGATGCTGCCAACCTATTGGAGTATGGATTCCAGGAGTTTCACCTCTTACCATTATCAGTAAAGGGCCGGCAGGTGGCTAGTATTGCAGTGCAAGGGGGGCTTTGCCCGGAGATAATCGGTATAGCCGGGGAGACGACCTATAAGGTCATCCGCAACCGGGATATCGATGATGTCCGATCCCATGTCATCATTGAAAAGACAAATGCCCCCATCCGGCGGGGACAGCGATTAGGCGAACAGCAGTATTCTCTCAACGACGAGATCATTGGTAGAGTTCCTATTCTCGCCTCCCATTCGGTACCCAGAGCTACGCCCCTTAACTTGCTTCTATACTGGCTGCAGCACCTGTTTACAGCTTCACCAAAGGTGCATATTCAGCTAGAAACCTCTTAATGCCTTGGTCGGGGAAAGCGACGGTCACGATAGTCTCCGGCCCTTCTCCGGCAATGGCGACCACTGTGCCTTCACCGAAATGGGCATGTTTGACTTTAGCACCCACCGGTAGTTCCGATACTATACTATCATCGACATTGGGCTTGCCAATTGCCGAAGCCGGCTCAACACGCTCTGTGGGAAAACGCAATACCTTGCCTCTACCATTTCCACCCGCATACTTTTGCCTACTTCGGTCGAGTTCAGTGATACAGTCAGAGGGGATCTCCTCGATAAAACGGGAAATGAAGTTCTGCGTAGTCGATCCATACAGTGTCCTTAGTTCAGCACAGGTTAGATACAAGCGTTCCATGGCCCTCGTGATCCCCACATAGCACAGACGCCTCTCTTCCTCAAGCTCTCCTGGCTCCCAAAGGGACCGACTGTGGGGAAAGACACCTTCTTCCATGCCCACCAAGAACACTATGGGGAATTCTAAGCCTTTGGCTGCATGCAGAGACATCATCACCACGGCATCTGCTGCCTCATCATATAGATCTACATCAGCCACCAAAGCTACATGCTCCAAGAAACTCGCTAGATCGGCTGCAGCAGCCTCTTCTTCATACTGCTTCGTAACCGAAAGAAACTCCTTCAGGTTTTCAATCCGCCCATCGGCCTCAGACGTCCGCTCTGCCTCGAGCTCTGCCACATATCTGGTTGCCTCCAGCACATCCTGGGTCAAGCGGGTGAGGCTCACCTTACCTACCTTGCTCCTGAGGCTCTCGATCAGTTCGTGGAATGTCTGCAGTGCATTGATTCCCCGTCTCCCCAGTTCAGGGATTTCCTCTGCTCGCCCCAAAGCTTCATAGGCACTGATATTCTCCTTTAAGGCAAAACTCTCCAGGCGCCCCAGTGTAGCGTCCCCGATGCCTCGCTTGGGCACATTGATCACTCGCCGCAAGCCGTAGAGATCGGCGGGATTCTCCAGTAACCGCAGATATGCTATCAGATCCTTGATCTCTTTTCTCTCATAGAAGCGAAGACCCGCCACGATCGCATAAGGTATCCCCCGCCGCATGAACTCCTCTTCGAAGGTTCGGGATTGAGAATGAGTCCTATACAAGATGGCACAATCATGATAGCTCTTCCCGGCTTGCTTGAGTCTTTGTATCTCCTCTGCAATAAAACTAGCTTCTTCCCGCTCATCACGGGCTCGGCATAGAAAAAGCGGATCCCCGCCAATCTTGTCGGTCCAAAGCTGTTTTCCTTTGCGCCCGAGATTGTTGGCGATGACTGCATTGGCCGACTGCAGGATCTTGTCAGTAGAGCGGTAGTTCTGCTCTAGCTTGACTACCTTGGCATCAGGATAGTCTTTCTCAAACTCCAGGATGTTACGTATATCTGCGCCCCGAAACCCATAGATGCTCTGGTCCTCATCACCGACCACACATAAGTTGCGATGCTTTCTTGCCAAAAGGTTTACCAATACATACTGAGCGTGGTTAGTATCTTGATATTCATCCACAAGAATATGGTGAAACCGTTCTTGATAGCGAGCCAGCACCTCTGGCGATGTATGGAACAGTCTCACTGTTGCCATGATCAGATCATCAAAATCCATAGCATTGGCAGCCATTAGCTTGCTTTGGTATTTCGCATAAATGCGGGCAATAGTCTTGTCCCAAAAATCGCTGGCATACTGATCATATTCTTCGGGACTGACCAATTCATTCTTTGCGCCACTAATGGCATACAAGGCGGTGCGGGGCTCGATCTTCCGAGTATCGAGGTTCAGGTCCTTGATCGCTTCTTTGACCACACTCAACTGGTCAGCTGTATCAAAGATCAAGAAATTCCGTTGATAGCCAACCTTATCCGCCTCCCGCCTCAGGATCTGAACACAGGTGGAGTGGAAAGTACCCATCCATACCTGCTCCCCCACAGGACCCGCTAACCTAGCGATCCTATCCTTCATCTCTTTGGCGGCCTTATTGGTAAAAGTTACCGCCAGAATGAAGTATGGGGGTACCCTTCTGGCGGAAAGCAGATAGGCGATCCGGTAAGTCAATACACGGGTCTTACCACTGCCTGCCCCTGCTATCACCAGAAGCGGACCATCTGTATGTGTTACTGCTTGTATTTGCCGGTCATTAAGATTCTTGAGAATATCCAAAGCAAAGCTCCCTCCGGTCACCTCTTTGCGGCGTGGCTGCAATCCTTCCTGGGTCAACGCCTCGATTTCAGCTCAGAAAATACGGCACCTGGATCTGTGCCCTTTTCCACCATCAAGACGATGGTATGGTAGTAGAGATCGGCCAGTTCGTAAACTAATTCATCCACTCCAGGATTCTTAGCCGCGATCACAACTTCAGTGGCCTCCTCCCCAATCTTCTTCAGAATCTTGTCCAGCCCCTGCGTGAAAAGATAGGTGGTATATGACCCCTCCACTGGATTCAGACGGCGGTTTTGCACCACTTCCAAGAGCTCGTTCATGATCTTTGGGGAACGTTTACCGTACACTTCTTCAGCATCAAAACTCGGCCCTTCCTCCTTGGTAGAAGCCACCGTCTGAGCTAACCCATCGTACTCCACCGGATTGTGAAAACAAGAACGGTAGCCTTCATGGCAAGCACCTGGTCCTTTTTGCTCTACTTCAATAAGCAAGGCATCAAAATCACAATCGGCGGTAATGCTTTTCACCTCCTGGTAATGACCGGAGGTCTCTCCCTTTTGCCAAAGCTCTTGGCGACTGCGGCTCCAAAACCAGGTCTTGCCGGTTTGCAGAGTCTTTTCCAAAGCCTCGCGATTCATATAAGCCAACATTAGTACCTCACCATTGTCCGCATCCTGGACGATGGCAGGAATCAATCCACTTTCTCGAAATTTCAACTCACCCATGTCCACGTTCATCTTCCCCCTCACACAAAAAGCGCTGGATGCTTCAGTGCTCGTTCTCATCCTCATCTACACAAGCGAACTGCTAGAGGTCTACCGGTATCCCTGCATCCCGTAGGTACTCTTTCACTTGGCGAATCGAATAAGTACGGTAATGGAATATGGAAGCAGCTAATACAGCATCAGCTTTGCCCAGCAAGAAAGCGTCTCTAAAATGCTCAAGTCGCCCGGCCCCACCGGAGGCAATGATGGAGACAGGCACCTTTTCAGCCACCCTCCGGTTTAGACGATTATCATAGCCGTCCTGGGTGCCATCTGCATCCATGCTGGTGAGCAGAATCTCACCGGCCCCCAAGTTATAGACCTTTTCAGCCCACTCGCACACCTCAAGCCCTGTGGCCTGCTGACCACCCCGGGCATAGACCTCCCATCGGCTATTGCCATCAGATCTCATGTACTCTTTGGCATCGATGGCCACAATGATCCGTTCCCGCCCAAAAGCTTGGGCCGCTTCGGCAATCAGATTGGGGTTTGCTAGGGCCGCTGTGTTAACCGATACCTTACTGGCACCGGCCTCCAGCAATATCTCTATATCCTTCACAGAACTGATCCCACCACCGACTATGAGAGGAATACTGATGGCTTTGGCTGTCTGCCGTATAGTGCTCGAAAATGCCCGCCTCCCCTCCTTTGAGGCAGTGATATCCAGAAAGACGATTTCATCCGCACCTCCGGCATCATAGAACATGGCTTGCTCCACCGGATCGCCTACATCGCGCAGAGAAGCGAAGTTAACACCTTTGACAACCCGCCCACCCTGTACATCCAGACACGGAATTACCCTTTTCCCCGACACTGCTTATACCCCCATCGCGTTCCCTGACCTGGTCAATCCTCTCCGGCAGCACCGACTCCTTAATGGGTGGCCCTACCAGACTGGGCAGAGCATGCGGCTTCGATGGCTTCCTCCAAGCTAAAACGGCCGCTGTATAATGCCTTCCCGATAATAACACCAACTACGCCCGTATCAGATAAGGCAGCAATCGTACGAATGTCACCTAATGTGGCTACTCCCCCACTGGCAATGATCTTGGCCCCTGTGGTGGTCATCCCCTGCAAAGCACCGAGGTTGGGGCCGGTGAGCATGCCGTCCCGGGCAATATCTGTGAAAATGATCTCCTTTACCCCAGAGCTGAACATCATCCGGGCTAGCTCCAAAGCTTCCATGTCAGTACGATCAACCCAACCCCGCACCGCTACTCGGCCATCCTGCGCGTCGATCCCAGCAATGATCTGACCCGGATATAGCCTACAGGCATCTGCGACTAGCTCCGGTTCTTCACAGGCCACTGTCCCCAAGATAACATAGTCCACTCCTGTAGATAAGACTGCCTCAATGGTCCTAAGGTCTCGAATGCCACCCCCGACCTCGATGGACATAGTCACTGCCTCAGCTATAGACCTCACCACATCCAGATTCGCCGGTCGGCCCGTAAAGGCACCATCCAGATCAACTATGTGTAACCTCGTGGCCCCGGCTTGCTCAAAGCCCTTGGCTACCTCCACCGGTTCATAGGAATAGACCGTCTCTTGGTCGCTTTGACCTTGGACCAACCGCACACAGCGTCCTGCTCTTAGGTCAATGGCCGGAATCACTTGCAGTGTCATCCCAATCTTCCTTTCGTCGAAAGCAGCCCCTCCACCCGGGGATCGATGGCACAAGCATCGGCTAATGCCCGGGCAGTGGCCTTAAAGGCGGCCTCCAAGAGATGATGCGTATTGCCCCCGGCAATTTCCCGAATGTGGAGTGTAATACCTCCGTTGAAGGCCAGAGCTCGGAAAAACTCCTCCGCCAACAATGCAGGAAAAGCACCCAAATGTTCATTGGACAGGTTCCAGGAACAAGCCACAAAAGGCCTACCACTAATATCTACCGTGGCCATCACCAAAACTTCATCCATAGGGACAAAGGCTGTCCCAAAACGGGTGATACCCGCCTTTTTGCCCAAAGCCTGAGCCAGGGCCTGACCTAGGACGATGCCCACATCTTCCACCGTATGGTGGGCATCAACCTCCAGATCCCCCCGGGCTTGGACGTCGAGATCGAAAAAGCCGTGCTTGGCAAAGGCTGTAAGCATGTGATCGAAAAAGCCGATACCGGTCTCTATGGTGCTGTGCCCCTTCCCATCTAGATCAAACACTATCCGGATATCTGTCTCCGCGGTAGCCCGAGCTACCTTTCCTACGCGCATACAGCACCCTCCTATTTCTTATCTAGTGCTTCCAGCCTCACCCGAATGGCATTGGCATGGGCATCAAGTCCCTCAACTGTAGCCAACTTGATGGCACCAGGTCCAAATCGAGCTAGTCCTGCTTCCGTATAGCTAATAATACTGCTGCGTTTGAGGAAATCCTCTGTCCCTAAGGGTGATGAAAACCTGGCTGTCCCATTAGTGGGCAGGACATGATTGGGACCGGCGATATAATCACCGATCGGTTCACAGCCAATGTGTCCCAAGAAAATCGCACCGGCGTGCCGAATTAGATGTAGCATCCCAAAGGGATTGGCCACACATAATTCCAAGTGCTCCGGAGCACATACATTGGCCCAACCGGCTGCCTCCTCCAAATTCCGGCAAACCAAGATGATCCCATTCTTTTCCCAAGATAGCCGGGCAATGGACCTACGCCCTAAGCCTTCCAGCTGCTCAAGCACTTGGCTTTCTACCTGCTCAGCCAGTTGTTCAGAATCAGTAAGTAAAATAGCTGCCGCCTCTGGGTCATGTTCTGCCTGGGAAAGCAGATCAGCCGCTACATAGCGAGGATCAGCGGTCTGGTCAGCTATGATCAAAATCTCACTGGGGCCGGCCAGGCTCTCAATGCCGACTCGTCCATAGACCATTTTCTTGGCCAATGTCACGAAAATATTACCCGGTCCTACGATCTTATCCACAGTGGGAATCGTCTCCGTCCCATAGGCCAAAGCCGCGATCGCCTGGGCACCTCCGATCTTCAGCACCCGATCCACTCCTGCCAGATGGGCCGCAGCCAGAATATGGGGATCCATTGTGCCACTCTTCCCTACCGGAGAAGCCATGATCACTTCCCTGACTTTAGCCACCTTGGCTGGAATCGCGCACATCAGTACTGTTGACACCAAAGGTGCGCTGCCTCCAGGGACATAGACCCCCACCCGATCCAGTGGAGTCACTTTCTGTCCCAACACGATGCCATCAGTCTCTACGGTTACCCAAGACTGCGGTTTCTGCTGTTCATGGTAATGTCGGATATTCTCACAGGCAGTCTTCAGGGCCTGGACAAAATCATCAGATACTTGCTCCAGAGCTGCTTCCCACTCGCCCTCACTGACCCATAGGGTCTCTGCCGTCAGCTTAGCCCCATCCAATTTGGCCGCCAGTTCGATCACTGCCTCATTTCCCCGGTCTTGAACCTGGCCCAGGATCCGGGCCACGACTTCCTGAGGACTCAAGGGCTCTCCCCAGACAGCCTGAGTCCGCTGGTTAAAGGTAGTACTGACCTCCACTTGATCGATAAAGGGCCGAGTTAGCAGCTTGCGCAGCTCATCTTCCGTAAGCTCCCAGCTTCTTGAGATCATGATTATATTCCCTCCATCCCCTAGCTACGCTTTCCGGCTAATACTACCCTAAATTGCTCCACTAAGCTGTGGATCACATCATATTTCACCTTATAGCTAACCTGATTGGCGATCAACCTAGTAGATACCCGGGCAATATCGGTGATGGGTATGAGACCATTTTCCTCCAAGGTCGTTCCAGTTTCGGTAATATCGACTATGGCATCAGCCAAGCCCACGATCGGTCCGAGCTCCACCGAACCATTTAGTTCCACCACCTCAGCCTGGATTCCCTGGCGGTTGAAAAACTCAGTAGTTATTCTGGGAAACTTGGTGGCGACTCGAGAGTTGAAATCCAGTTCCTGAATATCTTGGATACCGGAGGATTCTGGTACCGCTACAATCAGACGGCATTTGCCAAAACCCAAATCCAACAGCTCCGCCACATCCTTGCGGCTCTCCAGCAAAATGTCTTTACCCACTACCCCCAGATCGGCTGCTCCGTACTCCACATAAGTCGGCACATCTGCCGGCTTTGCTAAAAGGAACCGCCATGTCGTCCCCGGTACAGGGACGATCAGCCGTCGAGAAGGATCCTTCAGCTCACTGCAATCCATACCGACCTCTTCACATAGGCTAATTACTGCACCCTGCAACCGCCCTTTAGGTACAGCAATGGTCAATGGAGTTGCCTTATTCACTTGGACCCTCCCCCTCCAGCACTGCCACTAGCTCAGCTAAGACCATCTTTCGCCAACCCGCCTCTGGGTTCCATACTCGGACCTGCTTGGAAGAAAGGGGACAGACTATCCAGGTGAAACCGGAGGCTAAGGCGTATTCCTCGGTTTCAGCCTCACTGCGATCACCCACATCCAACTCCACTATGCAGCCTTGTTCACGCAGGTGGCGGGCTATCTGCCAGCTCAGTTCGGGTCGCTTGGCTACTTCCTGGCACAATACCCGGCGGTTCGCTGTGGGGAGCCATCCCTGCTGACGGGAAAGGGCTAACATAATCCGTTCGATCCCCAAGGCAAAACCAGTAGCAGGGCAATTATAGCCAAAATGATCAATCAGGTTATCATAGCGGCCACCTGTGCCGATGGTAAAGCCCATATCAGCGGTATAGGCTTCCAAGACCATGCCGGTATAGTACTCGATGTCCTTGATCATCCCGAGATCGACCTGGATCCAATCAGCCAAATCGTATGCCTCTAGGATTTCATAAATCGCGGTCAAGTTCTTGATCGCACTGCGAGAGATCGGATTTGTGGCTCTATCCATCGCTTCCCGTAAGATCCCTTGGCCACCCCGCAG
Source organism: Bacillota bacterium (assembly GCA_012799135.1). Lineage (GTDB taxonomy): Bacteria > Bacillota > Limnochordia > DTU087 > DTU087 > JAAZLW01. The sequence continues at coordinate 4,656 of JAAZLW010000197.1, read as the reverse complement.
TTCGGGCAACTGGCGCAAGAGCTCCCGGTCTTCTTTGGGTAGGCTGCAACCAGTGAGCAACTCCTCGAGAGCCACATAATCTCTCTTCAGGAGTGCCAGGCGCAGGGACCGCCTTTCCTCCGGAGATAACCCAGGATGTTGCAGGATCCCATGATAGTAGTCAACTTGCCCAATATCTACCCGAAAATCTTTTAATCCCACTGCCCGCAAAGCTTCTACAGTAAGGGCCACCACTTCGGCGTCAGCTAGGTAGGTATTGCTTCCCACCAGCTCTACACCGGCTTGGTAGAACTCCCTACGCCGCCCTGCCTGGGGTTCGGCATAACGAAAAACATTGGCCCGATAGCAAAGCCGAATGGGCTTGGGTTTGTCCCGCAGGCGAGTAGCTACCACTCTGGCCACAGGTGTAGTCACATCGGGCCGCAAAGCCAATAGATCACCTTCTCGTTCAAAGAACCGGTAAAGATTGCGGGCCAAACCAGTTTCGTCACCAACACTGACCGCATCACAGAATTCCATGGTCGGTGTGATAATTTCCCGATAGCCCCACCGCCGAAACAGATCCAGTATTACTCCTTCCACCCACCGCTTTCGCTCGGCATCCCGGGGTAGGAAATCCTTTGTCCCCCGAGGTGTTTGCATCATTGTATAGGCCACAAATCTCCCTCCCTTCATTGCAGGCTTACTCCCATTCAATGGTGGAAGGTGGCTTGGAACTAATATCATAGACCACTCGATTGACCACCTTTACCTCTTGCATAATCCGATGGGAGATGCTCTCCAGCACTGGATAGGGCAGGGGTACCCAACTGGCGGTCATGCCATCGATACTATCTACCGCCCTAATTCCGACCATATAACCGTATGTACGCTGCTGTTCGTGCACCCCCACGGTCTTGGTATCAGTCAGCACTGCAAAATACTGCCAAATCTCCCGCTCCAGACCGGCTTTTTTGATCTCTTCCCTCAAGATATGATCTGCTTCCTGCAGAATCTCGATCTTCTCGGGGGTGATCTCCCCAATAATCCTTACCGCTAGACCGGGTCCGGGAAAAGGTTGGCGCCAAACTAGCTCATCGGGAAGACCTAGCTTTTGGGCTACTTCTCGAACTTCATCCTTGAATAACCAGCGCAAAGGCTCCAACAGCTTTAGTGACATGTCCTCCGGTAAGCCACCGACATTATGATGGGATTTGACCAAACCTGCCTCACCCGCCCCACTCTCCACTACATCAGGATAGAGGGTCCCTTGTATTAGGTACTCGATCCGGCCAAGCTTGGCGGCTTCTTCTTCAAATACCCTGATGAACTCGGCACCAATGCGCTTGCGTTTCATTTCAGGATCGGTTACTCCCTTGACCCGCGCCCAGAAGCGCTCATGAGCATCCACAGCTATGAAGTTATCACCGAACCGCTCTCGAAAAATACCTGTGACTTCCTCTACTTCATGTTTACGCATAAAACCATGATCCACAAAGATCGAAGTCAGCTGGTTCCCAACCGCTCGGTGTACAAGGGCCGCGGCCACTGTTGAATCTACCCCACCGGATAAACCGCAGACTACTGGTTCACCGCCTACCTCGGCCCGGATATCCTGAATACTCATCTCGATAAAGGAATCCATCGTCCAAGTTGGTTGACATCCACAGACCTGGCCTGTAAAGCTCTGCAATGCTGCCTCAGCCTCAGGCTGATCGATTGTCTTCGCTTCGAACCTCGTACCATAGATGGTTAGCCCTTGATCAGCTCTTACTATCTCATTGGTGCCACCTAGCTCCCGGACAAGCCGCTGTAGGCCAGAGCCCATAGCTAAGATGGGAATACCGGCATCCAATAACGCCTCCACATAGCCGGTAGCCTGCTTGCTAGTAGCTCGCTCCGCTGGGCTTCCTGCCAGGATCACGCCTCTAGGCTTCGCCTCCAGCACTCTCTCCAGTGAAGTCATAAATGGCAAGATTTCGCAATATACCTGCAATTGCCTAACCTGCCTGGCGATCAGGTGACTCCCATGACCTCCCAAATCGAGCACAAGGACTTTCTCTCTGGTTAGGCTATCACGTTCCACCTGTCCATCACTCCATTTCTCTATACCCAGATCCTACTTTCGGTAGATCTCGGGCTTCAACACACCGATGAAGGGCAGGTTCCTGTATTTCTCATCATAGTCTAAACCATAGCCTACCACAAATTCATCTGGGATCTCAAACCCATTGTAGTCGGGGGTAATGGAAACTACTCGGCGAGCCGGCTTATCCAGTAGGGTAACGATCTTCAAGCTAGCCGGTCGCCGGGAGCCGAGGTTGTCTACCAGATACTTGAGGGTAAGACCACTATCGACAATATCCTCAACAATCAAGACGTGCCTTTCAGCGATGGCTGCATCCAGGTCCTGGATGATTCTCACTTCGCCCGATGTCTTGGTACCGGCTCCATAGCTGGAAATAGCCATGAAATCTATGGCAAGGGGGATCGTAATCTCCCTGGTCAAATCTGCCATAAAGTGTATAGCGCCCTTCAGAATACAGATCGTGACTAAGTCCTTGCCTGCATAGTCCCGGGAAATCTGAGCCCCCAACTCAGCCACTCTCTGTTTGATCTCTGCTTCTGTTAGCAAAATACGAGCTATGTCTTCTTGCATCGCTCCTGCCTCCTCATTCAGCACCGCTGATGGTTATTCTATTGGTCTACGCCGCTTCGAACAGTAAATCCTGCCTGCTATCCAGGATTCTACCTCAGATCCTGGATCCATGAATAGTGTATGAGCCTTTCCCTTTTCAATCCCCAAGCCCAAACCCACCCATCCGCAAGGTATCTACTATCCATAGAACACTTTCTGCTTAACTAGAGTTCCCCATCTGGGTCCAAAACCCTGCGCTGGGTATGATAGCCTCGGTCAATGCAAAAAGGCCAGTTAACAACTGGCCCTCGCTTGATCACATTACCCAGAAGATACCGGCAATACTACTGAAGCCAAAAAGGGCCCCCATAGGGGAGGCCCTTCATTTGTCTAGATTACATCATCCCTGGCATGCCGCCACCCATTCCTGGGCCACCGGCAGGCATTGGCTCCTCTGTTTCCGGAGCATCAGCGATGAGTGTCTCAGTGGTAAGCAGCATACCGGCGATACTCGCAGCATTCTGCAGTGCACTTCTAGTCACCTTAGCAGGATCGACGATACCTGCCTCCAGCATATCTACATACTCACCGGTGACTGCATTGAGTCCCACACCGGACTTGAGTGTCTTAGTCTTCTCCACGACCACGGCGCCTTCCAGGCCTGCGTTGCCTGCAATCAGCCGCAGTGGTTCAGCCAAGGCTCGGCGAACGATATCGGCTCCGGTACGGGCATCGCCGGACAGCCCTAGGTTATCCAGCGAATTGACGGCATTGAGTAAGGTGACACCGCCACCGGCGACGATACCTTCTTCGACTGCCGCTCTAGTCGCTGAGAGCGCATCTTCGATGCGGTGCTTAACTTCCTTCAGCTCGGTCTCTGTCGCAGCACCGACCTTGATCACTGCCACACCACCAGCTAGCTTGGCCAGCCGCTCCTGCAACTTCTCACGGTCATAGTCAGAGTCAGTCTCATCGATCTGCACCCTGATCTGGTTAATCCGTGACTTAATGGCATCCTGGCTTCCCTTGCCATCTACGATGGTGGTCTCTTCCTTAGCAATAATCACCTGGCGAGCTGAACCTAACTGATCTACAGTGGTGTTCTCCAGTTTGAGGCCTAGTTCTTCACTGATAACCTGGCCACCGGTAACAACAGCGATATCGTCCAACATTGCCTTACGTCTGTCACCGAAGCCGGGAGCTTTGACAGCAGCGACATTCAAGGTACCCCGTAGTTTATTGACAACTAATGTAGCGAGAGCTTCGCCCTCTACATCCTCAGCAATGATCAAGAGGGGTCTGCCTACCTGAATCATTTTCTCCAGTACAGGCAACAGATCCTGGATAGAGCCGATCTTGCGATCAGTAATCAAGATATAGGGGTCCTCCAATACGGCCTCCATCCGCTCCGCATCAGTGACCATATAAGGAGAGATATAGCCTCGATCAAACTGCATGCCTTCCACGACTTCCAAGTCAGTACCGAACGTCTGGGACTCTTCCACGGTGATAACGCCATCTTTGCCGACCTTTTCCATAGACTCGGCAATCAGCTCACCAATTTCCAGATCATCAGCGGAAATAGCAGCTACCTGAGCAATTGCACTTCTTGTTTCTACAGGCTTGGCCATTCCCTTGATGTAGTCTACTGCTGCATCGACAGCTTTATCTATTCCCCTTCTGAGCTCCATGGGGTTAGCCCCGGCAGCTACGTTCTTTAGACCTTCCCGAATCATGGCCTGGGCCAAGACCGTGGCAGTTGTAGTCCCATCACCGGCCACATCGTTGGTCTTGGTGGCGACTTCTTTGACTAGCTGGGCACCCATATTTTCAAAGGGATCTTCCAATTCGATTTCCCGGGCAATCGTAACACCATCATTGGTGATCGTGGGAGAACCGTATTTCTTCTCCAGTACTACGTTGCGTCCCTTGGGGCCAAGGGTTATCTTTACAGCGTCGGCTAAGGTGTTGACACCCTTCTCCAACTTACGACGGGCCTGTTCGCTATATAACAGATCCTTTGCCATCCCTGCATTCAC
>JAAZLW010000196.1 GCA_012799135.1 Bacillota bacterium | reverse complement strand
CAATGCCCGCATAGTCATTCCAATCACCTCCTATGGCAAGGTTGTGGCTGGCTGGCCGGTAGATATGTTCTTTTACGCTAACAACTACGAGCGGGTGACCAGAAAAGAGCCCTATCTGCAGTTGTTTGGGGATGCTGATGAGGCCCTGGAGGTCTGCAGTCAAGGTGCCCGGATATCCAAAGGCACCACCAGTGAAGAGGGCCTGGTCTATACGTATTTCGCCAATCCCTTTGGAGCACCGCAAAAACGAGAGCAAAATCATCAGTTGGCCAGGCAGTATCTGGAGACTATGATGAGCCAGGGTGTGAAAGTGGGTCAGCTGCGGACACAGTTGGGGATCAAGGGATTTGAGGTAGCCGGTCCTGAGCTTGCGGCTAAGGCCTTACTTGGGGCTATTAGGGGCTATTTTGAATAATGTCGGACATAGCGAGCACTATACCTTGACAAGCAGTCTGGCATAGAGTAGTATCCGGGGGGAGACCACAATGGTGAATACTCGCCCCCATATAAGATATAGCATCGGATGAAGAAGGAGACGCCGCCGTGACGCCGTTTGCGAAGCAGGATAAGGCCTTTTACACGACACTTCTGAAGATTACTATCCCAATAGCTCTGCAGAACCTGATTTCTGCTTCCCTAAACATGATCGATACCCTGATGATTGGACAATTAGGGGAAAATGAGATAGCGGCCGTGGGCTTAGCCAACGAGATATTCTTCTTGCTGAATCTCTTCTTGTTTGGTATTTGCAGCGGCACAGGCATTTTTGTGGCCCAGTTTTGGGGCAAGGGAGATATCAAGAATATCCGCCGGGTCGTGGGCCTTAGCCTGCTGTGTGGCTTCGGGTTGGCGGGTATTTTCACTTTCATAGCTCTGGCACTTCCAGAGCTGGCCCTGGGGGTATTCACCAAGGATTTGATGGTAGTGAAGCTAGGGAGTAGCTATCTTGGTATTGTGGGACTGAGCTACGTGATGACGGCAGTCACCTATGCCTACTCCTTCGCCCTGCGCAATACCGCTCAGCCAAAGATCCCTATGGGAATAAGCGCTATTGCGGTGTTGACCAATGCAGTTTTCAATTACCTGCTCATTTTCGGCAAGCTAGGTCTTCCTGCCATGGGCGTAGAGGGGGCGGCCTTGGCTACAGTAATAGCCCGAGGACTCGAACTCTGTTTGATACTATTAGTAGTCTATAAGTATGATCTTCCCGCTGCAGTCAGGTTGACAGATGTATTCAATATTTCCCCTGGCTTTGTCAAGACATTTTTCAAGACCACTGTACCGGTCATTCTTAATGAGGGCCTATGGGCTTTAGGGGTTACAACCTATTCAGTGATTTTCGCGCGCATGGGTACGGGTGTGGTGGCTGCAGTGAATATCGCGGCTACGGTAGAGCGGATGGCTATGGTGTTTTTCATAGGCATGAGCCATGCCTGTGCGTTTATGGTAGGGAATGCCATTGGGGCCGGCGATGAAGAGCAAGCCGTAAGCTACGCCAAAAGGCTAGCAGTAGTGGGACCGGTTACTGCCTTGCTCGCTGGGCTAGTTGTCGTCGGCTTTTCGGGAAACATCATCTCGTTATTTCGAGTATCCGATATGGTTCGGGTCAATGCCCGATCGGTACTGATCGCTGCCGCCTTGGTGATGCCGGTGAGGACCTTTAACTGGATCAACATTGTGGGTGTCCTTCGAGGCGGAGGTGATACCCGCTTTAGCCTGTTCATCGATGCTACGGCAGTATGGTGTGTTGGAGTGCCATTAGGCTATGTACTGGGCTTGGCTATGCAGTGCTCCATAGGGTTTGTATACCCCATGGTGATTTTCTCCGAGCAGCTCTATAAGGGCATATTAGGTGTCAAACGCCTGGTTAGCAGAAAATGGATCAATGACTTATCCCAATTGCCACAGGACTAATTGCTCCTTGACTTCAGACCCTCCTCCGTTGGTGCTTCGGAAGTAAGAAGCGTTTTCCCCAAACAAACTCTAAAACGCACGTAACATCTCTTTCTAACCAAGGCAAATTAACCAAATAGTGGTGAAGCAACAGAGAACTCAGAAAAACATATACGACAGGGACCAAAAAAGAGGAATTGGCAAAACAGCAGCGAAGGATAAGTAGGGGGAATGATCTGACAATTTGGTTAGAAAAGTCAAAGAAGGGAGGTTGCCTAAGGGACCTCAGGTCCGCTTCTCCTAAAGGAAAAGCCGATAATATTT
>JAAZLW010000195.1 GCA_012799135.1 Bacillota bacterium | reverse complement strand
GTCCTTTTTCACAGCGGAAGGGAAGGAGATCAGTGCAGTACAGGCTGTACAGGCTCAGGTCGTAGGTCTTTCTCCTTCGCCATACATGAACCCCATATTTCAGAAACCGATCACAGATACAGTGGCGGAAGTGATTGTTCTAGGTGAATCCATAGGCGATATGACGGTGAAGGAGTATTTTCACTTCAAGAAGACCAAAGGCAGGGCGATTGTGGCTAAGGCCCTAGACCACCTAAAGCAGCAGTTCGACATTATCATCCTCGAGGGTGGGGGTAGTCCGGCTGAGATCAATCTAAGGGACCATGATTTGGTCAACATGGGTGCTGCAGCCTTAGCAGATGCTCCGGTAATTCTAGTCGGAGATATTGATCGAGGTGGAGTCTTTGCTTACCTCACCGGTACCATGTTGCTGCTCGGTGAAGAGGATAGGGACCGAGTCAAGGCGGTGTTGATTAACAAGTTCCGAGGCAGTCTGGTCGCTTTAGAACCGGGGTTATCTATGTTGGAAGAAAAGATCTTGCGACCGGTGTTAGGGGTTATCCCCTACATGGATCATCTATACCCTCCTGGAGAAGCTGAGTTGCCAACCGGTGGACAGCAGATGGGTTCTGGAGGGCAACCTTCCCAGGATGCCTACAATAGACTGGCCCAAACTGTAAGGGAATCTATCTCTATGGATCTCCTATACGAGATCATCGGTCTATCCGCCCCAAGAACACAATACCATAGGAGCCCTGGGGGAGTCTCGGGGGGAGAAGCAAGGCCAGGCAAGTGACCCAGGCTTTTGCGTCGGAGGTGGGGGCATGCTGATCTGGGGTCGGTCTATGCAAGTGGTTGCTGCGTTTATTGTGGACCTTCTCGTTGGAGACCCTGGTTTCTTAACTCATCCGGTAGTGCTTATGGGACGTCTGATTAGCTGGGGCGAAAAACGTCTATGGGACGGCAATCAGGGTCCGACCAGACAAAAGCTAGCCGGGATGCTACTGGTTGTAGGGATGCTAACCATTACCTACAGTACAGGTCATGCCCTGGTGCTGAACGCTACCCATATCCATGAGGCATTAGGAATGCTGCTTTCCATATGGTTGATCTCCACTACCATAGCGGCCAAAGGTCTTTGGTCTGAAGCTTCCCGGATCGAGCAGTTGCTGAAGGTGGACAACCTACTCGAAGCTCGAAAGGCAGTGGGGAGAATTGTCGGACGTGATGTTAACACCTTAGATCAAGCCGACGTTATCCGGGCTGCTGTTGAATCCGTGGCTGAAAATACGGTGGATGCAGTCATCGCACCCCTCTTTTATGCCATCTTGGGCGGGGCCCCCCTGGCCTTAGCTTATCGGATGATCAACACCTTGGATTCTATGGTTGGCTATAGAAATGAGCGCTATGTCGATTTTGGCTGGGCAGCGGCGCGATTAGATGACATTGCCAACTATGTTCCTGCTCGATTGACGGGATTACTTATCACCGCCGGTGCCACGCTCTGGTGTCTGGATGCCAAGCATAGCTGGCGGATCCTATGGCGGGATGGCCGCAAACATCCTAGCCCCAACTCGGGCATATCGGAAGCAGCGGTGGCTGGTGCGCTACGAATCCAGTTGGGGGGAGAAAGCCGCTACCAGGGGTCAGTATCGAGAAGGCCTTATTTGGGAGATCCCCATCTAGACCTGGTCCCAAGCCATATTCGCCAAGCTATGTGGTTAATGCTCACAAGTGGATTCCTGATGGTCTTTATCATATGGGGGGTCTCGGTTCTCATATAGCCAAGCTCGCCTTTCATGTGCTGGCTTTGTCGGCTGCTCAATATGGATTCATGCATTGGGATTCATACAAAAGGTCAGTGATTGGGGAGGAAGGATACGTGACTGTGGCAGATGGGCACCTGGACTTAGGGCTTGTGCAGGTATATACAGGTGATGGCAAAGGTAAGACAACAGCAGCCTTGGGACAGGCACTACGGGCAGTAGGCCAAGGCCTTACGGTCTATATGGCTCAGTTTATCAAGGGCCAAGAGACTGGAGAGCTTCTGGCCGCCAAGCGATTAGCTCCCGATCTTACTATCCGTCAGTTTGGCCTAGGCAAGTTCATCGCAGGGCGAGAGCCTAGCCCGGAGGAATTAGAGATGGCCCAGGCTGGATGGGCAGAGATCGCTAGAAGTGTAGATAGTGGTGAATATGATATCGTTATCCTGGATGAGATTAGCCATGCAATTCGAGTAGGGCTGATCGGAGTTGAGCAAGTGCTAGAAATGCTGAATCGACGTCCGAGACAGCTAGAGGTGATCCTAACCGGACGAGGCATGCCAAGGGATTTGATCGAGATCGCCGATCTAGTAACTGATATGGTGGCGGTAAAACATCCTTATGAGCAAGGTATACGTGTGCGAAAGGGGATCGAATTCTAGCTATGGGATTTGTGTTAGCTTTGCAGTTTCTTACACGACTACCGATAGCGAGTAGAGGCCAAGCGGCGATCACAGACAGACAGCTAGCTCAATCTATGGCATATTTCCCTTTGGTTGGGGTTTTGCTAGGATTGATCCTGGCCGGTGTCAATTGGCTGGCAGCCATGGCTTTTCCCCCCGGATTAGTGGCGATTTTGCTGATCGGCATTCTGGTTCTGCTTACCGGCAGCTTACACTGGGATGGTTGGATGGACACAGCTGATGGGTTACTCTCGGGGCAGCATGGTCAACGTGCTCTGGAGATCATGAAAGACAGCCGTGTCGGGGCCCAGGCGGTCATTTGGGGCTGCCTTGGAATGCTGGCAGAGTATATATTGCTTGTTCATTTGCTGACTTTGCCGAGATTTACGGCCAATGCCTGGTTGGTGGCGAGTCTGGCCTGGAGTAGATGGAATGCCGTGATCGGTGTATTCCTGTTTCCTTATGCTAGGAAAACAGGAGGTACAGCACAGGCTTTTATCGCTGAGATTTCTCTCAAGGAAGTAATCATGTCCACTGGCATTGCTATACTGGTCAGTGTCCTGGTTGTAGGCTGGAAGACTGTTCCTCTCCTGGTACTCAATGGCATAGTGACAATGAGCTTGGGGAAAGTTGCGGAGAAACGTCTCGGTGGGGTCACCGGTGATATACTGGGGGCCATGATCATCGCTGGTGAACTGATCGGTCTATTTATTGGCGGAGGGCGGGTATGATCTACCGGAAAGGTGAATTGCCACGGATGGGAACGGCCTTTGCGCCGGCGGCCTGCGGCGAATTGGTGGAAGGGGTGATCGGTGATCAGGCCTTTCTGGTGAGTTGCCCGATCAACCTGTATAGTAGGGCTAAGGTGTGTCTTTATCCTAAGGGCACTTGCACCAAGCCCGTAGAATCAGAAGACGCTTGGCCTAAAGCTCGGCAAGCGGTTGATGCCGCCCTCAAGGCTTGGCAAAAAGATGTATGGGAGGCGATTTTGGAGATTGAATCATCCATTCCCCAAGGAAAGGGCATGGCTAGCAGCACTGCCGATATTGGAGCGGCCCTGGCTGCCACCGCGCTGGCCTTAGGCCGGGTTCCGGATCCCGTGGAAATCACTCAACTGGCGGTGGGGATTGAACCTACTGATAGTACTCTTTTTCCTCAACTCACTATCTTTGACCATGTAGAAGGAAGTGTCCACAACACAATAGGAAAACCACCACCTTTACAGGTCATGGTCTTTGATTGGGGGGGTCAGATCAAGTCCGATGATTGGTACAGTAGCGATTCGCCATGGCTGGCTCTGCTGAAGCAGCAAAGTCCTTTAGCGGTGCAGGCGCTGGAGCTCCTCCGGGATGGGGTGAGATTGGGTGATGGTCATGTGTTTGCCCAAGGGGCTACTCTCAGTGCCCTGCTCCATCAGTCGATCTTATACAAACCGCACTTGAGTGATGTTGCCAGATACGCGCGGGAGCGAGGTGCTCTGGGTGTAACCATCGCCCACAGCGGTACGGTGGCAGGGCTAGTTTTCCCACCTATCTGTAGGAGTACCATCGCAAAGGTTGCTGAAGCTATCAGCCGTGAATTTCCCATGATTGAGTATTTGGGCACTTATGGTATCATCGGTGGAGGTATATGCTGGTGAGTTCGAAGCTAGTTCGGGGAACAAGGAGGGGGAGCTAAGTCAAGGCTCTATCCTATCTTAGTCAAGGGGAAGTGCAAAAAAGTGAAGACGCCCATCCGGTATTATCTGCTTCGCCATGGTGAGACAGACTACTCCCGAGCCGGTTGCTACTGTGGTTGGGAGGATGCGCGGCTGACCGAAACAGGCCTCCGGCACCATGAAGCACTGGTAGAGGCTTTGGCGGACACAAACCTAGCAGCCATTTATACCAGTGATTCCTACCGTTGTACACATCTAGCCGAAGCCCTGGCGAGGCAACGCCAGGCTGTAGTCCACAGACTTCCAGGATTGAGGGAGCTTAACTTCGGTGTATTTGATGGAAAGACCTATGAGGAGGTCGCTCAACAGTATCCTGAGGCGTTAGCCCGCTGGATAGAGGAGCCGATGTATAGTGCTCCTCCAGCCGGTGAAACCTTGGATGTCCTCTGCAAGCGTCTGCTTAAGGCCCTATATGCCATCAAAGGCCAAGCCCAGAAGATTTCTTCACACGGGTCTTGTCCTATCCCTATAGCAGTGGTTACTCATGGGGGTCCCATCCGAGTCCTTCTATGTCACTGGCTGGGGATACCTCTGGAACGTCAATGGCAATTGCGGATTGATCTCGGTTCTTTTTCGATTACAGAGGAGTACGCGGAGGGAGTCATCTGCTGCTCGATTAATGGTGTACCTGGCTCGTCGGTCTACTAGATATGAGGTGATGTAGTTGCCCCAAATGCTTTCATCCGGCCGAAGGAAAGGCCGGATATCGACTCTTCTC
>JAAZLW010000194.1 GCA_012799135.1 Bacillota bacterium | reverse complement strand
GGAAGGCTAATCGGGAGTCGCCTAACCATGGGCGTTGATAGGCTCCCAATCCCAGGGTACGCAAGATACCATTCAGCAAACCAAACTGGGGATTATAGATGAAGACCCAAATAAGCGCTACAGCGACCTCAGAAATAATCGCCGGGAAATAGAAGATAGATATGAATATCCTTCTTACCCTTATGTTCACCCAAGGTAGATTAAGCAAAAAGAGGACGAAAAGTGCTAGGAGATATACGATGGGGCCAGCCACGAATAAGAGGGTGAGATTGTGCTTAAGCACTAAGGGAAATACAGGGTCTTCAAAAAGCTGTCGGAAATTGTTCAGTCCCACATAGGTCATTTTCCACGAAAGGCCACTCCACTTATATAAGACGACCCTAAATGAGCTTAGAAGTGGATACGCGAAAAATACCGTGTGAAGTGCCAATGGTATAAACAGAAAGCTAATAATAAGCACGATCCGTTGGGTTTTGACTGTCAAGAGATTCACCTCTTCGAGTACAACAGGGCCGGCCGCATTAAGCCGGCCCCACACCTTTTAGCTCTCTATCTTCCGTACTTCTTAAACTGCTCCCATGCTTTTTCTCGCAGTTTGACTAGCTGATCTAGGTAACTCTCAGCAGTGATCTCGCCTGCGAAGAACTTGTTCCAAAGAGTTGTATCTTCCTGCATGTGTTTCTCTAGATTAGCATTAATTGTGACAGCTTCCTCATCCCAGAACCACTCGTCACGGGTTAGGTACGCTTGTGCTAAGATCTTATTGACATTTGCTGCCCATGCGGGTGGATCAGCATACCGCATTCCATTTAACATCATGGTTTGCTCAACAAAGGATTTCACCATATCCTTGGAGCTGATGAACCTCAGCCATTCGACAGCCAGATCCTTATTGGCAGCTCCGGCTGGGACAAGGATGCTAGGAGTGTTGTTGATCACCATTAGGTTCTGAATGCCTTTGCCTCCGGGAATGGCAGGGAAGCCGAAAACATCCATAGAGAAACCAGGAGGTGTATTGCCCTTGATTTCACTATTGAGCCAGGTGCCCATATACATCATGGCAACTTTGCCTTGAGCAAACAGCATCTGTGCTGCCGGGAACTGGCTGCCTGAGTATCCTTCCTGGTAGTTATCCATAAACACTTCTTTGTACATTTGTAGTGCCTGGAGAAAATCTGGATTTGTTTTTAGAAGAGCCGGTTCTTTTAATGCAGCAAGTTGGGCATCAGCACCAACAACCCGCTGCTCTACCGGTTTGTACTCTGTTCGAGAGTAGACAGCGTCTTTGCCTATCGGGGCTATGCCCATTGCCTTGATCTTTTGCAGAACGATACGGAATTCGTCCCAAGTGGCGGGTGGCTCCAATCCTCCATCTGCGAAGATCGCCTTATTATAGTGAAATACATTTGTGTAATACTGGAATGGCATACCCCAAGTCTTGCCCTCTAGTGTGAGTGCGTCGACCAGTGCCGGAACAAAGGTATCCTTCCACTTGTCCTCCCCATCAAACGAAGGCCCCTCCATAGCTGCGGTCAAATCAAAAAGGGCCTCAGCCTCGATGGACTCGAGCAGCGATGGCGTATCTTGGGAGAACCCCCATGAATCCATGACGTCGGGAATATCTCCAGCAAGAATCCGCTGCTTAAGAGTCTGTCCGAAGGTCCGGTGTTCTGATTCGATTACCACTTTCACACCGGGATGTAGCTCTTCGAACTTTTTGGCGGCGAACTCTAGCCATTCATAGGCCGGTTCGTTCTCGTTCCAGTCACATGATACCCGGAAAGTTTTGGCGGCAAAGGCTCCACCTGTTACAAGGCCCAGAAGTAATATCACAGTTATGGCACTAATGACAGGACCTCTAAACTTCATTTGACTTCCTCCTTCTAGTCTAGATTTCGAAAACAGGACAATTAACGTGAAAG
>JAAZLW010000193.1 GCA_012799135.1 Bacillota bacterium | reverse complement strand
CGAATACTACTACTGCTACTACCGGCCGGTCGGCATCCTTGGATCGAGTGCATCCCTTAAACCATCACCCAAAAAGTTGAGTCCGAGGACAGCCAACATGATCACAAGACCGGGCACTACGATGAGATGGGGGGCTGTGCGCATATACATTCTCGCTTCATTGAGCATGGAACCCCATTCGGGCTCTGGGGGCTGTACACCCATTCCCAAGAAACTAAGACCTGCCGCGGCTAGGATAGCGTTGGCCATTCCCAGAGTGGCCATGACAATCACTGGTCCGAGACAGTTGGGTAATACATGGTAAAACATGATGCGCATGTCACTAGCCCCAGCGGCTCGGGCACTTTCCACAAAGGGCTCTTCCCGTAAAGCCAGAGTCTTGGCCCTGACCATTCGGGCATATTCAGGCCAAGTCACAAGACCCAGTACCAGCATCACATTCCGAAGACCAGGTCCCAAGGCAGCGATAACTCCTATGGCCAGAATAAAAAAGGGAAATGCAAAGAACAAGTCTGTGATCCGCATAACCAAGGTATCAACCCAACCGCCATAGTAGCCTGAGATCACCCCCAAGATCAGCCCAATAGTCGCTGAGATACCTACAACAACGATCCCCACAGATAGCGAAGCTCTGCCGCCCCACACTATGCGGCTAAAGACGTCTCGACCGAAATTGTCTGTTCCCAACCAGTGGCCATAGCTACCAACAGGCAAGAGGGGGTTTTCTAGATCCATCTCATAGGGATCATGCAAGGCCACATGGTCGGCCAGTAGGGTAGCCCCCCATAGTACCAGGATAATTACTAAGCCGACCATAGCCAGTCGGTTACGGCTAAACTGCTGCCAGGCACGGTGACTGGGGGATATGCTGAGTTCATATGATTCTGCCATTTGTTGTTCCGTCACTTGCTGCACCTCCGGCTAGTCGTACTGGATACGGGGATCAACCGCTGCATACAGAATATCTACTGCAAGGTTGGTCAAAATGAAAATAAGAGTAAAGACGAGAACGGTACCTTGCACAACCGGAAGATCCCTGTTTAGGATGGAGTTTACCGCTAACCGCCCTATCCCCGGCCAGCTAAAAATGGTCTCTACTATGACTGAACCACCCAAAAGATAGCCGAACTGCACACCCAGCACAGTCAAGATGGGTATAAATGCGTTGCGCAGTGCATGCCGGTAGATGACCGCCTTCTCCGGTAATCCCTTGGCTTGGGCGGTTCGGATGTAATCCTGCCCCAAGACTTCCAGCATACTCGAGCGCGTAACTCTGGCTAGCAGTGCTGCCATGCTAAAGCCCAAGGTAAAAGCCGGCATGATTAGATGGCGTAGAACATCACCCAACCCATTGTACAGATACCCCATTCCAGAGAGCGGCAGCCAACGCAGCTTTAGGGAGAAGCCCAGCATCAGCAGCAACCCCAGCCAAAAACTGGGCATAGATACTCCAATAAGGGCACCTATCAAACAGAGATGATCGATCCATGAATACTGCCGTACAGCCGAAATAACCCCTACAGGTATGGCGATCACGACGCTTATCACCAAGGCCGCTAATGCCAGTTGGAATGTCGCCGGCATCCGATCCCCAATAGCCGTCAAGACCGGCTGTTGGGTATACATAGAGGTGCCTAGATCTCCCTTGAGTAGATTTCCCAGAAAGATCAGATATTGGGTCATCAAGGGTTTGTCTAGTCCATATTGGGCTCGCAGTTGGGCAATTGTCTCTGCATCCGGGGTTATGTGCGGATTAGAGCTGAGCATGATGCTGACCGGGTCACCAGGCAGGATGTTCAGCAATGAGAAAACTATGAAGGAAATGCCCAACAATAATGGAATCATGGCGAGCAAACGGCGTGCTATATATCTACTCATATAAGCACCTCCCTGCATCTAAAAGTGGCTAAGTGTATCTTTATTCGTGGCTGTTGAGCTTTTCCCTGCCAGGTCAGATGGACTGAGTCTGGAAATAAGGAGTAAACGGGCTGCAAAGAGGGATATTTGGCCTGAAGCACTTTGGGTCAAGGCTAGGTGCATGAGGCGTAGTTATTGACGTATGCCCATAAAGGGAGTATATTGGGACAAGGAGCAGGCAGCCGATTTTGTCGATCGATAGGGAGGTTTTTTCATGGAAAGCCAAAGTGGCCATGCCACCGATAAGTCTCATGCTATTAGTAAGGTATCACCCCATGAGCTGAGCAAGATTGAGCATGTAGTTGCAGTAATGAGCGGAAAAGGAGGGGTGGGTAAGTCATCGGTTACGGCGTTACTGGCTACGGCCCTTCGCCGTAGAGGTTTTCAAGTAGGAGTTCTGGATGCAGATATTACCGGTCCCAGCATTCCGCGGCTGTTTGGAGTTCATCATCGGCCTGAAGTAGCCGAGGTGGGGATGTTCCCCCCTCGGAGTCAGACAGGAATAGAGATCATGTCTTTGAATCTGCTGCTTGAGCAAGAAGATGATCCTGTTATTTGGCGGGGGCCTTTGATTGGCGGTGCCGTGAAGCAGTTTTGGACCGATGTGATCTGGGGAGATCTGGATTATCTGTTGGTCGATCTGCCACCTGGCACCGGTGATTCTCCCTTAACGGTTATGCAGATCTTGCCTCTGGATGGGATGATTATCGTGACCTCACCCCAGGAGCTGGCCAATATGGTTGTTCGGAAGGCGATCAAGATGGCCGAGAAGATGCAAGTTCCCATCATTGGTCTGGTTGAAAACATGAGTTATGCGATCTGTCCCCACTGTAAAGAAAGATGGGAACTATTTGGGCCGGGTAGGGGAGCCTCCGTGGCCGAAGATAGTGGTATTCCATTCCTGGGTGCTTTGCCCCTGGATCCCGAATTGACTACTCTGTGTGATGCGGGAGGGGTGGAGCAGTACCAAGGTGAGATCATCGCCCAAGTGCAGGGGTGGCTAGACAGCTAGAATGATGGTGTGGCAAGAAGGTGCAGGCAGGTATTCTGCCTGCATTGCCGTATTAAGAGGGCATAGGGTATGAGCTATGGGACCCGATACTATGCTATATGGAAATACACTAACGAGGACATCTGATCAGTTAGGCACGGAAGAGCGACAATCAATCGGGTACTTTATTCAAGGTTTGCGGAAGGGTTTTCCCATTGCTCTGGGGTATTTTCCTAGCTCTCTAGCCTTTGGTGTGATCGCTCTTGCAGCAGGCTTGTCGGCGAGACAGGCTATGCTCATGTCTGTACTGGTATTCTCCGGCGCAGGACAGTTTATGGCCGTTAATCTGATTGCTGGGGGAGCGGCACCGATGGCGATCATTATGGGCAACTTGGTAGTCAATCTACGGTATTTTGTCATGTCGGCTAGCTTGTCAAGGCGTCTATCCCTCAGTTGGCTGCAGGCGCTCTGTGTTGGTTTTGGGGTTACCGATGAAACCTTTATTATGAACTACCTGGCGAGGCCTCAAACTGCCGCTGATCGTGTCACCGATATCCCGACGATGTCAGAAAAAGGGATTCTTCCTACCGGCTTTGTTCTGGGTGTGAACACTGTGGCTTATGCCGGCTGGATCGCAGGTACCTATGCTGGGGCCCTGTTTGCCGATGTTCTGCCAGTGGAATTCACCGCTGGTATGGGGATAGTCCTATATGCCATGTTCATAGCTCTGCTTATCCCTGCGGTGACCCGTTCCTTGGCGGTGGGAGCAGTTGCTCTGGCTAGTGGAGGCTTCTGTTGGCTTCTATGCCGTTATCTGTCCTTTGGTTGGGCTATGATTTTGGCAACAACCGTAGTGGCTGGGCTTGGAGTTGGGCTTTGGGGTGAAGGAGTAGATGAACTGTGACAGCCAAGACGTTCTGCTCGATCCTCTTAGGCATGGTATTGGTAACCTATCTACCTAGAGTGCTTCCCCTTTTTCTCCCCAATCAGCGGCCATTGCCGATTTGGATGGAGCGGTGGTTGAAGCTGGTACCCTATACTGCCTTGGGGGCCCTGATCTTTCCCGGGATTCTGACAGTAGATCCGAGTAGGCCCTGGGTGGGGATAGTTGGTGGCATTGCAGCGGTGTTGACTGCATGGAGATTGAACAATCTCGTAGTTACCGTGATCGTGGCTTTTCTAGTCGTATATATGCTTAGTTAGTGGGAGCTGACTATGAGGTGAGATAATGGTTCGTAGCACTATACCCTTCCACGTGATGGTTAAACCGGCAGGACCCGCATGCAACCTGGCCTGTCAGTACTGTTTCTACCTTGATAAATCCAGTCTCTATCCAGAATCTCAGGCATTTCGAATGGATGAGGCCACATTAGAAGAATTCATTCGTCAATACTTTCAGTATCAGCCTGGTCCTGTGGTGCCCTTTGCTTGGCAAGGCGGCGAACCTACCTTAATGGGTTTGGAGTTCTTTCGCAAGGTGGTTGAATTACAGAAACATTACCTGCCCCCGGGGTGGCGGGTGGAGAACGCGCTTCAAACAAATGGGACCTTGCTTACCGAAGAGTGGTGCCGGTTTCTTCGGGAGAATGGTTTCTTAGTAGGGCTTAGCCTCGATGGACCACCCGAATTGCATGATGCCTATCGGCACACCAAGCAGGGCGGACCTACCTCCACCGCAGTCTTGCGGGGCTTACATCTATTGCAGGATAGCGGGGTGGAATATAATATCCTGTGTGTCGTAAATGATGTGAATGCTCAGCATCCCCTGGAGGCATATGATTTTTTCCGGGAGCAAGGTGTGCAGCATATTCAGTTCATCCCCCTAGTCGAGCACTTGGGCAATGGTGAGGTAACGACCAGATCAGTGCCGGCTCTGGATTATGGCCGCTTTCTTACAGCCGTTTTCAATCAGTGGGCAACCTATGATCTAGGCCGGATTTTCATCCAGCTGTTTGAAGAATGTGTATCGGTGTGGGCTGGCTATGGTGCGCGTCTTTGTGTTTTGGCAGAGACTTGTGGACGAGGACTGATCCTGGAGCACAATGGCGATGTATATGCTTGTGATCATTTCGTATTTCCCGAATTCAGGCTCGGGAATTTGTGGGAACACCCCTTGGATGAGCTGGTCGAATCAACACAGCAGCAGAATTTTGGAGCAAATAAGCGGGATGGATTGCCCAGCTATTGTCGCCGGTGTACAGTGCGGTTCATATGCAACGGAGGCTGTCCCAAGGATCGTTTCTTGTTGACTCCCCAAGGGCAGGGTGGTCTCAATTATCTCTGTGCCGGATATAAGCAGTTCTTCACATATGTTGCCCCATTTATGGAGGAGTTGGCTGCCTTGTTCCACCAGCAAGAACCACCTGAGCTGATGCGGGAGGCAGCAGCCGCCCGGGTCGACGCGTTGTGGCGACATGTTGGTCGGAACGAACCATGCCCCTGTGGTAGTGGGAAAAAGTACAAGAAATGTTGTCAGGTGCTGCAGTGAAGTGACTTCATGCCTTGCGAACTGACTGGATGAATGAAGTAGAGGGTTACCCGATCGGTAACCCTCTAACGGCTATGGGCCATAACTCAATCCTAGAAGATGGATTCCGGTACGTAGTAGTCTTCTGCGTTTTCAGCAGTGATCAGCTCTGCGGCCAGAATGATTTTTGATGGGATCTGGTTTTGGTAGAAGCCGTTGAGCTTTTCACCCCTAAGTCCCATGACCGCACAGCTGATGCCGGTGGCAATCATAGAAGGTGGGTAGGTAACATCGGCTCTTACCAGTGGATCACCATCTATGATCATCTTGACAATGTCTTTGGATCCGGCACCGCCTAGGAACAGTTTGATGTCTTTGCGTCCTGACTCTCTATATGCCTGTAGGACTCCCTTGAGCACATCATCATCCTGGGCCCAAACTGCATCGATCTCCTTGTATTTCTGGAGGTAGTTCTCCATGATCTCCAGACCCTTTGGGGTTGACCAGTAAGCAGGCTGGGAATCCAGAATCTCGATACCAGGATAATCCTTCATGACAGTATTAAAGGCATCTACTCGTTCACTATTGATGACACAGGGGATCCCTTCCAATACTACGATCTTTCCCTTGCCGTTGAGCTCGTCAACCATCCATTCGGCAGCAACCCGTCCCAATCCCGGATTATCCCCGGCCACATAGACATGCTCCACTGGTTTGGTCAGCCCTCTGTCAACAGATACCACATAGATACCCTCTTTGTATACCCTTTCCACGATGGGAGTGAGGGGGGCGGAGTCATGGGCCAAGATTACCAGACCGTCAATCCCCTTGACCATCAGGTCTTCTACCTGATCTACCTGCTGAGTAGCGGAATCGGCGGTGACGAGGAAAAAGGTGACATCCGGGTCTTTAGCTTTCCAATCATTGATGGCTTGGTTAGCCCACCAAACCACCCCGCCGGTCCATCCATGGTCAGCTGTGGGAATGGAAACCCCTATACGAAGCGGTTTCGCTGCCAAAATGGGCACAGAGAACAGCATAGTCACAATCACTGCCATAGCAATGATCAAAGCTGATCTTTTCATCTATAACCCTCCCGTATTCTTGATCTTTTGCACTCGCTTTGCTGTTGACCAGAATCGTCACTGATTTTCCGGCAACAAGGCTTTTGCTTAGCCTTGGTCTATGAGTCACCTCCTTACGCTTTCCTCCGTTGGATCAAGACAGCACCGATGATCACCAGGCCTTTCACCGTACCCTGCAGGTAGGGTGAGACCCCTAGCATGTTCAACATGTTGTTGATGATCCCGAGGATAATCGCCCCAATCACCGTACCGGACATGCTACCCGCACCTCCGGTCATGGCGGTACCCCCGATAATGACTGCAGCGATCGCATCGAGTTCGAAGTTGACACCGGCATTAGATGAGCTTACCGAGTTAAGTCGAGATGACATAAGGATGGCCGAGACAGCCACTGTAAATCCTACAATTACATAGGCAATCAGCCGCACGGTATCGACATCAATGGCTGAATACCTAGCGACACGTTCATTGGAACCCACCGCACAGACGTAACGTCCATAGCGGGTATGATTGAGAATCACGCCAAAAAGCGCGGCCAAGCCAAAAAACAACCACACGGGAATAGGTATACCGAGGAAATAGCCCATTCCCAATTGTGGATAGAGGTTGCTGGTGGAGCGAAATTCGCCGGCATTGCTGATATAAAGAGTGAAAGAACGGTAGATGGCCATGGTGCCTAGGGTAACGATAAAGGGTGCCACCTTGCCTTTGGTAATGATGAGACCATTGACTGCACCCAAAGCCATGCCCAACAAAACCCCCAATATGATGGTCAAGATGATCGCCATCAGACCGCCGCCGAAAGAATTGAGGATTACTATGGCGAGTCCGCCGACTAAGGCCGTCATAGAACCCACTGATAGATCGATGCCACCGGAGATAATGACAAAGGTCATTCCTAGACCAATGATTCCGGTATAGGATACCTGGCGCAAGATATTGAGGATGTTACGGGTTTGAAGAAAATACGGGCTGGCTATTGATGATAGGACAAACAACACGACCAAAGCAAATAACGGCCCATATTTCTCTAGGTCAAGCTTGCGTTTGACTACATTTGTCTGCATGATTAAGCACCCTCTTTCAAACCTGTTGCATGGAACATGATCTCAGCTTCACTGATCTTGTCAGCTTCCAAGATGCCGGTGATTCGGCCCTCCCGCATTACCACTACTCGGTTGCAAAGTCCTAGAATCTCCTCCATCTCGGAGGAGATCAGTATGCAGGAAATACCGGTTTTGACTAGATTGTTGATGAAGTAGTAGACTTCTTTCTTAGCATTGACATCAATGCCTCGGGTGGGTTCATCGATGATGAAGATTATCGGTTGCGGGTCGAGGCTTTTAGCCAAGGATACCTTTTGTTGGTTACCACCACTTAGGTATTCAAGACGAGTCTTGGTCGATGGTGTACGGATATTAAAAGCTTCTATATACTCCTCTGTTCGGGCCTTTTCCTTCTTACCATCCAGTAGAGGTTTGCAGTACTTGTCCAAGGATACAAGGGTGATATTGCTGGCAACATCAAAGTTTGTCAAAACACCGGTTCCTTGCCGGTCTTCAGAGAGATAAGCAATACCATTGTTTACGGCATCGATGGGGGAGGAGATAGTCTGTGGTCTGCCACTGATCATGATCTGGCCGGAGCTGAGTGGTCGAATACCAATCAGGGCTTCAGCTAGCTCCGTACGCCCGGCACCGATCAGACCGGAAAAGCCGAGGATTTCACCTTCATGTAGGTCAAAGCTGATATCAGACAAGAGTCCGGTTACAGATAGATTGCGGACCTGGAGGACAGGGGTAGACCTGGGTATGACCTTGGGTGGAAAGATCTGATTTAGCTCCCGCCCTACCATGCGGCGGGCCATCTCTTGTTCATCTAGCGAATCTGTCGGATCCAAACTGATAAACTGTCCATCTCGCAAGATCATCACTCGATCACAGATTCGCTTCACTTCCCGCAATTTGTGGGATATGTAGATGATGGTTACACCCCGTTCTTTCAATCTCTGCATCAGGCGAAACAGTACATCGATCTCATGTTGTGTAAGCACAGTAGTCGGCTCGTCCATGATCAGCAACCGTGAGTCATACGCAACCGCTTTGGCAATTTCCACCATCTGTTTTTGGGCTACACTCAGCTCTTGAATCTTGGCATCGGGGGGTATGTCGGTATTCAGCTCCCGCAAGAGCTCGCTGGTTTTCTCCTTCATTTGTTGCTTATCAAGCAAGTGGTTGCCCTTAACCAGCTCTTTACCGAGAAAGATGTTCTCATAGACGTTCAGATGACTAATGAGATTGAACTCTTGAGGAATAGTATTGATGCCCAATCGCTTAGCCACACCGGTGTCACGGATATGTACAGGGTTTCCAGCAAAAAACACCAGCCCTTCTGATGGGGTATATGTGCCATTGAGGATCTTGATAAATGTCGATTTGCCGGCACCGTTTTCACCAATGATACCCAGGATTTCTCCTTGGAGTATCTCAATATTGATCTTATTTAGGACCGTTACACCGGAAAAGCTTTTGGAGATATCAACGGTCTTTACCAGGACCTCGCTGGGGTTCATCTAGATCTCACCTCGGCCAGAATATTTCCCACAGAAAAGTTACCTTATTAGCCAGTATTAAGCATATTCGGCCTACTAGATAACAACTCCTTTTCTTTCAGACATGGGCTAATCCAATCCCATTGCTCTAAGGTTCTTGAGGCTCAAGGCCAGACTCTCGAAGGGATCCCGTTGACATACATCTTGTTCAACTATATACCACAATGCGCCGGCTTCCTTACAGGCTGCCAGGATTGCCGGCCAGTTAAGATTTCCTTCTCCTACTTCAGCAAAGATAGGCTGTCCATCCTTTACAGCCATGTCCTTAAGATGCACTAGCGGAGCTCGACCTTTTAGGTTGCGGATCCAAAAGGCCGGATCACCGCCACCATGCTGGATCCAATAGGTATCAATTTCACTGGTGAATAGCTCTGGGTCACTTTCCGAATACAGGATCTCCAGAGCTGTCTTCTCACCGAATCTTTCCAGCTCGAAACTGTGGTTGTGATAGCCAAAAACCAGCCCGCCCTCCTTCAGTCTATGGGCTACATCTGATGCTTCTCGGGCAAAACGGTAATAGCCCTCTAAATGGCGATACTCGGGCGGGATACTACCAATGGCCACATGCTTGCAGCCTAGCAAGTGGTGTTCTTCGATTACCTGCTCCGGTTCATCTCGGAGTCGATGGTAATCAGTATGGGTGGCAGCTACTGTCAATCCTTCCCTGTCCAGCATTTTTCGCAGCTCTTTGGGCTGAATGGGACCTAAAGCAGAAAGCTGCACCGCATCATAGCCGATGGATTTGACCTTATGTAGGGTCCGAGCTATATCCTGCGGTGTTTGCGTAAACTGACGCACTGTATATAGGGTTGCAGCAATGACCGAGTTGGACACAATACATCACTCCTGAATGATAATAGCCTCAATTGTATCTTCCGGGCATATGGGCGTAATCCTGCTGTATTGATCGATCTTGACTACTGAGGTTTTGAGATGTCGTCATGCATTCAAGCAGGAGAACGCGGTATTCCGCAGAACCTTTCATATAGAAACGTTACCATATGATCAGCCTTAGAACCGTGGGATCAGATAAGCTTGGTACCCAAATGGTAACCTGGTAACGATTCATAGAAGAAGAATCTGCAGTAAGACTTGCTGCAAAGACAAGCAGAGGTGAGGTTTATGCCAAGAACTCTCGTACATGGTGCAAAACTTGATCCAAAAAGATTCGCGGTTCCTCCTAGGGGTTTGGGAATTCTACCCTTTTGGTTCTGGAACGGCGATCTTCGCTATGAAGAAATGGAGCGGCAGATGCATGAGTATTATGACAAGGGCATGCCGGGGTTCTTCATTCACT
Organism: Bacillota bacterium; assembly: GCA_012799135.1. Taxonomy (GTDB): domain Bacteria; phylum Bacillota; class Limnochordia; order DTU087; family DTU087; genus JAAZLW01. The sequence continues at coordinate 9,986 of JAAZLW010000193.1, read as the reverse complement.
CGCGATTCGGTCTAGAGGTTCCCTACCTATCAGATGAATGGTTCAAACGGGTTCGTTTTGCATGCGAAAAGGCGAAGGAGATTGGCCTACAGGCCTGGGTATATGATGAGAAGAACTGGCCTAGTGGGACTGTTGGGTGGAAGATCCCAACTGAGTTTCCCGATTTACAGCAGCGCTATCTGGAAATGGTCATCCTGCATGTGGACGGGCCTTTGTTTGTTTACCTGGAAGGCACAGATTCACGTTACGTAGACATGCAAGACTCGGATCCCATCTGTGCTTATGCTGTGAGGACTGATGAGTTCCATGGAGAGATTAAGGAGATCATCGATTTGACTCCTAACCTTTCCTTTGACAAGATCGTTCCTTGGGAAGCACCGGCGGGCAGTTGGGAGTTGCTGTACTTCATTGAAAGACGGGCCAAGTACTATATTGATGCACTCAACCCTGAATCCACAGAGAAATTCATCCAGATGACCCATGAGCGATACAAGGAAGAGGCGGGGGAGTATTTCGGCAATGTAATGCCTGGTTTCTATACTGATGAACCGGCCTTGCACTATTTTGAGACCGGAGTTGATAACTTCATCGTTCCATGGTCTAAACGGATGTTCAAACTCTTTCGAGATAGGAATGGTTATGACCTAAAGCCATATTTGCCAGCACTCTTCCTCGATATGGGCGAGATGACCTCTAGGATCCGCTTGGACTTCTGGCAGACGGTAAGCGAACAGTATACTAAGGCTTTCTATAAGCAGATCCGCGACTGGTGTGAGGCTAATGGCGTGCTCTTTACCGGCCACCTGTTATACGAAGATATGCTGAGGTTGCATTCCCGCAATGAGGGCAACATCTTCGATCATCTCCAGCAGTTGCATATTGTGGGAGTAGACCATCTATATCCTCGCATCGGTACGCGAGAGCTTCCTGAACAGCATGTTCCCCACAAGATCGGGAGCTCTGCTGCTCATCACTTTGGATCTGTACGGGTCTTGTGTGAATCCCTCGGTGGCACCCATTGGGATGTGACGATGGAACGAATGAAGTGGATTGCAGATTGGGAATATGTATTGGGCATCAATCTGTTTAACCCCCATGGTTTTCATTATTCAATAGAGGGTGAGAGGAAACGGGACTGGCCACCATCTCAATTCTATCACCATACTTGGTGGGAGCATTACAAGCGGTTCAATGACTATGTTACCCGTAATGGTTATATGTTGAGTGGAGGCTACCATGTGGCCAAGGTAGCGATGCTGTATCCGATCAATAGCATGTGGGCCAACTATGTGCCCCAAAGTCACACCCCTTTCTCTGAGGTGATCGAGAATGACTTCAACTATCTAGCCGATACTCTGCTGCGGCTGCACTTTGACTATGACATCATCGATGAAAAGGTGCTGAGCAAGGGCGAAGTCAAAGATGGTAAGCTACATGTAGCCGATGAAGCCTTTGAGTTGATCCTATTACCGCCGGTGACTAATCTTGATGAGGCAACTCTAGACAAGCTTGAGGAGTTCTATGAGGCCGGTGGAAAGATACTGGGAGAGGCAGTGCTACCTACCGAGAATCTGCAAGGTAGTGAAGGCAAGCTCGGCCATCGGATCGAGGCTCTGTTTGGGATTGACCCTGAGGTGATTCGCTCCACGTTCCTCGAAGGGGAAGTCGAGCCCAAGCGGTATATCAACAAGAACACAGCGGGAGGCACAGCAGTCTTCCTCCAGTCCTCTGGTCTTAACCAAATGGATGAACCTGCTTGGCTCGATGAAAGTATTCGGTTGTGTATCAGTCCCGATGTTGAAATCGATGATGATGAGGTATTTTACCTTCATCGGGTCAAGGATGGGAAAGATATCTATTTCTTTGTAAACCCAACCGACCAGGCTCGTGACGTAAGTTGCCGTTTGGCCAAAGCCGGCCGGCCGGAGCATTGGGTATCAGAGACGGGGGAAATCCAGCCACTATATGTCTGTGAGATCGGTAGCGATTATACTGCGTTCCCACTCGGCTTAGCTCCATACGGCTCGGCCCTGATCGTCCTCCAAGAGGATTTGCCCAAAATCATGATCACCAAGGCCAATGTCCCGGTGGAATCTGTTACCGGTAAATCGGTGACAGTGCGAGCTCGGGATGTAGAGGATGTTGAGTTAACAGTGGTAAAAGACGGTGAAATGCAAATGGTCAAGTCACCGGTTGATCAAGTCGCTGACCCACTGGAGCTAACCGGGAAGTGGGCTTTTAATCTCGATAGGGACAATGCACTGCTGCTAAACAAGTGGCAGGTCATGGTAGATCATGATAACAGTGGCCACAACCAGGGTTTTTATCTCCCCGAAACCGATGATTCCCAGTGGCTTACCTTTACACAGGGGGCCTGGGAGATGCAGTTGCCGGAGGAGCGGGATGAGAAAACGTATCCTGTTACTCTTTGGTATCGGGCCAAGTTCCAATGTGGTTATTTACCCACCGACATGCGTTTGCTCCTTGATGGCATGAAAGGTGAGAAGGAAATATACGTCAATGGCCAGAAGTTAGAACTAGATAGTGAGTCCCAACCGAGCAAGCTCGATGCCATGATGCGGGAGATACCGATAGCAAAGCAACTACAACTTGGCTGGAACGTAATCACTATTCGTCTGGTGGTCAATGCCCGGAATGATGGAATCGTTGACCCGCTCAAGCTGCTGGGTACCTTCAGTCTGGCAAATTCCGATGCCGCCGGCGACTATACAGTCGTGGCTCCCATTAGGCAGGTGGCTGGAGCTAGCTGGACAGACCAGGGGTATCCCTTCTTTTCTGGGACCGGCAGCTATGAACAGGTAGTGGAGATTGACGAGGACTTTCTGGCAGGTAAGGTATATTTGGAAGTCGAATGTGCAGATGATCTCTTGACAGTTCTCGTAAACGGAAAGCAGGCGGGAGTATGTATGTGGCACCCTTATAAGGTTGAGGTCAGCCAATTCCTGCAGCCAGGCGAGAACTCAATCACAATTCAGGTGACCAATTCCTTGATTAATGTCCTGGAAGGTGTGAAGAAGCCCTCCGGGATCCAGGGCAAAGTCCGGTTAGTGCCCTATGCAGTATGTAAGCTGGAATTGGGCAGATAACCCTTGAGCTGTACTTTAGGCTCTATGGAGTGAGCTAACCGGTAGTAGGTGGCAGATAACATGAGGAAGGCGTCAACAATAAAAGATGTGGCCCGAGAAGCCGGAGTGGGAATCTCAACGGTTTCTCGGGTGATCAATGATAGTGGCTATGTCAGCCAAGAGACCCGGGAAAAAGTGTTGGCTGCCATGGATGAGCTCCAGTACCAGCCCAATGAGATTGCTCGAAGTCTGAAGCGGAGGCACACAAGGAGCATCGGACTGACGGTGCCGGAGATCGGCAACCCTTTCTTCGGAGAAGTGGCAGAAGCGGTGGAGATCGCTGCCCGAGAGAAAGGCTATACAGTGCTTTTTTCCAGTACTCGCGATGACCCCAAGCAAGAGGAAGTCGGTATCGATCTCTTTTTGGAGAAACAGGTAGATGGGTTGATCTGGTTTGCTCCCCATAACAAGAGTAAACTACAGACGGTACTGCAGCAAAGACGTGTGCCGATCGTGGTGATCACGCCAGAACCGGTATGGTGGGACGTTGATAGCGTTTGCGTCAATGATACCGCTGGTGCCTATGAGGCTACGGCCCATTTGATTCAATTGGGTCACAGAAGGATCGGATATATAGCGGAACCTGATGCTCCTACTTATAGTCAAGAGCGACTTAAGGGCTATAAAGCTGCTTTTAGAGAGCACCATCTGGTCACGGACGAATCGCTGATCGTCCGGGGTGACTTCCGGGAAGGCTCGGGCGCACGGGCAGTAGAAGCTCTGATGGACTGCTCTGAACCCCCGACAGCCATTTTCGCAGCCAATGACTTGATGGCGATCGAAGCTCTGGCCAGGCTGAGGACTAAGGGCTACAGAGTACCGGAGGATGTCGCAGTGGTTGGGTTTGACGATGTCAAGATTGCCGCCATAGGTGGTATTGAACTAACTACGGTATCCCAGCCGAAACAAGAAGTAGGCCAGGAAGCGGTGCGACTCTTGATTGATCGGCTCAGTGGGGAACCCCGAGCCACGCGGCAGGTGACTTTCAATCCCTACCTGGTGGTTCGCAAAACCTGTGGGCAACAGATAGGCTCCAGTAGCTGACTGGGGTTCAAATCCTCCCTGCGCAGGATGACTGGCGGGGAGGATTTCTTTCCATCAAAGAAGACGTTTCCAAGGATGCAATGGGTGGAGTAGTGGAGGAGGGCTATGTCTATGGCCGGTGGTGGAGCAAGATTCAGTAGTAGGAGGGTATCTTTGCTGTTGGTGTGCTGGCTTTTGGTCACAGTTTTCCTGGGATGGGAAGGAAGAGTACATGCTAGCGGGCTAGCGGTTAGCACCCATGCTCTATCCTATGAGACTGAGTTGATCTTGGGAGATGTGAAGATACCGGTGCTATCTGGTCTCCAAGACTCTGGTCTCGAGGACCGACTCAATGATCGGTGGAACAGAGGTATCACGGGGTTTGTGGAAGGGGTTCTGCCGCAAGCCCAGGCTTTTGCGGACGAACACGATGAAGAGTTGCGTCATTGGCTGCCCTTCTCGGTCGGAGTGGACTACAAAGTGGCATATCTCGATGAGGGGTTTGTTAGTATCCCAATCGTCTATTACTCCTATACCGGGGGAGCCCACGGGTTTCACTATCAAGAGAGCACGAATGTAAACCTGCAGACAGGCAAAGACGTTATCTTTCAGGACCTTTTTGTCCCGGGATATGATTACAGTCAGACCATTGAAGATGAAGTCCTTCGCCAGATGCAGATGGATCCGCTTACCTACTTCGATGCAACCATGGCCGAGTCAAGAATCACCGGTGATCATCCCTTTTACGTCACAGCACAGGGCATTGTCGTCTATTATGGCCTTTACGAAGTAGCCCCATACTCTTCGGGGATTCGGGAGTTCACCATTCCCTTTGCAGATATTTGGGAGGGTCTGCAACCTGATATTCAGGCTTTAGCTAGGCGGCAGGTGGAAATCGCCCCATAGGTCTATCCCAGATGAATATGAAGTGGAAAAGGCGGGTTAACCCCGCCCTTGATTATTCAGACTTAAGCCTCACTTGGCTCCGGTTCTAAAGCTTGATATTGATAGCCCTCTCAAGTTTGACCACATAGCAGTCATTGGTATACGTGTGAGGTGGTAAAACCACCATGCCCGTTGTGGGCCTTTCTCCCATTACAAAAGGCCCGTGATGCCAGACACCCCGCTTGATTCTAGCCCACCAGCCCGCTGGTAGGCGAAATACCCGGAATTCATCCATAGGCGGTTTGTTACTGCCTGCGGGGCCTATATGAAAACATACATCCTCGGTAAAGCCGCCGAAGACCTCCTCGGTCCGCCCATGAATCTCGGCTAGGGTAATGACAAAGGGACGGGGCTTGATAATCAATGGATTAAAGGCCACATAGTTGGAAGCCCCGAACTGCTGTAAGATCCTATCTGGATAGAACTGAACCGGGGCATCCTTACTTCCAGCTGGTTCTCCACAATCTTCTGGGTTCAAAAAACGCCCATAAGGTGCGAAGGCCGCAACCGTCAATTCTTCTACCTTGAGCATATCTGGTTTCCTCCCTTACAATCAGCCAAGCTTGACATGGCCACACGCTAGCTCCAAATCTAGATTTCCCCACTATCTGGGAGGATTCCTGCCCGGAATGCCGCGGAAGCTCAGTAAAGTAGTAGCTCGTGATGGAGGACGTCATTTTTCGTTCAGTGTTCAGTGAAGTGTGATGATCAAGGAGATAACCTATTGACAAAGAACTGAGGAGAATATTGGAACCCACATTCCACACCCTTGAGATGCAGGGAAATCTAGTCAGATAATTCTTATGAGGCAACAGGAAATAGCTGGGAAGTCGCGAGCCCTTTCGTAAAGGCGCTTTACGGAGGGATGCGACGATGACCAGACCAACAGTGACTGCGAAACAATTGAGTGCGCCGCACTTGATAGCTGCCGTTTGAATGCAGCTGCAGATAGCCCACTATGTTAATTCGCTGGCCCAATGGGATGAGAAGCAATGGAATGTAAGCCCAGGCACTTTGATCGTAGGGCTGATCATGGATATCTTCGTTTAGCGTAGGCCACCTTATTATGTGGATGGGTTCTACAAGAACATGGACTTACCCATGCTGGAATACTCTTTCTGGGGGAGCCTCTATTGGTCCGCTGAGAGATCCCACGTTTCATAGCCTGTGACCTAATATACTAATAAAGCTGGCATATCCATTCCAGAAGGGAAGAAACACGGTCCGAAAGCATTACGCCATAGTTTGGCAAGTGGGTTGCTCAACAACACCAATTCCTGTTATCTCCGAAACACTAGGTCATTCCAATACAGAGACAACTTCTATTTACTTGAAGATCGACACCCTCCATCTGCGAGGTTATTCCTTGCATGTGGCGGCAGTCAATGTCATCGTATTGGGAGATGTCACAGTATGAAAGTCTTCATCGGACATCTAGCAGAGCTGGTAGAAGAGTCTGCATGCAAACCATTGCTTTACCTCCTACACGCCTCAGGTTTGAATCCTGCCTCACCCGCGTTGAAGTAAATCCTAAACTGCCGAACAGGATAGATCCTGCAGCAATTAGTCTTTATACTTTCATTAGGACACCTAGCACACCATGCTTGTACTAGCTCTTTTATCAAAGCTGGCTTCGTTACAGGTAACTTAGTACTGAACCTCGAGAATCTATAAATCTCTCGGCTTATTTTCCATATTTGAAACCAAGCGAGTCTATTGCACATTTTTTCAAAAAGATCTGTTAAGAAGAAGGAGTTCTCGTTTATCACTGGAATATCAATAATATAAGATTATACAGGCCGTGAAATAATACACGGCGTAGATAAAACGTCGAAAGTCAGGAGTGCTGTGTGGGGAATGAAGCAAGTTGGAAATGTCATAGATTTGCAGGATCGTAACTTGATGTATCTTCTAGAAATAATGCGTGATCATGATAGTGTTAGCCGACAGGATTTATCGGAGATTAGTGGCCTTAGCCCGGCAGGGGTTTCGAAGCTTGTTGCTTTGCTAATCGCAAAAGGAGTAGTGTTTGAGGATGGTTTGGTTAGTCGGGGAAGAGGACGGCGAGCAATTAGATTGAGAATAAATGAGAACGCGATGTATGCTCTAGGTATTCGGTTTGCTCGTCATTATGTGAAATGTGGTCTGTTTAATGTCAAAGGAGAACTCATTTCCTCCTCCGTTCAAGCATTGAACAATGCCACTGTCCAACAAACCATTGATGTGATTAAGGAATTGATCGGCCAAACACTTCAAGAGAGTGGTGAAGTACGGGATCGTATTGTTGGCATTGGTATTAGCGCACCCGGTCCACTATTGACGCGAGAAGGTAAGATAGCCTTGATTTCTAACTCACCGGGCTGGCGTAATATTTCTCTCGTAGATATAATCCAGAGTCAGTTTGGAATACCGACCCTTATCGAACATGACGCCAACGTAAGTGTGCTCGCAGAGAGATGGTTCGGCAAGGGCAAGCTATCACAGAACTTAGTCTATATTGCAGCTGGCCAAGGGGTTGGGGCGGGTGTTTTGGTTAACGGTTCCATTTACTCTGGACACCTTAATGTTGCAGGTGAAATTGGCCATACAACGATCAACTATAACGGACCTGTTTGTGACTGTGGGAACAGAGGTTGCCTGGAAATGTATTGTTCGAGCCTAGCTTTTGCTCGTCACGCAAAGGAAGTAGCTACAAGTAAGCAACCTCCTGCTTGGCGTGCAACTGCCGATTTGAATATTGAAGCTATTTTCTGTTTGGCGAAGGCCGGAGATAAGGTAGCTCTGGAGCTTGTTCATCAGGCTGGAAGTTTCATGGGGATTGGGGTTGTCAACGTGATCAACTCGTATAACCCTGACATGATTATTTTAGGGGACGAGATGGCCAAAGCTGGAGAACCGTGGTTGGAAGCGATTAAGGGAGTAGTGAATGAACGGGTCATTCCCGAACTCAGGAATGAGACCACTATTGAACTATCTGAATTAGATATCGAACCAGCGTTCTTAGGGGCGGGAACATTGGTGATAAAGAGAACCTTTGAGAACCTATCCCGATTACGCGCTAATAGACCAGTGTCAGAAGAAGATGCTGTACGGTTGTAGGGGTGATGAAACGAGATGGATCAGTTATATCTTGGTATTGATATCGGTACATCGAGTACTAAAGCGATTATTATCAATGGGATAGGGAGAGTTCTTGGCTTCGGGCGGTCAGCCTACGATAATTTCAGTTCGCGCATAGGTTGGGTAGAACAGAAACCGAATACCTGGTATCGGGCGGTGGTAGCTAGTGTACAAGAAGCAGTGGGCCAGCTAAAGGGCTCCGGACGCATAGCAGGCATAGGCATGACAGGTCAGATGCATGGATTGGTTATGCTCGATACCGAGCTGAAACCCCTGGCGTCGGCTATCCTCTGGCCTGATACTCGGGCAGTGGATGAGGTGCAAAGTATAAAGCGGCGATATGGTCAGAAGTTTTTTGAGATGACAGGAGGGCCAATAGCAACTGGCTTTTTGCTTGCAAGTCTGCTTTGGGTTAAGAAGAACCGGTCAGATATCTATAGCAAAATACATGCAGTTCTTGCGCCAAAGGACTATATTCGACTTCAGTTGACCGGCAAAATCGCTACTGATCCTAGTGATGCCTGTGGCACTGGGGCTTTCTTGCCTGCGGCTTCCCAATGGGCAGTCGACTTGATAGACGACTTGGGTCTTGACCCGAAGCTTTTTCCAGAGGTCATGCCATCTTCTTCCGTAGCTGGAATGCTCTTGCCCTATGCAGCTGACCACTTAGGATTGGAAAGCGGCATCCCCGTTGTAACTGGTTGCGGTGATTTACAGGCTAGTGCCATGGGAATAGGCATTACTCACCCTAGACAGTTGTTGGTAAATGTGGGCACTGGAGGGCAAGTATTTCAGCTTTTGAATCACTATGCTTTTGATCCATGTGGGCGGTTACATACGATGGTGCATGCTGATGGTAGGTCATGGCATGCCATGGGAGCCGTATTGGCGGCGGGACTATCCATGAGTTGGATAGGTAGTATCATTGAGCCGGATGTGGTTACTGGATGGCCGTCTCTTTTTGAATCGTCATCGGGCATTATCGCATGTGACGAGGATTTATACTTTTTGCCTTATCTAGTTGGAGAAAGGACGCCTCATATGGATGAAAGACTAACCGCATCTTTTTGGGGCTTACGAGCAGAGCATGAAAAATCACACCTTTTCCGTGCTGTCCTAGAAGGAGTTGCTTTTGCTCTTCGCCACTGTTTTGATACACTCTCTACGTTGACTGAACGACCAACAGTAATTCGAGCTGGTAGCGGTGGTTTGAAGGATGGGCATTTTAGGCAGACAGTTGCCGATGTCTTTGGCATGCCATTAGAATATACTGAGCAACCAGAGACCAGTAGCTTTGGGGCTGCTCTCATGGCACAGTCAGGTGTCACTGGTAAAGATTTGGAGGTACTGATTAACGGCTCAGTCAAGGTCATAGGCGTTATTGAGCCTGACATGAATCGCCATCAGATCTATGAGGAGGGGTTTCAGCGATATCGCCAACTAGCTCGAGTGGCTATAGAGATTCTTGGTTAAGAAAGACGTGCTATGAAATGTTAGTATCACAAAGAGCGCTTTGATAAGTAAAAAGGGATTCTAGTTTACGGTGTTTGTCAAGATAGTTGTCGCAGAAGCTCCTTATTTTTTTGCTAAGAAACGTGCCGACTATCAGAAAAGTCAGTCTGGACATTCTCCGGGTTTAGCCATACTTCGTTGCTAAGGCTCCAATCCCGAATGTCCCCAGACCACCTTTCCGGGTGTCGGGCCTTGGCGGCCTCGTAGACTTGTTTTCGGCCTTCTAGGATGGCTTCACCT
>JAAZLW010000192.1 GCA_012799135.1 Bacillota bacterium | reverse complement strand
TATTGCGCAAGACCCAATCGTCAACACCACTTGCCTGGACCAAGCCTTAGAGGCCCGACCCTCAAGCGGGAATTCGACCCCGCTATAGCGGATTTCGGGTTCAGGGCCCCGCTACTGCCCCATCTAGCACGGCAATATGCTAAACTATTTGGCTATCGAGCATTATATCCACCCAATAACGAGAAGTCAAGGCATTGCCCAACTCTTGGTATATCTGGAGATGCAAATCCGGCCAGGTATCATGCCTGTCCGGATTTGCCTGGCGGAGAGGGTGGGATTCGAACCCACGGGGCACATGCGCGCCCAACGGTTTTCGAGACCGCCACGTTCAACCACTCCGTCACCTCTCCCCTTGCTATCAGCCCTTACCCCGCAGTTCCTGGAAAAACTCCCGAATCACCGCGCGACATTCGTCTTCCAATACACCGCCAGTGACGTCTACCCTGTGGTTGAGATCTTCCCGGCGGACCAGATCGAAAAGCGAATCAACCGCGCCTGCTTTGGGGTCTTGAGCTCCGTAAACTAGCCGGGGTATCCGGGCCAATACTATGGCACCAGCACACATGGAGCAGGGCTCTATTGTAACATAAAGGGTACTTTCCGTCAACCGCCATCCCCCAAGCCTCTGGCACGCCTCTCGAATCGCCAAAAGCTCCGCATGAGCGGTGGGATCCTTCCAGGTCTCACGGCGGTTATGACCTCTGCCGATAATATCTCCCCTACGTACTATGACCGCTCCAATGGGCACCTCTCCCACGGCATATGCCCGTGCAGCTTCTTCCAGTGCCGCCTTCATGTAAATCCTATCATTCTCATCCATGAAACTTATCCTCTGGGATTGGTATTAATATGATATCACACGGGATCGAGAGCTGCAATACCTGCAACAACGGCAGGTATTGGCGGATTCTCCATCATCGCTACTTGTGCAAGGAATTCACACTGCACCCGCTCATTCATTTCCCTGGCCCCAGCTCAGATTGGGAAACACCCTAATCAACTGGTCTGTGTGCGCCAACAGCCGAATAGCTGCTACGGTCCGGGCATATGAAGCTGATGCTTGTTCGGCTTTAGCTTCCCGCAACTGGTTGAGAGCGTTCATCATCTCCAGTTCTGTAGTCATGCGTAAACCATAGCGGCGCCGAGTCGTCTCCAATAATTCCTCAGCTCTGGCGAATTTGAGCTCGGCTAGCTCCACCCGTTCCTCAGTGTCCAGATAATCATAATGTTCACGGCGAATATTGAACTTAGCCTCTTCTGTCATGGTCTCCAGTCGAGCATTGGCCTGCTGTAGTTCTAAGGCAGCCGCTTCTGCCCTTTGCTGACACGCCTGACCATCCCAAAATGACCACGTCACTTCCAGACCTATCCGCCACTCTCCCGCCTGATTTAAGGTTAGGCTTGTATCAAATCGCGGCTTAGCCTCTTCCTGAGCTTTCCGCCAAGCTCGTCTAGCAGCATTGAGATCAATCTCCAGTGCCTTTAGTTCAGTGCTGTTACTCAACGCCCTGGCGATAGCGACATCCAGGGTTGTGTCCCAGGTGATAGGAGGTGGAGGGAGCAACCGCGTCATCCCACTTAGACTCAACCCCGTTGCCTGGGATAATCGGTGACGCGCCAGATCCAGCTTACGGCGACTTTGAGATACGGCATGCTGAGCTGTAGCCACTTCAATCTCTGCAGTACGTAGATCTACAGGCCCTCCCAGACCACGACTCACCCTATCTCTAACTATCCTACTTTGCTCCTGAATGGATCCTAACGCCTGTAAAGCTATATCAAGCCGCTCTTGAGCCTCGACAGCTTCGAAAAACAAGGCTGTTGCAGTTATTATTGCGTTCTTGTGGGCAGCATCCCTAACTAACTTGGCTTTGGCATATTGATCATCTGCTACCTGGATGCCCCACCATGGGGTCAGAGTTGTAGCCTCACGCCATAGAGGCTGCCTCCAGGATATCTCACTATTCAGATCCCCGGTGTAGAGGTCATCTCCCATTTTGGTGCTACCTAGCCCGCCAGCCAGCCCCCAGTCAAGCCCGAGCGAAAAGAGACCTCCTGTCGGGATGGGCTTGCTAAAACCCATCCTGATACCACCTTCCCAGGCATGTTCGCCGGCAGCCTCTTTCCAAATATTGTCATCGAGAGCTTTTTCGGCCCATTCCAATCGCTTAAGTGAACCTATACCTAGTACAGGTGCGACAAAACCCTGTAACTCAGTCGCACCGCGCTCAGATAACAGAACGGCATGGGCCTGATTCACCTGTAGCTCAGTTTGCCATAAGGCAGGATTCTGGCCAAGAGCCGCAAGAACGATCTCCTCCAGAGAGTAAGTATGTAACGCTCCTGGTTCTTTCTCGGTCAATTCTTCCTGAGCAATTACTGGCTGTGTGCAAACCACTCCAGCCAACAAGAAAAAGGCTAAACATACGAACAACCCGAGGCCATCACACCTCTTTTTCTCATCCTTTTCCCGTCTGCTTTCAGGAAAAAACATCATGCCACTTCCCTTATCCTTATTCTCCAATCAGGTTCAGCAATCGGATCCGGGCTAAGTTGTATTCGAATATGGCATTAACCAATCCATGCTGGGCCGAGGTGAGACTGATTTGGGCACGCAACAAATTGTTGGGAATTTCCAGCCCTCCATCAAAACGGACCTTGGTAATCCGATAATTCTCCTCTGCTGCTTCCAGCTCTTTTTCGGATAGTTCTACATGGAATTCGGCTTGCCTGAGACTATTCCACGCCTGTTTGGCCTGCAGGTAAGTATTACGGGTCGCCTCTTTCAAATCAAGCTCTGCCTTCATCCGTCGATTGGCATAGATATCCTTAATCAGTGGAGCAGTATATTCGTTCCTCGCACTCTCCTCTTGCATCTGGCTAATCTCCAAGGCCCACTGCAATCGCATGAGGTCTAGACTATTGGTAAGGACTTTCTCCACTACTTGCTCCGGTAGCAGTTCAACAGATTCTATGAGTGTATCGGAAGGTTCCACACTGATCTTGTCCGTATATGGCAAGCCCATGACTCGCTTGAGCTCCAAAACAGCCAGCTCCTCCTCGGCCAACGCCGAGTCCAGAGAACCCTGCGCCTGCAGCAGACCTTTCTCTGAGTTGACAACATCTAGCTTTGTAGCTAATCCTTCGTCCTGTTTGGCTGTAATAATCATCAGCTGTTCTTGTACCTGATCTAGGTTTTTCTCGGCAATAGCCCTCTGTTGCGTTTTGCTTATGGCTGCGTAGTATGCACTCCGCACCTGCAAATCTACCTGGCGACGGGTCTGCTCCAGCAAGAGTTTTTGGGTCTCAACTGCTACTTCGGCCTGCCGCAATCCTACCGGTGATGGTGCCAGAGCAGCATCAGCCTGAGCTTTGACTAGTTGCTTCTCGGCGTGGTCTAGCTCCAGGCGTGCCATTCTTAATGCAAGGTTGCTGTCATAAGCAACCTCTATGGCTTTATCCATCGTAATTGCAATGACCTCTGCTGCCGGGGTTTCTTCAGCCCAGACGGATGCATGCAATAGTGTCGCCACGGCCAAGCAAACCCACACAGCGGCAGCCTTGCGTCCGTTCGCTGCTGTCTTCATCGTGCCTTTCCCCCTTCATAAGGTCGGGCCACGGCTGTCAGAAGCTGTTGCCTTCCTGCATCTGTTTCAAACCGCAGTCCAGCCAATGTCCGTTTTGCAATACGTTCTCCGCAAGATCTCATCTTGAGGAAACTTCTGCAAAGACGGCCAACTTCCTGCATTATCGATACCCTTGTATACATCACCTCAAATCCATGATATTCGCTCTTCATGAAAACCCTTAAGAAGGGTAACCCTCTAGGGCCTAAAATTGCGAAAAGCATGAAGTAAGGGCAATGCCAAAACCACACTACCTAGGCCCTGCATTAGATTCCCGGGGACACTAGCCAAGGAAGCCTGGAACCCCACCATGATGCCACCGGCAATATAGTATCCTAATACCATCCAAAGAGCGGCGATAATCAAACCTCCAATGGCTTGAAAACTCACCTTCTTGTCTCTACGGTACACAGCATGCCCGATCAGGGCGGCAATGAGACCTTCCACCGCCTTGATAACTAGAGTAAAGGGCGCCCAATGGGCATAACCCAGTAAGAGATCCGCTAGTGCTGATCCCAAACCTCCAGCCACAAGTCCAACTCGCGGCCCCATCAACAAGGCACTAAGGAAAATGACGGTATCCCCCACGTTGATAAATCCTTGAGTTGCCACCATAGGCACATTAATAACCATAGTAGCCAGTGCGACCAAGGCAATGAATAGTGCTACTAAGACCAGCAGACCTAAGTTCTTGTTCTTCGACATGCATTCCACCTCTTGCCAGGGGAGTTCAGGAAAACGTTCGCCCCTCCCTTAGTTAGCTTCTGTGATTACTTAGCTTTCTGAATGGTCACCCGTTCGACACCCATACGGGTAGTTCCTGCCCAGCGCCACAATCCACCCAATTCGAGGAGAGGCTCACACTTCCGGACAGTCTGGGTTAAGAGCAGCTTTTCTGTTAAGATTAAGATAAGCACCATTACAGATAGGAGCGAGTACTGTGGCTGCGAAAAAGTACCAACGACCGAATGCCTTACCCTATAAGTATAGAGGTCTGGTATTGGACGAATTCCAACGGCAGGCCCTCTGGCATATACAAAACAACACATCCACTCTGGTGTCAGCTCCTACCGGTACGGGCAAGACCCTCATCGCTGACTTCCTTGTTGAAAAAACCATCGATGCCAGGCAAAGACTGATTTACACTGCCCCTATCAAAGCTTTGGTGAACCAGAAATACCGGGAGTTTTTTCGGCTTTACGGCAAACGTTATATCGGTATTGTTACCGGAGACGTCTCTCACCAGCAGACGGCACCGGTGGTAGTAATGACCACTGAGATTCTTCGCAATATGCTAATCCGCGATGATAGCCGCATATCTGATATCAGTTGGGTTATCTTTGATGAAATCCATTACCTCAATCATCCCGAGCGGGGTACGGTATGGGAGGAGGCCATCCTTTTTCTACCTAGGGCCACCCATATCTTAGGGCTTTCCGCCACTATTCCTAACGCCGAGCAACTGGGAGCATGGATTGAATCAATATCCCAGCCGGTGGCTGTTGTGGAACACACAGAAAGAGCTGTGCCCCTGCGACACATGTATTTCAACAGTCATTGCCAAGCTGTGGAAAGTGAAGATTTCTTACAAGCCATGCTAGAGGCCCCCTCCCTTGGCACTGATACCAAAGGTGGCACTTTAGGCTTGCGAGAGCTTTCTTTCGATCGTTCCACCTTGAATAATTACAGATCCAGGGGGCCATTTACCACTCACTTGGATCTTGTGCACTATGCAGCCAGTAAACGACTCTTTCCCTGTCTTTACTTTGTTTTCAGCCGACAAGGGTGTGAAGAGAAAGCTCAAGAGCTAGCAGCAGGGGCCAATTATCTCTCTGCCAACGAAAAGGAAGCAGTCCGGGTGACTATTCGTCGCAAGCTACAGGAAGCAGGACTGACCGCCAATGATATCCCTAAGTATGGTATCTGGCAGAGGCAGTGGTTGCGGGGGATCGGCGTACACCATGCTGGACTGCTTCCCCTGGTACGAGAGATTACTGAACACCTTTTGGAAAGGCGATTACTGAGAGTCATCTATGCCACTGAGACCTTTGCCGTAGGAGTGAACATGCCGGTCAGAACTGTCTGCTTCGATACGCTGATCAAGTATGATGGTGAAGAGCTGCGGTCTCTCACCCAGCATGAGTATTTTCAAATGGCCGGTAGAGCCGGTCGAAGGGGCTGGGACAAGCTAGGGACTGCTATCTCTCGCATTGATGAAGTTGCGCCCCATCAGCTACCTACCTGGGATGAGGATGATGTCGAGCCTATCCGCAGTCGAATCAGCATTTCATTCAATATGGTAGTCAACTTGCTGAGTCGTTTCACACCTAAGGAGATAGAGGTCTTGCTGCACAAGACCCTTTCCAGCTTTCAGAATCGGCAAGGGGTATTGGAGACCAGGAGTGCCAGTGAGCTGATGAATGATTTCAACGAGAAATGGATACTACTGCAAAGGCTAGGATACGTGGAGGGAACGGAATTACTCTCTAAGGGCAATATCTGCCGCAACATTTACGTACAGGAGATCTTAGTCACTGAGCTAATTGCCAGTGGGCTCATTCTTGAGCTAGACCCAGCTGACCTAGCCGGTCTGGCTGCGGCCCTTGTGTATTCGCCTAGGTCCGGTGAACCGCCTTTTACTCTTTCACCGCCCCGGTGGATGCCTGCCATAGATGTAATCCACGAAAAACTAAGCAGGGTGGATACAAAACGCTTGGCAACGCCCTTCTCACTGTATCCAGCGATCTCGCCGGCCATCACCGCTTGGGCAAAGGATTTGACACTAAGGGAAGTCTTAAAAGAACACCCCCTTGATCCCGGGGACCTGGTCAGTGTCTGCCGTCAATCCATCGACCTGCTCCGACAGATTATCACCGCGGTTACTCGTACGTCAGAAAAAGATAAGATCAGTGAGTCCATTACCAGGTTGGATCGGGGGGTTGTGAGGGTAATAGCTAACTAAAGGCCTAACGGTACTACTCTAGCCCTGGCTATAGGACCTTTGCCCCCATGTGGGAGATACGTGGTTCTGCAGGATTTACCGAGCGAAGTACGAATAAGTCAACCCGAGGCCTGTTTGGCATACTAAGGCATGAAGGCGATGAGGGGGATTTTTCCATGAATGATGGAAAGCAATTATTGACCATAGATGATGTGCTCAATTTTTCACAACAAGATGTACGCGAGCTATATAAGGATTCCGTCAATCCTGGTTTGGCGCAAATGATGGGACTTATGAACTTTGACAAGCGATTCGTAAAAGCCAGCGGTATGCGCGTTTGGGATGAAGATGGCAATAGCTACCTGGACTTTCTGGGAGCCTATGGAGCCCTAAATCTAGGCCATAATCCATCTGTTGCCCAAGAGGCCTTGGAGCAGGTACAGGATTTGCCCAATCTTCTTCAGGCGAGTCTTAATGGTATGACGGCAGCTTTAGCCCACAACTTGGCCCAAGTTACCCCGGGGCAACTGCAGAGAACCTTCTTCTGCAATAGCGGTGCTGAAGCCGTTGAGGGCGCACTGAAAATGGCCCGCATTGCCACAGGTAGGCAAAGGATTATCTATTGTGAGAGCGCTTTCCATGGTAAGACCTTAGGTGCCTTGTCCGTGACCGGCCGAAGTAAGTATCAGCAGCCCTTTACTCCCTTGGTGCCCGGCTGCCATGCCATCCCTTATGGTGATGTCATCGCTTTAGAGAACGAACTGACCCAGGGCGATGTAGCCGCTTTCATCGTAGAGCCGATCCAGGGTGAAGGTGGTGTGATCATACCACCTGATGGCTATCTGACCAAGGTGCGGGAACTCTGCTCCCACTATGGGACTTTGTTTATCGCGGATGAGATTCAGACCGGCTTCGGACGCACCGGCAAGCTGTTTGCTTGCCAGCACGAGAATGTAGCCCCCGACATCCTCTGTGTCGCCAAATCCCTTGGCGGAGGAGTCATGCCCATTGGAGCTACCATTGCTACCACAGACGTATGGGATCGAGCATATGGGCCTATGGATAGAGCCCTTTTGCATACTTCCACCTTTGGCGGTAATACCCGAGCAGTAGCTGTGGGTATTGCGGCTCTAAATGCCATTATCGCAGAGAATCTACCCCAGCAGGCTCAGGAAAATGGCCGGTATCTCCTCAACAAGTTACAGGAACTCCAGGGAGCACATAACCTGATTACCGCCGTGCGAGGACGCGGCCTTTTGGTCGGTCTGGAGTTTGCCAAACCCAAGGGCTTGATGAACAAGATCACTCAGGGGGCTGTCAGCAAGTTCTCCGAGGAATACTTGGGAGCCATGGTTGCCGGTGAACTACTGAATCGTCACCATATCATTACCGCATATACCCTAAACAATCCCAACGTGATTCGTCTAGAACCACCCCTCATCGTTACCAAGACAGAGATTGACCAAGTCGTGGCTGCATTGGATGAGATCTTTACCCGCAATCGCAGCCATATCCAGATGGCCTTGACCAGCACAAAGACGGTCATTGGCAGCCTTTTCGGCAAGAAGTAGGCACACCTGAACCATATGGGATGCAAAGGCTGCAAACAAGAAACTCACGGCCCGAGCCATCCGGCGGGGGCTGTGAGTTTTACGCTAAGAACACAAGTTTCTGAAGCCGCTCTCCAAGAGCTAGCATTGGTATACTAGACCAGATCCCGGTCGGCCGCTATCTTCTCGGTCACTAGATCTTGCAGCATATCAATCAGTTCATCGATTGTGCCCACATCCGCCAAAGCATGGGTATCAATGGTAATACCAAACTCACCTTCCAGTTCATCGACTAGTGCGGCTAACTCGTCATCCTCCAGCCACCCGCCATCTTCCTGCCGAAGACTATCATCAGGGGCAATGGCACCTTCTAATGCTCCCGAGAAGCTAGAGATAATCTCCACAACCTTATCTTCCAAACGACCATAAAGATCCATGCTCCGCCTCCTTCCCCATCACACATCCTAGCAACCTGTCTCGTATTATGCCCAGGACCTAATCTCGACATAATCTTCGGTGGCTGGAAGAAAAATGGGGTGCAGACAGAGCAATTCTTCTCTAGAAATCCTCTCCAACATTCGCTGACCACAACTCGAGAAAGCTCACAAGTTCACTCAGCTCAGGGCTACGCATATTCCGCACATAGAACCCTGAAGTACCTGTGCCGGTGATCAAGCATTGCTGCGGAGATAAACCCAAAACCTGCCCTAAGCAAAAACCGGCATTGAAGTTGTCCCCCGCACCTGTGGTCAGCCGAGGTTTGGCAGTATAAGGTCCTTCCATGTGGAAGAACTCACCACCGATCACAGTCCCTGCCTCAGTCACAGGATGAACTACGAGGCAGTAGATCCCCAAGTCATCGGCGATGGCGCGAGTGATCTCTTCAAGGCTTACCGCTTCTGGCCTATCGCTCAGTTTTACATCTAGAACCGTAGCGATCTCGGAAGCTTCCTTTCGATTCAGACCGAGCATCACACGATAGTGTTTTTCGAAGCGCTGGATCATCTCCACGGCCCCAGCAATATCCTCTGTACTGCGTTTTTCTGGATCAGCCAGATCGAAAAAGGCCAGGGGTTTGTCGCCAACGGTCATCT
This sequence comes from Bacillota bacterium, assembly GCA_012799135.1. Taxonomy (GTDB): domain Bacteria; phylum Bacillota; class Limnochordia; order DTU087; family DTU087; genus JAAZLW01. Next base: position 6,062 of record JAAZLW010000192.1, on the reverse strand, counting down.
TGGGCAAGACTTTCCTCAACAGGTTTTCCCAGATATCATTCATGTATGGAATCATGGTCCAGTTCACCATACTGACTAGATGTGACCGGGAAAAGATCTGAATCATTTTCTCCACCGGAATCCGGCTCGTGATATTCTCCCAGTTGACCTCTTTTAGGATCTCGATTTTCCCTAACATGAGTTTCCCATCGGTAAACTCCAAGGCGTCGGTATGACCGGGATCACATATGGAATAGGTCTCACAAGCGTCCGCCAATTCCCGAAAAACCTGGTGAATGTCCGGATAGCCTAGACACCCCACATAAGTCACCTTGGCTCCAAAGCTCCTTAGAGCATTGGCCATGATCGGCCCATTGCCACCGAGCTTCATTTGTTTGGGGATCAGCTCAATATTGGTACTCAGCCCAGCTGCCCGACCAATACGGTCTGCCAGCTCAGCAATGGTTTCCACCCGCGTGTAGGACTCAAAGTCAATTCGCTTATCTACTACGTGGATGATCTCGTCCACAAATCCGTCAAAGCCCACAAAACACTGCAGGTCTTCGGACCTCGCTTCCGCTTTTCTAAGTGCTTCTAAAGCATCCAAGATCAATTCCTTGTCCCTAGTCTGCGCCATGCGGCCTAACCCTCCCCATATCGTCAAACTACTCTCGTTTTCTTCTCCAGGCCTCTTCCATCCTGCTACTATCGACCCCAACCTGAGCGCCGCCGCCATCTAGAGCCGGCCAGCAAACCTATGATATCTCCAGATTACGTCTTAACAGTGCTTTGCAGTCGGAGGCATGAGCCAGAGCCGAATGCATCTCGAGTCTTGCCGTTCCTCGGCTCCTTAACCTAATTCGAATGGTCCGGTCATCAAATTCTACCTTTAAACCCTCTACTACTCCACTACCGCCCCTATCGAAGCTCTTGGCCAGCCGCAAAATCAAAGATAAGAGCATGATGCGTCGAATATCTTCCCGATGCAAAGGTCCCGCCGGCTCCAAGTACTCTCTTACTCCTCGTAGGTAGTAGCGTTCATGCGATGCAGCCACAAAGGCACAAGTCACTAGCTCTCGATGGGTCAACCCATTGATTCTGGCGTTGAGTATCATGTAGAAGGTATGTTTATAGTGATTTTCCTGGTTGACCGCAACGCCTATGTCATGTAAAAGTGAAGAGACAATTAAGAGTCGCCGCTCATAGGTGTCCAGCGCATGGACCGGCCGCAGCTGATCAAACAAGGATAGGGCTAGGTTGCTTACATGCCGAACTTGGAAGCTTTCGATATTATAATAGTGAATGAGATTCTCTACACTATGCATCAGCGCACTAGGCAAGATTGGGTCCTGGGTATCCCTGGCCAGATACTGGAATAAGAGCCCATCCCTCAGCCCGCTTCTGCTCGTCACCAGCTGTTTGATGCCGGTAACTTGCAGGAGTCGGTTAATCACCGCTATACCCGCCACAATCACGTCGGCCCTCTCGAGGGACATACCGGGGACGCGCATACGCCCCTGCAAATCCAAATTAGCTAAACGACCACAGATCTCCTGTACAGCCTCGGATTGCATCTCATACCCATGGGTAATGTCGGGTTTGTATCCCCGCCTTTGCCGGTCTATTCTGGCCAGTGTACGGGCTGTTCCGCCCAATGCGACTATCGGACCATAGCTTGACAACCAATCAAGCTTGGCAAACTCTGCACCCAAGAATTCCTCCAGTGTAGCCAAGGAGGTGGGTTCAATCCGATCCCTGGTGAGAAATTCATCTGTAAGTGTTACTATCCCGAAAGGCAGTGTCGCTGATTCCTCTTTCAAACGATGGCGATAGCCAACCAACTTAGTGCTACCGCCACCGACATCCACAATCAAGCCGGTCTCAGGGGAGACGGTATTGACTACCCCCACATAATCGAGGTCAGCCTCTTCTTCACCGGTCAACACTCTCACATCAATACCGGTTTCCCTGCGCAGATTGGCTAAGAATTCATCGCGGTTGGGAGCTCGCCTCACGGCCGCGGTCGCTATAGCAATAATCTGATCCACCCGACGCACATCGCATAGTCTAGCAAACAACGATAGAGTCTCTAAGGCGTGCGCCTGTGTTCTTGGCTGCAACGAGCCATCGGAGGCAGTGTTCTCAACTAGACGCACTGTCTCTTTGACGTTTTCCATCTGATGGTACTCACCCTCTGGCCCGATATCCATGATAATCAGGCGCACAGAGTTAGATCCCATATCAATAATCCCTATTCGTTCCATGGTAGCATCTTCTCCATTAAGTTAGGTGCCACAGGCGACTTCCCAATCGATATGTTCATGCAAAAGGTCTACCAGCTTCTCCAGATATGCCTGATCCAGTGCTGAGAAACGCCCTTTATAGGGAGAATCCACATCCAAAACTCCCCATACATTTCCATCTTGGATAATAGGTATTACAATCTCCGAACGGGAGGCTTCATCACAGGCTATGTGGCCTGGGAATAGATGCACATCTGGGACCACCACCGTCTTCTTCTGCTCTACGGCAGTGCCACAAACACCCTTGCCCCATGGGATCCGCACACAGGCCGGCTTTCCCTGAAAAGGCCCCAGCACTAACTCCCCTTGCTTGCTCAGGTAAAACCCGGCCCAGTTCAGGTCGGGGAGTGTATGAAACAGCACTGCCGCTGTATTAGCCAGATTGGCCAACCAATCAGTCTCTGGTGATAGCAATGCTCCTACCTGTACTAATAGACTCTCATAGATGGTCGCCGCTGCAGGTGCCACCCATTGTTTATTATAGTACATGCCGATCATCCACTCCTAATTCCGGGACCACGGTAGCGCCCAGGAGCGGGATTTCTTTGGCTCGCCCTTGCGCTTTGCTTTTCGAACCAAGACTTCGATATTATCGGTAACGACGTTTGCTAATCGAACCTGCTCATTAGCGTTCTCCGTGGTCTGCTCGATATCCTCCAATAGATGCTGATTCATGTCTACCAGTTGCTGCATACTGGCGGAGATTTCCTGCAGCTGGGCATTGATCTGTAGCATGGCCGCCATAGCTTCCTCATAGCTGGTATTTGCATCCACTGCATCTTCCTCTTGGCTGGAGGCCACTTCGGTTACTCCCGCCATCAGAGTCTTGATCTGTGTAAAGGAGGCTGAGACCTGCCCCAGCACATCGGCAATACGTCTCGCCATGCTCTGCACCTGCTCAGTGCCGGAAGCAGTGGCTGTTATAAATGAGCCGATCTCCTCAGCTGCACCCTTGATACTATCAGTTATGGCTCGAATCTCATCAGCTGCCTCTTTGCTATCATCGGCTAAGGACTTAATCTCCGTGGCAACCACCTGAAATCCCCGACCGGCATCCCCGGCCCTGGCCGCCTCTATACTAGCATTGAAGCTCAACAGCTGGGTCTGTTTTGCGATCTCGGTAATTCTAGCTGTCATCTGGTTCACTTGACCAATGGCTTCCTGGAAGGCCTCGGCCTTTTCGCCGGCTGTTCGGGCACTATCAGTATTGGCGGTAGCTACTGTCACGGTTTCATTCACAGCCACTGTGCCTTCATGAAGGTCATTCTCCAATCTCTCGATCATCCCAAAGGTTCCTCTGGCTGATTCTAAGGTCTGTTGAGAGCTTTTGGCCAGGTCACTGATCACCGCGTTAACTCGTTCCAGATTCTGTGAAACTACCTGAGAACTGCGGGAGGATACTTCATCTACGACGGCCTCCGCTTCAGTGACTGCGGCCGCCACCTCATTAGCCCGTTCCTTCATGACATTAGCTGTCTCCATAGTTGCTTCGGCCCGACCAGTAGCGTGATCTGACGTTCCTGAGATCACTTTGTATACCCGCTTCACCCCCCGGCTCATGAAAAGTCCCAAAAGAAAGACGAGAACTATGGCCAATGAACCCATAATACCCAGGGCTTTGAAAGTCCTCTGCACGGAAGCATCGGTTTCCTCGAGGAGGGCATTGACCCGCATCCAAAGATCCATATTCATGTTGGCACTTTCTTGAGCAATACTATTCATATAGATTGGCAGGATGGCGAGAGCCTCTGCTCTCTCCTCATCGTCCTTGATTTCGGTAATGCGATCGACTTCTTTTGCCAACTGTGCGTGGGCTTCTTCTATATTATCAATGGTGTATTGGTATTTCTCCTCACCTTCTGCCATGCGGGAAAGCATCGAGACACTAAAGCTTAGGTTGCTGAAATCCTGCGAGATATCACCGAGCGCACCCCACTTATAATAAGAATTCAGTCTCTGATAGAGATTGGCTTGAGCTTGCTGAACATCCGTAGACGTGGATGATGCAAATTGCATGATTCTCATGTACCTGGAACCCAGTGCTTCTACACCCGTACGCAGGGTGTTGATATTCCATAGAAGCAATCCAGTAATGCCAAAGGTGATAATCAGGAAGATGGTCACACTGACCTTGACCAGCCGCAAGATAGGCCAGCCTCGTACCATGTCCTGGTTTGATTGCGCTCTCTGTTTCTTCCTAGGTCTGCCTCGTAACAAGCTTCGTTTGGGGAATCGCATATGCTTACTCCTTTCAGCATCCATTTGTAAAAAGGTATATTCTCCCAACACCAATTCGACAAGGAATGATGGAAACCTCCAATGAATCCAGCATGAACCGCTCCCTTTATCCCTTAGCCTGAAGGAATATGCAACGGAATTGGCGAATGTTACGTTAATGTAACAAACGGCGGTATTAACGGAGGCTAAGCACATGGGGATCCCGGATGACTTCGCAATTATCGGACATCGTGGCGCTATGGGTCATGCTCCGGAAAACACATTGGCATCATTTCGGAAAGCCATCGATATGGGTGCCACTATGCTAGAGCTCGATGTTCACCTGACCAAAGATGGTGAGTTGGTGGTGATTCATGATCATGAGCTGGCCCGTACCACAACCGGCAGCGGTTTGGTAGAAGATATGACCTTGACTGAAGTTCGATCGTTTGATGCAGGTATTACGATGGGTGCGAATTACCAGGGAGAAAGAGTCCCTACCCTGCAGGAAGTGATGGAACTAATCGACGCCCAGACAGCTTTGAATATCGAAATCAAGGCAGGCCGGCAGATATACCCAGGGATTGTCTCTCGGCTATTGGAAGTAATCTCCCACTACGGTCTTGGTGACCGGGTTGTCATTTCTTCCTTTCATCGGGCATATCTTCGAGAGGTAGTACAAAAGGCTCCGAAGATTGAAGTGGCTCTGCTTTACGCCGAGGCACTGCCCCAAGTACTGGATGAAGCCATCCAGGAACGATGGCAAGGACTGCATCCTTGGTATAGAATAATTGATAGGGACTTAATTGATGGTGCTCGCCGGCGGGGTCTCTCTGTGCGGGCCTGGACCGTGAATCAGTTACCAGAGATGGTGAGCCTAGTTAAACTGGGAGTTAACGGTATATGTACCAATTTCCCTGATATGCTCAAGTCTGTTGTCACTGAACTCGGACTTCGGTAGGGATAGTAGAAACACTTTGTGTCCCACCTATCAGCTACATTAGCCAGAAGTGCCTGCTTGACACTCTGGAGATTTTGTGTATACTTTGTTCCCAATATCCATGGTCTTTCCCTATATAGGTAGCCAAAGGCCGCAGCAATTCGTCACGACTAAGGTGACACATTACCAAATACCGATGTGGTCAACAAGCACATAACCCCTTCTTAGAAAGGCCTGGTGCTACATGATGCGAGAACTATATATGTTGATTGGAGGCCTGATGGCTTGGGTGGGGCTCGTGTGGCTGCGGATGCTGGATTATCCCCCCATTCCCCAGAAAATCGATCAGAGGAGGTGGCGCCAGCGCAGATTGATAGGCCACTTGATCTCCTTTATCGGGTTTTGCCTTGCCATCTATGGTGCATGGTAGTGGCTTTACCGGTCATTGGTTTTGCATTTTCTACAAAGCAAGGGTATAATATATCTGCCGACAGATTCGGTGAGTGGTAGCACCCACAAGGGCATGTAGGGGAGTAGCTCAATTGGCAGAGCACCGGTCTCCAAAACCGGGGGCTGCGGGTTCGATTCCTGTCTCCCCTGCCATTACCGCTAGTAGGCGGTAG
>JAAZLW010000191.1 GCA_012799135.1 Bacillota bacterium | reverse complement strand
GGAACATAGAAAAGACATCACTGGCCCTTTGCGGTTCATAGGTAACCAGTGTACCGGGGGCATGCAGTAGCCCTGGCGGTACATACCAGCCAGTGCCCGGCTCCAGCTTGTATGCCTGTGATAGCTCCAGAATCTGATTATCCCCGGCCTCAAAGCGGGCCAAACAGTCCACAACTTCTGCTTTGGTGGTTCCGGGTCTTAGCCCCAGGAAGGTAAAGGGAAATAGTCCCCGTGTGAAGTTCAGGTGTGGTGGAAAGTAATATCCTTCTGGTTTTCCCACTGCTCCAACATTAGCTGCATGTTCATCATCGAGGTGTACATGGTGCGGCAAAGGCGCGTGATTATCAAAAAACTTGCTGAACATCGGCCAGCCGCCATGCTCTTCCATTAGTTGATGCCCAATGATGGTATCACCCATAAGTTCAATTGCTTCTTTGAGGAGAATTCGCTTGTCTTGGCCGTTATGGTCAATGGCGATATAGCTTAAACCTTCATCTTCGGGAGTCCCGGGTCCATTGTCGGCCTTAGTCGTGGATGCTAGCCAGCGCTCATCGATACCGCCTCTGTTTTTCCCTAAGGCATATAAGTCCTTAGGATGTAGTTTGAGACGGCCTCCGGGTACACAGAAGACACGGGGTACCCAGTTGGGGGCTAGCCTTAGAATACCCTCTCCCTCTGCTAGAGCCTTGCGAAGCAAGTACTGTCTTGTCAATGAATACTCCCTCCCCCGTGTTGTAGGAAGGGAGCCGACCCATGGGTTCGACTCCCTTTGAACCTAAAACTCAGCCTTCACCCGTGGCCAGTTTTCTGCTTTGTCTAGTGTTCCACTCATTACTAGACCTGGCTTGATGTAGATCTCGTTGGAGGCTGGCTTTTCACCGGTCCTCACAAAATCAACAAGGATCTTGAAGGCAGTCTTGGCCTGATCTCCAGGGAACTGCTCAATAGTAGCATCGAGTTCCTGGCGCTTAACAGCACGCAGAGCATCTTCGATGGCATCAAAGCCTACAGTAATGACTTCGTCCATCTTGAGGCCGGAGCCCTTAATCGCTTCGATAGCACCGACGATCATGTCATCATTGTGGGCAAATACGGCATCGAACTCGGGATGTGCCTGGATCAGGTTCTCCATGACCGTCATACCTTCTGCCCTGGTAAACTGACCGGTTTGCTGGGCGATGACCTTGATGTTAGGGAACTGAGCGATTACTTCGTTGAAACCACTGCCCCGATCTATGGCAGGAGAAGAACCTGGAGTCCCCGTTAGCTCAATCACACGACCTTCACCCTTTAGAAGGTGAGCTATGAACAAGCCTGCAGTTCTCCCGCCATCAACGTTATCGGCGCCGACATGGCAAAGGGTTGGTGCACCGACAATTCTGCGGTCCACGGTAACCACCGGAATGTTGGCAGCATTTAGTGACTCTACTGCCGGAACCAGCGCCTCCACGTTAATTGGAACCAGGAGCACGCCGTCCAGCCCTTGGACGATCATGTCCTCAATATCTGACATCTGCTTGCCCACTTGATTACGGGCATCTAGGGTGACCAATTCCACCCCCATCTCTGCCGCTTGCTGTTCTACGGCATTTTTCAGGAAAGAGAACCATGTCATGCTAAGGCTAGGAATCGACAGCCCAATGCGCAGTGAAGCCGCTAAGGCGGTAGAGCCGACTACCACTACCATCAAAATGGCGATCAGACTGACTACCAGAGATTTCCTCATCTGAAACCCTCCTTTGGATTGGATACTTGGCTATTGTATCTACAGGGTTGCTCTATCTTTAAATCTGCTAATCACCTCCGTATCTCTAGTCGCTTTCCCGGGAGCGCAATTGCTCCATGATCACCGCCGCTACGATAATAATCCCCTTAACAAATTGCTGGTAGAACGGGGAAATATTCAGTAAGTTAAAACCATTAGTGAGCACACCGATGAGAAGTGCTCCAATGAAGGTTCCAAAAATACCTCCCCGACCTCCCATTAGGCTGGTACCACCGATAACTACTGCAGCAATAACATCGAGTTCATACCCTTCGCCGGCGGTTGGCTGTCCGGAGCTTAACCTGGCAGCAAGAATAACACCAGATAGAGCCGCGGTAAAGGCGGAGATGCCATAGATAATAATCTTATAGCGATGGGTAGGGATGCCGGAGAGTCGTACCGCCTCTTCGTTGCCTCCGATGGCGTAGACATATCTACCAAATTTGGTTTGAGCCAGGATCACAGCGCCGACGACTACAACGAAAAGATAGATGACAACCGGAACAGGCACGGGACCAATCATCCCACTGCCCAGTACGCGAAAACTCTGAGAAAGGCCACTAATGGGGTATCCGTTTGTATAGATCAGAGCTAATCCCCTGGCAGCACTCATCATCCCCAAAGTCGCCACAAAGGGCGGTATTTTGAATTTAGTAATAGTAAAGCCTACCAGTAAGCCGAGACTTGTGACCGCCAAGATCGGAAGCACAGTCATTAGGAAAGGTCCGGCCCCATGATTTACCTGCAGGCCGGCGGCCAGTACGCCTGCCAAAGCCAATAGTGAACCTACTGAAAGGTCAATACCTCCGGTCAAGATCACAAAGGTCATGCCAACTCCCATAATGCCAGTGATGGATACCTGGCGAAAGACATTGAGAACATTTCTCATGGTGAGAAAGACCGGAGACAAAAAAGATAGCATTATGCATATTGCTAGAAATACCAAGATGATTCCATATTTATCCAGGGCTAAGCTCCAGTCAACTTTTCTAGTCGCGACCCTACTCTGCTCACCGATCACTTGCTTTCTCCCCCTTTTGGCCGCCGATGAT
>JAAZLW010000190.1 GCA_012799135.1 Bacillota bacterium | reverse complement strand
TAGCTAAAGCACTTATTGATGCCGGTGCTGATGTGAATGTTACCGCGGATGGGACTCCCCTCCTAATCCTAGCACTTACAATGAACACGAATCCTGACGTGTCCAAGGCGCTAATCGATGCTGGTGCAAATGTTAACACCGCATCTGTTGATGGTACAACGCCATTGATGGCAGCAACCTCAAGAAGTAGGAACCCTGACCTCGGCATTGTTCAGCTCCTCCTTGAGTCCGGTGCCGATGCCAATGCTACGAATCAGAATAACCAAACGGCATTGCTCATGACCATTCCATCCAACGCGGACTTGGAGATCATCGAGGCTCTCCTTGCCGCCGGAGCGGATACCAACGTTGAAGATCTTAATGGTGCTACTCCATTACTTGCGGCCATAATCTATACTGCTGACTTGAGCGTTCTGGAAACCCTAATCAATGCTGGAGCAGATGTCAATTTCAAGAACAAATACCATTTCAGTCCCTTACTGATCGCCGTCTCATCAAACCCCGATCCCCGAGTCACCGAACTACTGCTCAATACCGGTGCTGACGTAAATTCTGTGATTTCTGGCAAAACCCCACTGCAAGTAGCGATCGGACTAAAAGCCAATCCAGATATTATCAGACTGCTTATTGATGCTGGGGCCAATCTTGATGTCCATACTGTAGGTGGAGCGACTCCACTAATCATAGCACTATTAAATAACGACCACCTCGTTGTAAAGATGCTAATTGAGGCTGGAGCTAATGTAAACACCACGGCTATTCAAAACCTTACACCGTTAATGATAGCCACTGGCATTGACGATACTGGGCTTGATACAATCAAGGCCCTACTGGAGGCCGGTGCGGAAGTTGACGTTCGCAGCATCGATGGACTGACTCCTCTGATGCTTGCTTCCGCCCGCAAAACCGACCCGGATATCATTACGGCCCTTGTTGAGGCCGGGGCCAATGTCAATGTAAGGGATGAAGACGGGAGGACGGCCTTTTGGTATGCTGCTAAGAACAATAGGCCGGCATTCCTTCTCCTTCTGCTCGAAGCCGGTGCGGATGTTGATACCATAGATATCGAGGGAACTACTCCATTAATGATGCTGGCTGGCCAAAAAAATGCGAACCCCGAGATTATGAGAATCGTTATCGCAGCAGGGGCGAATGTAAATGCTAAAGAGAAAAAGCGGTTAACCCCACTTATGATTGCAGCTCAATCTACTGAGAACCCCGATACTATCAGGGTACTCCTGGATGCCGGAGCAGACGCAAAGGCGAAGGATGTCTACGGAAAGACAGCCTTTGACTATGCTAAAGACAATGAACACCTAATAGGAACAGATGTCTACTGGGCTTTAAGTGATGGAAGGTTTGACTAGGTGCAAGAGAGCCATCAGACAAATGCGAGATTGCCAGTTATCTTGGAATCAAACTACACAGATCGTTTGAATCTCCGGCTTATGCTACTGGAATCCACTTCTCGCCAGTCGTCACCGATTAGCGAGAAGAATCTGCTGGGAGATCGGCTTCTGTTTCTATCATTAAGCATATGGCCACTTAGGTATAAGTATCGCCTGGCCCTGGTTATGGCGACATAGAAGACTCTAACCTCTTCAGAGAAGTTGTTTTCCGTTATGGCAAAATAGTTGGGGAATTCGTACTCCGAAAGACCGGCGACAAAGACCGCATCAAACTCCAACCCTTTGGCTTGGTGAACTGTAAGGATCTTGGTTCGATCTTCATAGGCGTCTATGCGGTCGACGTTTCTTGCCAATGCGGCAAACTCCATGATCGAGTAAAGGGCTGACAGTGGATCCTCCTGAGGGCCGTCTTTATCGATGAATACCTGGACCAGCTCCTTGAGATTATCGATCCGACGGGATTCAGCTTGATAAGACTTCCACAGTCCCGACTCATCCAGTAAGCGTAGTAGTAGCTTTGCCGGCCGTAGCTGCCCCACCAGTTCTTTAGATGCCTGTATCTTCTTCGCTAATTGCTCAAAGCTAGGCAAGACTTTCCCGGTTATCGCTTGACGCTGGGGGGCGGACGCTTTGACGAGCGGTACCAGATGGGAAAGAAGGGCCGCGGTCACCTTAACATCGTCCATGGCATGATGAGTGGGTTTGTCTGCGATGCGAAAATGCATGGCCAGATGAGACAGGGAATATCCCTGTGATTCTACAAACCGCCTAGCAATATCCAGGGTATCGGCCATCGGGGGTATGGGAATCTTGAGGCCAAGGTGCCGCCCGTATGCCCTTAACATGCCGATATCGAACCCGATGTTGTGACCGACAACCACGCTGCCTTCCATGAACGAGAGAAACTCGCGCAGGACCTCAGCAGGTTCTTCCCCCGCTGCCCGCAGAAAGTCATCGCAAAAGCCATGGATGAGCTCAGATTGTCCCACGGGCTTAGTGTTTCTTAGGTATCGGTGGAATTCGCTGACCTTTCGCCCCTGCTCAATGCGGACGGCAGCTAGCTCCACGATTTCATCCTTACCGACACTTACCCCGGTAGTCTCTGTATCAAAGATGGTTAGAGAGCCGTTCTCGACTGCCTCCAGCAGGTAGCCGAAGGGATCACCTGTTGCTAGGGTAGAGGGTGTTACCATATCCGGCAGCCGCAGACCGAAACGCGCTCCATTGGTGATTATGCGGATAGTCCGCTCTCCGATCCCTTTAGGTGGGCGCTTGAGTATGCGTCGAAAGCTTGTGCTATCTACCGGATTGAGCAAGAATCTGAGGTGGGCGAGAGCATCCTTAACCTCTTGGCGCCTGAAGAATTCAAAGGTCTCTACAGTTAAATGAGGGACATTTCGCTGGGTTAGCCTATAGGATATCGCTTCACCTCTTCTGTTGGAACGAACCAATATACCAATCCTCCCATAAGGTAGTGGCTTGCCATGGATATTGGCCGTTCTTTGCCGCAGGTTACCTATCTGGTCTGCTATCCAATCGGCCTCCTCGGTGACAGTATCGGCAAAGTGGACGATGGTCGGATAGCCTTCGACCGAAGCTGGTGCTGCTTGAGGGCGAGGATTGGAGCTAAACGACATTGCCACATGGTTTGTCAAGGAAATGAGCCGTTTCGTCGCCCGGTGATTATATGTAAGATTAAAGCTCCTTACGCTGCCAAATTCACGTCGAAATCGCTTGAGGATCACATCTGGCTCTGAGCCGCGCCAGGCATATATAGTCTGATCGAAATCCCCCGCCAAGACCAGATTCTTGTACCCTGCTGCCAGATTGCTAATAATCTCAT
>JAAZLW010000020.1 GCA_012799135.1 Bacillota bacterium | reverse complement strand
TACAGATCTCAAGGGCTTTGTTGAGCGGGGCTATCCATCACAAGTATTTGATGTGGTTGAGCTGTTTTACGGTAGATTCCAATCGGAAAACCAGGCTGGTTTCCAGCGTGAGTTGAACAGCATCTTTGGCGAAGAGGAATCAGAATGGCGGATGATCGATGGCCAGTTGTTCAAGATTGACTCTCAGTTTCTGGAGATGCATGTCGTTGCGAGATCATATGAACTTCTGAAAGCTGAGGGATATGAAGGAGCTTTGGACGAGCTAAACCAGGCACGCAACGAATTGTCATCCGGGAACATCAAGGGCGCTATCCATAACGCGTGCAAAAGTGTGGAAAGTGTTCTGAAGGCGGTTACCGAAACGGACTCGGGAAGTGCAAGTCACCTTATTCGACAGCTTAACGAGATCGGATTCTACGACGGTCTACCGGAGGATGTTGCTCGGGCGTTTGGTGAGGAAGTATTGATGATTCTTCCGTTTATGCGTAACAGACTTGGTGGCCACGGCCAAGGCATTGCAGTCATCGATGTCCCGAGGCTCTATGGAGAGCTGGCTGTACATCTCGCTGCAACATTCATACTGTTCATTGTAAGGCGTTCAACAGAGATTCTTCCGAGACGGTCAGAAGCGGTAGATTATGCTGATGAGCCTGTTCCTGATGTCCCTTTCTGATAAGTGCCTGGTGCCTGCGGTATGTCTGAGTTCTTAGCCTGATTAACGTACCGGCCTGTTTCGGCCTAATAAGTGTATCTAGCGGAAAACGGAGTGGTAGGCTGACATTTCGTGTATTATAGATAGCTACCGATGCTTACACGAGAATCTGTTTGGTGTGCCTGGGAGTGTTTACCGTGCAGGAAAAGTCGTTTAGTCCCAGCCATGTTTGTGGACATTGCCGGAATACGACACCGATGGGGATCGTGCATGTATGCCCACAGGCAAAGGATTGGTGCGATTGGCGTAGCGGTCTTAGGTGGAAGGCGAGGGACGTTTACGAACTCCTTCTGTGTCCCACTTGTTCCAGAGTAAGTCCCCGTAAGTATTATTGGTACGAGTTTCGGAATCCCGAGGAAATTACTTTCGAAGTGCTCTTTTTTATAAAGCTGGACATGCCTCCCGGTCTGCCTGAGCTAATTGAAGACGAGTACCTAGCCGCTCTCCGGGTTCGAAATGTGAGTCCTAACGCTTATGGAGTTCTCCTTGGTCGTCTGCTTAAGCTCGTCTGTGAGGACCGGGGGGCAGAAGGTGGAAGTCTGCGTGCCAAACTTCAGGATCCTGCAGGGCGGAATGGGATTCCATCGCGGCTAGTGAAGGTTGCGATGAACTTGAGGCAACCCCGCAATGTTGGCGCTCACGCTACAGCTGGTGCGCTTACAGAAGCCGAGGTTCCAATTCTCGATAGGCTTTGCAGAGCGGTTCTTGAGTATGTTTATAGCGCCCCCGAACTTCTCCGTTAGGCGGAAGAGCAGCTGAGTTTATTTAAGCAGGATCAAAGGCGTCGTAAGAGATCTCAGAATTCGAATAAGAAGGCCCAATAAGTATATCCGGCGGAGACCTCGGGGGGGGAGGGGAGGGATGCTCCAGCCAGCGGCTGGTAATCGACGCCGCTGATACGAAAGGTCGTTAAGCCTAAGACCTATGGAAGTCCATTGGTTCACTTATGAGGAGGTGACTTCAGTTGAAACGCATGCTCAAAGACCGCGTTGACGTGGTCACAAAACGAGGGGAGTTTAAGGACGTTCCCGCCTTAGTACAGCACGGCAAGATCCATATCTTGAAGACAGATATCCCTGTTGAACCAGGCGATAAAGTGAGCCGTACCCTTCCCTCGGGTGTTGTCGAAGAATACATCGTGGAAGATCCAGGATTCTACTCAGGTATGGGAAGTATACCTGACAGTTACCGAATGGTGGTTAGACATGCAGACTCAGTAAGGCACCAGCCAATAGGAGCATCGGTAGTGTATAATGTCATCGGTGCCAATGCTCGATTCAATATCAATAGCGTTGATAATTCCACGAACATTATAGACAGTGCTCCATCCGAGATGTTTAAAGCACTTAGGGAAGCCATTCGCACCCGTATACAAGATGAGGGAGATCGTCGGCATCTTCTAGAGAAAGCTACGGAGCTTGAGAATCACGCAAGAACCAAGGGATTCTTGGCATCATACCAGCGGTTCATTGCTCTGGCGGCAGATCACATGTCAGTGATCGCACCTTTCATTCCAGCTCTGACTCAACTTTTGCCAGATTAATCAAAACGAGGGGTGAACCAAGGTCTAACAAGCGTATCCAACGGACACCGGACCAAACCGGGGAACACCAGTCGATTACTGGGGAGTGGCGCCGCTCACATGCCGGGCGTTAGGCCTGTTCTAGCGGAGAGAAGATCAGAGTATGTTGCCGTTTGGCCGAAGGCGAGATAACAAGCGAGTTCAGGGGATGATTGGCTATTTCGGCCTAGAAGACTTGTCTTACACATCGTTTTCCGATCAGGAGCGCGACTACATTCGATATGTTTATCAGCCAATGGGGGCTTATGAGGATTTACTAATCTCAGGTATGATTTCCTACATGACCCAAACACTGATGGGATTTCTGTATGGTCTGGCCGGATGGTTCACAAAGCAACAGGATCGGCCGATCGCTTACAAGATTTTAAAGAAGGCGGAGGAACTGTTGGATGCCGGCACACGTGTGCTGGATGTTGATTTCTTTTGGCATCATATGGTGCCAATCTATTACAAAGACTGGGACAGGCCTGGGTATCTTGACATAGCAATATCAGCATGTAAGAAGCAGATCGCGGTAGCGCCGCAGGCAGCCGAAGCCTTTCATGCTGACTACGCTAGTCAGCCTCTGCCTGGTCACAAGGGATATAAGCAGGTTTCCATTATTTTGGAGAAACAGAAAGACTTTGAGGACGTTATTCGACTCTGCTAATAGGTGGCTGCACAAGTGTAGACAGGGGATTTGTTTAAGCGAATCCAATGTTTTCAGAAAAAGATCCTAAAGGCCCAACAAGCGTATCCAGCAGACAGATCAGATCATGTGATTTAGGCAAGACACTTGAGCGGTCACTGATGCGCGAGTCCGTTGGGCAAATTGAGGGTGCGTGCGTATGAATAACGAAATTTCAGAGGTTACTCGCCGGACGATCATTGACTATCTCGTCGCGTCAAATATCGATTGGTCAGGTCGACTGCAGGAGGACGACTTTCTTTCTCGGCTCTACGATCTTACAAAACTCCCCTCGACTGACCATAGAATGCGTAATGCAGCCGGCGATATCAGGCAACATCGTGTGAATTGGCGAGATTGGGAAGATGACTGGGTGTTCTATGACAGTCGATTCAACCTTCTCTACGCATCAGATGAAGAGTTTCTGCGCTTCCTCTGTGAAACGGTGCATCCGGTGGTTCGACCGGATACCGAGGAAGCTATTGGCCTTGTCGAGGTGTACAATAGTGAACTCGCTGCGGATGGCTGGTCTCTCGTTATTGGAAAGCAGATTTCCGGAAGGCCAGTCTTCGTACCACGGAGGCTCGATCAACGAACGCGGGTGTTCCCGGAGCCTACAGGATGGCAAAAGGTTGATCGCCAGTTGCAGGAGGTTCGATTGCAGCTCGACACAGCTCAGGCTGAGGAGCAATACCAGACAGTTGGGCTACTTTGTCGTGAGGTCCTGATCACCGTTGCTCAGGAGGTATATGATCCCTGCAGCCATCCTTCACCGGACGGAGTGATCCCAAGTGGTACCGATGCCGCACGCATGCTGGAATCATTCTTCGGTGCAGAGCTTGAGGGATCTACGAAGCGGGAGGCTCGAGCTCACGCAAAGGCTGCGCTTCGCCTTGCACTCGCGCTGCAGCACAAACGGACTGCAGACTATGAGATGGCTGCGCTCTGTGCAGAAGCAACGATCTCCGTGGTGAACATACTTGCTATCCTCGGAGGGCGCCGAGGGAGGTCTATATAGCTTATCTGAAAAATGTCTAATAAGTATATCTAGCAGACGGGTCTGAGCGCAGCGAATCAATCGTGGCATTTGGGTGCCGTCGCTGACACGCGAATCCGTCAGATCTACTGATCGGGGTTGGAAGACATCATGGACAACACCGTGATGATATCGACGCAAGAGATACTATTGGCTGCCGACTTTATCGACAAAGCTGTTGAGTGTTTGATTAGGGCCTGTTCGAATATCGGTCCTTTAGGTCGATATAAAGCTAATGTTGAGTGCCGCAATTTCTTAGTGTTAGTAATTCGGCATTCCGAGGGCTTTACTATCCTCGCTTGTAGAGGCCTCGTTTCGCTCCCTTTGGCAGCGGTGATC
>JAAZLW010000189.1 GCA_012799135.1 Bacillota bacterium | reverse complement strand
CACACAGTAATAGCTGATAATGTGAACAAGCAGCTGTTCCCCTGTGATCTACAGCTCTATCCCAAAAGGGCCCCATTCTATCTGACCATGGGACGTGACAGGCTAATAAGGACCGATGCCTGGGTTGTCCATTATGATGATGAATACATCATTAATGATTTCGCGACGGAGAACAGCTTTATCCGAATTACAGGCAAGATGCCCCAAATTGTGGGATCTGCGCTCCACCAAGGTGTTGGATTCTCCAGTTCGATATTGGGAAGGGATGATGGAGGGAGTTCAGATATAATAACCATTTCACCAAACCTTCATGATTTGCTGCAGTCGAGCTCATCTAATCACGGTGATGACGATGAGGAAGGTGTAGTGCAGTGATGTTACAGCCATGGGATAGGGTAAGGGTGAACCAGAACCGAAATCTTATCACCATAGCCCGTATCTTTATGTTTGCTCTTGGGTTCATCTATCTGCTGACTGGAGTGGGCATGGCTCAGGATATGGTTACCGATGATCCCTTGTTTGTGGAGGTCCGTAAGGTCATTATCAATGATTCGGAGATTCTGACGGAAGAAGAAATCCGGGCTATTATTGATCCAATGGTGGGTCGGCGGATGAGCATGGAACAGCTTCAGGCTATCATTGACCAGATTAATGAACTGTATGCTGAGAAGAACT
Source organism: Bacillota bacterium (assembly GCA_012799135.1). Taxonomy (GTDB): domain Bacteria; phylum Bacillota; class Limnochordia; order DTU087; family DTU087; genus JAAZLW01. Next base: position 2,349 of record JAAZLW010000189.1, on the reverse strand, counting down.
TCATTACAGCCAGGGCGATCCTTCCCCCCCAAACAATTGCTGACGGAGTGGTCCAGATTGAACTAGTTGAGGGCACCGTGGGGGATATTGTGGTTGAGGGTAACCGGGCAACAAGGGTAGAATACTTCCTTAAGAGGTTATCCCTACAGCAGGGAGATCTAGTTCGGCTCGATGTATTAGAAAAGGATCTTTCGTATTTCAATGCTACCAATGATGTGCAAGTCAGGGCAGAGATAACAGCGGGAAAAGAATTCGGATTGACTGATTTCGTCCTGAGAGCAGTCGAACCGACCAAGACCCAGGTAGTTGCTTTTGTTGACAATGGTGGCCGGGAAGAGACAGGGCTCTATCGTCTAGGCGTCACTGCTGTAAACAACAGCCTATTTGGGATCAGAGATACTATCAATGTGAGTGCCACCTATGCCCAAGGGACCTTGGGCATTAACATGGCTTATGATGTACCTGTGAGTAGGCGAGGTGCTCGGCTGGCGGTTAATTACGATCGCACGAAAACAGCCATAGTATCCGGTACCTTTGAGGCGGTGGGAATTGAGGGCCTCTCGAGTAATATGGGAGTCAGAGTTAGTCATCCGATCCTGGTCAAGCCCCAGGGCAAGTTGTCTGGTGCCTTAGGGTGGCAAGCAAAGCAAACAGACAACTATTTCTCAGGAGTTAAACTGCAGTCAGCAAGACTCCAAACGACACTATTTAGCTTGACTGGTCAGTTTTTCCGTAACAACCAGAGTTGGTCTGGACAGCAAGAGATCACTCTAGGCCATGTTGAACTCCCCGACGAAGGGGATTTCCTTAAGTTCTTTGGAACGATCACTTGGCAGCGGGCCCTACACAGGAATGGACTACTAACTGTGCAAGGACTTCTGCAGTTAACTAATGATCAACTGCTTCCCTTTTCGGAACAGTTGTCCCTTGGCGGAATGTCCATAGCCCGGGGCTACCCAGAAGGGACCCTCATTGGAGATAAGGGGTTTGCTATCAGAGGGGAACTGACTTATCCTATTGGTGAGTGTTTACGGGGCATGGTTTTTCTAGACTATGGTGGGGTCTTCCCTTATAAGGGAAATGACGAATCTGTCAACGAAGAAGACTACCTAGCTAGTTGCGGCTTAGGTGCCACTGTCAACATTGGCGAGAGGGTCTCTGCCAATGTGGTTGTAGGTTGGCCTATTGGTAGAAAAGGCGGGTCACCACAGATCCATCTTTTCCTCCAGACCAAGCTATGGTAGTTGGTAGCAAGGGCGCGAATGGGCTTAGAGGGAATCTGGGTAAAGACTGGGAATCCCTTCTGGCAGGCAATGGGCAATACGATACAGAGGAGAAGATGGCGATGGGGAAATACCTATCTTGGGTCTTAGTAATGGTGGTACTTATGTCGGCAGTAGTCCCGGTTATGGCAGCTGAAGCGAAAGTAGCTGTCATGGATCTGAACATGGTGATCACTGAGTCCGAGGCAGGCAAGGCGGCCAGTGCTCAACTAGAGGCACTCATCCGAGAACGACAGGCTGCCGTTGATGAGAAGGCGGAAGCTATTAGGGAGCTTCAAGAGGAAGTTGCAGAAGCTGCATTGACGAACAAGAGAACATCCGGGCAGCGGGAGCTTGACCAGTTAATACCGGAATATGAGACTCTTGTTGCTCAATCTGAAGCTGAGATCCAGGCCAAAGCCGATGAAATGCGCAGCCAGATCTTGGTTGAGATTGGTGAAGTTCTTCGAGTCATCGGGGAGCAGGAAAACTACTCGCTGATAGTGGATACTTCCATAGTCCATTACTATACCCAAGCTATCGATATCACCTGGGAAGTAATCCGCAGGTACAATGAGTTGAAGAGTTAGGAAGAGAGGTCGATTTTCCTGGCCCGGCTCGTTACTGACTTCAGGAAAAGAATATCCCCCATTAGTAAGCCCTAAAAAAGTATTTCTGGTGCTAATTTGGCCCTTTGGTGAAGGCCAACAGGGCAAAGGGCTCAGGCCCCTAGCGGAGAGTAACTTCTCTGCTAGGGGCCTTTGGGTGGATGGTGCTTGCATAGGCTGTCTTGGCACTTAGCGCAAGCTTTCTAGCCTTCCTGACCATATCGTCACCCCCCTTTGCCGGCAACACAGCAAGTCTGACCTTCGTTGCCATAGTCAAGCAAGGTCATGGTGTAGGCCATGATAGTCCGCTCGCCGCGAGATCCTAGTGGTGCCGCCTTGTCACTGCGACGACATTCAGCGATTTTAGTAATGTTATGGATCTACACAAAGGAACTTCCTTGTCTATGAAGAAAGTGCTCAATTGCGTCGCAAGGGGGAAGAAGCCATGTCTTGCCAATTCGTGCCCTATACTGTGCTTT
>JAAZLW010000355.1 GCA_012799135.1 Bacillota bacterium | reverse complement strand
TGCTCCCTTGGCTATCAAAGCCGCTGGGATATCCTGTGTGGTGGCCGAGTCCTTTGCCCGAATTTTCTACCGTAACTCCATTAATATCGGGCTGCCCATCCTGGAATGCCCGTCTGCGGTCAAGGATATCCGGCCAGGTGATATCCTTGCAGTTGATCTAGCCAAGGGTGTGGTGAGCAATATCACCCAAGACCAGAGGTATGAGGCGGTTTCATGTCCACCTTTTATGCAAGGGATCATCGAGGCCGGTGGTTTGATCGACTTTGTCGGCCGGACCCTAAGGAAGGATGGATGATATGGCCAAGATAGTATTGCTGCCGGGTGATGGGATCGGTTGCGAGATCCTCTGGGAGACGATCAAGGTACTGGAAGCTGTGGGGGCACTCGAAGGCCTTGACTGGCATTGGGAGACAGCAGATATTGGTGGGATAGCCATAGACAAACACGGGGCACCCTTGCCCAAGGCCACCTTGGCTGCCTGCCAAGACGCTGATGGGGTGCTGCTTGGGGCAGTAGGTGGTCCCAAGTGGGACGGCTTGCCTGGGGAAGAGCGACCTGAGGCAGGGCTCTTGGCTATTCGTCGAGGTTTGGAGCTGTTTGCCAATCTGCGGCCGGCCAAAGTCTTGGGTCCTTTAGAGAACGCCTCCAGCCTGAAAATAGAAGTAGTAAGAGGCGTAGATATTCTGGTTGTGCGGGAATTGACGGGGGGGCTGTATTTTGGCAGGCCCCGTTTTCGGGAGCAACTGCTCGACGGAGGTCAGCGGGCAGTAGACACGTTGGAGTATAGCACCAGAGAAGTGGAACGCATAGCTCAGGTTGCCTTTCAGGCGGCGAGGGAACGGCGTCAAAAAGTGACCTCTGTGGATAAGGCCAATGTCCTGGAGTCCTCTCGCCTGTGGCGGGAGACGGTAATGGATGTAGCTAAGGAGTTTCCGGATGTAGAGCTAGAGCACATGTTTGTCGACAATTGTGCCATGCAGCTTGTACGAAACCCTAGACAGTTTGATGTTATCCTGACTACCAATATGTTCGGCGATATCCTGAGTGACGAAGCCGCTATGCTCACCGGCTCTCTGGGCATGTTGCCCTCCGCGAGTTTAGGTGGCAAGGTGGGACTTTATGAGCCGGTCCACGGCTCGGCCCCGGATATTGCGGGGAAAGGGGTAGCCAATCCGCTGGCAGCTATCCTATCCGGGGCCATGCTGCTACGCTATTCTCTCGGGCATGCCCGGGCTGCGACCCGTGTGGAGACAGCGGTGGAGCTGGTATTGGCCCAAGGGTATCGAACTCGGGATCTTATGCAGCCGGGGGCCTGTCTGGTAGGGACCACTACCATGGGCGAGCTGGTGGTAGAAGCTATTTTTGGGGGAGGCGAATATGGCCAAGATTGAGCTTTATGATACGACTCTTCGAGACGGAGCCCAGGGAGAAGGGATCTCGTTTTCCGTAGAGGATAAGATAAAAATCGCCCAGAGATTGGATCAAATGGGGTTTGACTATATCGAAGGGGGTTGGCCGGGCTCTAACCCCAAGGATAATGAGTTCTTTCAAAGGGCTAGAGAGATCAAATGGCGGCACGCCAAGCTCAGTGCCTTTGGCAGTACCCGCCGGGTGGGCATCAAAGCTGCAGAAGATAAGAACTTACAGGCAATCTTGGCTGCTGAGGTAGAAGTGGCAGCCATTGTGGGCAAGGCCTGGGATTTTCATGTGATCAATGCTCTGCAAACCACTCTGGACGAAAACCTAGCCATGGTGACTGACAGCATAGCCTGGCTCCGCTCAAAGGGGCTAGAGGTTATTTTCGATGCTGAGCATTTCTTTGATGGCTACAAGCGCTATCCCTTCTATGCCCTGGAGGTGCTGCAGACTGCAGTTCAGGCTGGAGCCTCGGTAGTAGTGCTTTGCGATACCAATGGCGGTTCTTTGCCTTGGGAGGTGGAAGAGGCGACGAAGGCAGCGGTCGCGGCCATAGATGCCCCAGTGGGAATTCATATCCACAATGATGCCGGGCTAGCTGTCGCCAATACCCTG
>JAAZLW010000188.1 GCA_012799135.1 Bacillota bacterium | reverse complement strand
GTGTTTCGATGCGACTCCCGACTGGACTGACTCCCGCATGACTTCTAGGTTTCGAGCCATTTGCTGATAAAGCTCATCGACGGGGCAGTGTTGCTCCATAGCCTGCTGATTGATCACTACATCAGAGATATTCTTCCCTTCCGACATAGCAGTTTCAACCAACTCATCGATAGATTGATAGGTGATCATGGTTATCACTCCCGGCTGACTTCTGGCAGCTTCACTGGATTCCCAAAGGTGCAACTCTCAACTAGATCGCATGCAAGTATATGGCCCCAGTCACATTGGGTACAGCTTTAACCTGCTGATAGAGCTTTTCATCTACCTGCTCGTCTGTTTCTAAGACGATCACACTACGCCCACCCCGATGTGAGCGGTAGACTTTCATTTGAGCAATGTTTATGCTGTGACCGGCGAGGAGGCTGGTTACAGCGGCAATCACTCCCGGCGTGTCTTTGTGGTAGACAATGAGGGTGTCATAATCGGCGGTAAACTCGGCAGGCAGACCGTTGATCCTATGGATCTGGACTTTTCCTCCACCAACTGAAGAGCCTAAGAGAGAAAGAGCGCTGGAGATGCCCGTAAGGCCAATTAGAGTAGTGTTAGGATGGTAATCTCCAAGATCGAGGAGTTCAAAGCTATAGGTTAACCCTTGCTCCTTGGCTAGCTCCAGGCTATCTTTGATCCGAAGGTCATCCGGTGCAAGACCCAAGAGCCCTGCCACTAGAGCCTTGTCCGTACCATGCCCTCGATAAGTGCGGGCAAATGAGCCGTGTAGCTTTATTTGGGCCCGGATTGGATTTTCGCCCAAAAGGGCCCTGGCTATCATGCCAAGCCGGACAGCACCGGCGGTATGAGAACTAGATGGGCCGATCATGATTGGCCCGATAATATCGAAAACGTTGGCCAAGGTCCTACCTCCTTTGTTCCGCCGCCAGTAGCAGTCTCTGTATTGCGGGGGCAATTCTAAGCTATGGGCAAGTACCTCCAGCTATAGGGTTGCCTCTAGATCCCTGAGTTACAATACGGTGGATCACACCATTTCTCCTGCTGCTGTTCGCGACCGCGACATTTGCTGATATCGAGATCATCCCTCTGTCCCTTGAGCAGGAATTGAGTAAGGGAACTATAATAGATCCCATGTGAAGCTATCGGCTTGAACTTGCCTTAACTGTAGAGGGGGAGTCTAATTGGAGCCAGTTGTTGTAGCCGATCTGAAGCTTGATCTCAACGTGAGAGGGCTCTTGCACACATTAAGGGTAGATGAGGCTAGTGCTGATGGCAAGAGCATCCTCGCTCTCGTAGAAAAGGCTACGGCTATAGGTAAACCTAAGGGAATGTACAAACAAGCTTTCATTGATGATGTCGGTGATAGCCATGTTGTAATCGATGGCATCAGATTTGACAGCCGCGTTCTGAGAGTAAACCTTGATGGTATACACCGAGTATTTCCCTATGTAGTCACTGCCGGTAGGGAACTGGATGCATGGGCCATGACCGTCGAGGGGATGTTAGAACAGTACTGGGCCGACAAGATCAAGGAGGCGGTGCTGGGGTCAGCTTTTAGAGATTTCACCGCTCGTTTAGTAGCTACATATAGTATGGGGACCACGGCGGTAATGAATCCCGGTTCCCTGGAAGACTGGCCTATTAGTGAGCAAAGCAAACTTTTCGAGCTATTAGGGGATCCTAAAGAGGCGATTGGGGTTGAGCTCACGGAAAGCTGTCTTATGATACCTACTAAATCTATCTCAGGCATTCGTTTTGCCACAGAGATCACCTTTGAGAACTGTCAGCTTTGTGCTCGGGAGAACTGCCCCGGCAGGCGAGCACCGTATGATCCTTTACTTTATGAGAGCCGATATAGATGAACCAGAGTTTAATAGCGACCAAAAAGACCAGCGATCTGAAAATCGTCCTGCTCGATGGCTATCTTGATGAACCATCCTGCTTAGGGGTTCCACCTTACATATCTCCTCATGTGCGCTATGCCTATGGTGCCTTGTTGGATCTGGGCATAGCTCCAGACAGTATTGTCTATGCAACTATTGATCAGTTGCGCCAAGCCCGAGAAGAGTATCTGGATATGGCCCGTAGTGCCGATGCAGTGGTTGTCATCGCCGGGGCCACGGTTCCCGGTCGCTACCTGGGGGGTAGACCAATCTCTACTCGGGAAATTGGCGATTTGGGCTCGGCTATTGAACCAGTACCATTGATTTTAGGGGGCCCCATAGTCCTGTGCCAGGATGATATTCGCGGGGTTAGTCTTGTGTGTAGTGAGATTGCTGCCATCTCTTTGCAGGCGATCCTGGGCGGTAGGTCTGAACCAGAACCAGGAGTGGGGCATCTGTGGGCCGAGAGAATAGCTCGGTTTGCCCTACTGGGAGCTACGCTTACTACTCGTCATCCATCCTTTCCTTATGTTGTCTGTGAGTTGGAGACTTTTCGAGGGTGTCCCCGCCGGCAGAATTGCGCCTTCTGTAGTGAAGGGAAAAAGCAAGTTCGCTACCAAAGACCGGTTGCAGATGTGGTGGCTGAGGTGGAGGCTCTTGCCGGCCAAGGCAACCGCTACTATCGGTTGGGGTGTCAATCAGATCTTTTCCTCTATGGGGCACGCCCTCGGGCAGGTCAGCTTTATCCGGAACCAGCGGTGATCCAGGAGCTTTATCAGGGGATTCGACAGGTAGCGCCGGCTCTGAAAGTCCTGCATATGGATAATGCCAATCCGGCAACCATCATGCGGGATCCAAAGGCGGCAGAAGCAATCATGGAGATCATCTGTCGATACAACACTCCAGGTGATGTGGCAGCTTTTGGGTTAGAATCAGCTGATCCAGTAGTATTGACCGCTAACCGAGTAGAGACATCTCCCGAGGAGACATTGGCCGCTATTCGCCTGATGAATCAGATCGGCGGTGACCGGCAAGATGGTATTCCTCGGCTTTTGCCGGGTCTTAACTTGCTGCACGGCCTGATCGGGGAAAGACCGGAGACTATGGAGAACAATTTCCGTTATCTGCAAAGGCTGCTAGATACAGATCTCTTGGTACGGCGGATCAATATCCGTCAGGTGCTTACCTGGGGTGGGTATAAGCCTACACGGATTTCTGCTCACCGTTTCCAGGCCTATAAAGACAAGGTCAATGATGAAATCAACAAACCAATGTTGCGCAAGGTATTTCCAATTGGCACACTCTTGCGGGATGTACATATCGAAGAGGTCAGGGGTCAGATTAGTTTTGGCAGGCAGTTGGGGACCTACCCGATTTTGGTCGGTATCCCTGGCGAAGAAGCACTCGGCAGCATTTTGGATGTCCGGGTAATAGACCATGGCTATCGGTCGGTAACTGCTTTGCCTGCTCCCTTCTATATCAATCGGGCCAGTGTTGCCCAACTGGCAGCCCTTCCAGGTATGGGACGCAAGAGGGCTACGAGGCTCTTCTTGGCCCAACCGCTCAGAGATGCTAATCAGGTTGAGCAGCTCCTGGAGGGTCAAGTTGATCTTTCTTCTATATTGCCATGGATCAGTTTCTCCCACTAGCAGAACCCCTGGATGAGAGATTTCGAGCAATACTTTCCTACCTTTAGGCCCTCTCTTTCGCCATTAGATGACTACAGGTTTAATCAGCCTATAAATGTGAAACACTAGTACTCGGCATATCCTGGGAGCATCCTGGGGCAAGTGTCCCCGGATCGTTCCCGAAATATCTGCGCCGCCGATTAAAGCTAGGTCGGCCCATGATGGGGGTACACAATCTTGATGCTGGAGAACGTCTTCTTGCTTACTGCCTTGCTGGTCTTGGGGGCGGGTGCGCTACGGGTACGTCAGCTAATCCGACGACCATTGCCGGTGGAGCCCATTACAGACGCCCTCCTGGGCATCAATGAGCTAGAGCAACATGCCCGGGACCTGGCAACCCGGCACCGTGTTGCCAGTGAGCCCCTCACCAAGGGTCGCCGCTTACCGGACCCCGAAGCAGCCAGTAAGGTACTTAACCGAGTACACGCTGAGATGTCTCGGGTGGTGCGGGAAGGCTATAGTCCCACTCCCGCCGGGGAGTGGCTGCTGGACAATTTCTATGTGATCAGTGGGAGCATCCGAGACATTAAGGGGGGTATGCCCCCAGGGTACTATCGCGAGCTTCCCAAATTGATCAATAGCCGTATGCAAGGCTATCCTCGGGTTTATGCTTTGGCCTTGGATCTGATCTCTCATTCAGATGGACATATGGATACAGATACAATCGAGCGGTTTTTTGCGGCTTACCAATCGATCACACCTTTGTCCATAGGCGAGATTTGGGCCATACCCACCTTCATTCGAGTGGGCCTAACGGAGAATCTCAAACATCTCTCCTTACAGGTGCTCAATACCCAAAAAGAGAGGCAAAAAGCCAGTACCTGGCTAGATAACCTCCTACAGGAGGCTCGTAGTCGTGCGGTGAACCTTGAAGACCTGCTTGCAGTTCGGGCCAGGTCGCTGCGCCGGGTAAGTGCCACTTTTGCCACAGAACTACTCTATCGGTTGCGTAATGAAGGAGCTGAGGCTGCTCCGCTCAGTGCCTGGCTGGATCGACGTTTGGCTGCCATTGGCACTACTGCCGATGACATAGTGAACTTAGAGCATCAGCGGCAATCAGCTAGAGAAATATCGGTGAGAAATGCCATCAATAGTCTTAGAGGGCTGGGGGTCCTTGATTGGAGCGACTCCTTTGAGCGCCTCAGTCAGGTAGAACGGATTCTACAAACCGATCCCGATGGGACCTATCCGGCTATGGATAGTGCTAGTCGGGATATGTATCGGCACCGAGTGGAGAAAATTGCCCGTTCACTGGGGATTTCGGAGCTGCAAGTGGCTCGCCAGGCAGTTCAATGTGCTAGAAGTGTGGCTTCTGATAGTCTCGAATTCTGGAAACGCCACATAGGGTATTACCTAATCGATGCAGGTGAGGAGTTGCTCCTGGCTAAGTTAGGGCAGCCCATCTCTTGGTGGCGGCGGGTTCGCCGGAGCCTCTCCGAGTATTGCTTTAGTCTGTACCTAGCTTCCATAGTTGGATTATCTTTGGCGATCACCGCCGGCATCTACTCCTATGCCGGCTATGGCTCCACCGCAAGTGCTGTCTTGGGGTTGATTGTCAGTTTGATCTTAGCAGGTGATCTGGCGGTGCGAACGG
>JAAZLW010000187.1 GCA_012799135.1 Bacillota bacterium | reverse complement strand
TCTATGTGCCTAAGAACACTGTTCATTGGATGAAGAATCTAGACGAGACTACACCTATTGAAGTAGTAGGGGTTTTCCCTGATGCCTTGGACATTGATCATACTGGGTACGAGTATGTGGGTAAGATCCATGCTCGATAGCCAGTATAGCGAAGGGGGTGAGGAACAGGCAAGTGGGGAGGAGCGTTGGTATACGTTCTCACATTTTTGCGGTACTACTGAAGCCCAGCATCTCAAAATGATTTGACTAAATTAATAGGAGGTTAAACCATGAGGTGTTTCAAGCGTATGGCTATCACGGTAGGCATATTAGTTGCTGTTTTTGCGGCTAGTGCCCTTCCGGTAGCGGCTGAAAAGGTGGAAGTGTGGTTCGACGCATGGTGGGCTCCTGGACCTATTGTAGACATGTTCAAGGGTTGGGCAGAAGAATTTCACGAACAGAATCCTGACATAACGGTAAAAGTGACACCAGGATACGGAGGGCAAGCCGGTCATGCTCTCTTGAAAGCCATTGCCGCCGGCACGCCTCCGGATGTAGCGATGTTCGATGGTTTCCAAATGGCTCAGTGGGTAGAACAGGGTGCCTTCCAGCCACTAGATCCCTTCATAGAAAGGGATGGGTATGATACTGACGATATCCCTGTCGGGTTGCTTGATGAAGTCCGATTTGGAGGAGACTTCTATGTGCCCGCCGGTGCAGATATTTACGGTCTCCCAGGTTTTGGTCTTAATGTCTGGCAACTCATGTGGAATAAGGACGTTTTCAGGGAAGTTGGACTAGATCCCGAACGGCCACCAATGACATGGGAAGAGACACTTCAATATTCAGACAAGATAACCCAGCGGGATGCCAGAGGAAGGCTCTCTCGCGTAGGGATAATTCCATGGGCTGAAGGTTATCAGATGTTAGCTTACCTCTGGGGTATGGCTAACGAAGGGCAGTTCATATCAGAAGACGGTACTAAGGTCACTTGTAATGAACCGAGGATTGTCGAATCATACGAATGGCTACTCGAGTTTATCAACAGATACGGGGTCGATGACTTGAGGAGGTTTGAGGGAGGCTTTGCCGGTCCTCTAGCGTGGGGTGAGTCACCAGACTGTCCCCTGTTTGTTGGACAGGTGGGTATGGCCATCGAAGCCAACATGACCGTAGCCAATATCAGAAGGTATGCCCCAACGTTGGACTACGGTGTCGGGCCACTTCCAATTCCCAAGGCGGGCATGAAACCATTTACTCTCAGTATGGGTGTATGTGTAACTATGCCCAAAGGAGCTAAGCATCCAGATGAGGCGTGGGAGTGGATCAAGTTCATGACTAGCCAGGAGCAATGGGCAGACTTCTATAACGACTTTACTGCCATGCCCGGGAGCTTGAGTGCTAGTGAGGCTATTATGGCAACTGAAAAAGATCCACACATGACACCATACTTTGAGGCCTTATCCTACGGCTCTACCTGTCCCAAAACTCCAATATCGGCTCTTTTGTATCAAGAGATGCTAAGTGCCGGTGAACTGATCATAGCATTGAAAGCTGCTCCCGAAAAGACTCTAGAGGATGTGCGGGCGAAATGTCAGGCAGAGCTGGACGCGATCCTAGCAAAGTATAGCAAATAACTAAGTTTGTCGAGTAATGAAGGAAGGCTGCAGGCTTTCATCATCGTGGTCGAAACCGATCAGTTCAAAACATGGTGATAGCCTGCGCCCATCTCCCTTAAGGAGGAAATCTTCCCATGGGACGAACCAGACCAATCAGAAATAGAAGGATGAACAGGGAGGCCATAGCTGGGTATGTGTTTGCATCCCCTTGGATACTGGGGTTCATAATATTCACAGGGATCCCGATTATCCTCTCTTTCTACTATAGTTTTTGTGATTATACAGTCCTAAATCCCCCCTCTTGGGTGGGCTTGGGCAACTATAAAGCCATGCTAGATGATGAACTATTCTGGGTGTCCTTGTACAACACTCTGTACTATGCATTCTATAGTATTCCCCTCAATCTCATCTGGGGATTGATACTAGCACTTCTGATCAATCAAGAACTAAGGGGCATAAGCTGGTTCAGAGCATGTTACTATCTCCCTTCGATTATTGGGGGAGTTCCCATCGCTATGCTTTGGAGATGGGTTTTTAACCCGCGGTGGGGTTTAATCAATACGTTTTTGGACGTCCTGGGAATCGAAGGCCCTCTGTGGTTGCTGAGTGAGGAGTGGGTCAAGCCAGCATTTATCATTATGAATCTCTGGGGTGTTGGTTCAACGATGATGATCTATCTGGCGGGTCTTAAAGGTATCCCTTCACATCTCTACGATGCAGCGGAAATCGATGGCGCAAATGCTTTTGGGAGATTCTGGTATGTGACCATTCCCATGCTTTCGCCGACGATCTTTTTCAACATAATAATGGGGATAATAGGGGCTTTCCAGATTTTCTCCAATGCCTATATCATGACAGAAGGTGGACCAGCTAATGCAAGCCTTTTCTATGTACTCTATTTGTATCGCAATGCCTTTGAGTATTTCCGCATGGGATATGCCTCGGCGATGGCTTGGATTCTATTTATCATAGTCTTGGTCTTGACTGTTGTTCAATTCAGACTAAGCGGCCGATGGGTCTATTACGAAGGATTCGTAGGGAGGTGATCTGTTCAGATGGCTAGTAACAAGCGGAAAAGAATCTATAAGACCTTGATCCTGTATGTTGTGCTTGTGGCGTTGGCAGTGCTTTTCATATTTCCATTGGCGTGGATGGTATCAACCTCATTGAAGCCAGATGATCAGGTTTTCCTTGTCCCCCCGAAATGGATTCCAAATCCGATAATGTGGGAAAACTACCCTAAGGCACTGAGGTATCTTTCGTTTTGGAGTCATCTACGGAACTCCTGCATAATCACTTTCATACCAATGATTGGAGAGCTTCTCTCAGCATCTCTTGTCGCCTATTCATTTGCTCGCTTAAGATGGCCGGGAAGAGACCTCCTATTCCTTATTTGTCTGAGTACCATGATGCTTCCTGCCCAAGTGACTATGATACCTACGTTTGTTTTGTTTCACAAGCTCGGGTGGGTAGAGACGCTACTACCATTGGTGGTTCCGGCTTTTTTTGGTGGAGGTGCTTTTAACATATTTCTGCTTCGGCAGTTTTTCGTTACGCTTCCCATGGAGCTTTCCGATGCCGCCAGGGTAGATGGCTGTAATGAGCTAGGCATCTTCTTCAGAATTATGCTTCCGCTGGCGAAACCCGCATTAATGGTTGTGGCCATTTTCTCATTTATTTGGCATTGGAATGACTTCATGGGGCCACTGATTTATGTCATAAAAACAGAGGAACTGTATCCGCTTTCCTTGGGACTGTTCCGGTTCACGGGACCCTATGGACAGACACAGTTCAGTTATCTGATGGCAGCATCAACTGTGGTTTTGCTACCGGCATTGCTCCTCTTCATTTTTGCTCAGCAGTACTTTACTGAAGGCATAGCCCTAAGTGGTTTGAAGGGCTGATAGGCAGCAGGTACCTGTCAGGTACTTATCTGGACTCTAAGCAACCTGCTAGATTCAAGGAGGCAAATAAGCTATGAGCAAAGTAAGAATCGGTGTTGCAGGGCTGGGTGGTATCTTCTATGGATGGGGGGGCGATTCCGGACACCTACCGGCTTACCCGAGATTGGATGAGGCAAAGATCTGTGCTCTCTGCGATGTAAGCCAGGATAATCTAGATAAGGCAGCTTTCTGGTTTAAGAGAGTCTATGAAGAGGAGGCGCAAAGAAGAGAAGCGGCTGGAGACTTCAGAAGAGCTGAGGAATTGAGGGCGGATGCTGATTCAGTTCGGCTGTATAAAGACTATAGTGAGATGTTGGAGACTGAACACCTCGACTTGGTTGACATCATCACACCTGTGAAGCTGCACAAGCCCATGACCATACAAGCTCTAGATAAGGGCATAAATGTAATGTGTGAAAAGCCTATGGCTAGGACCTGGCTAGAAGCTATGGAGATGGCTGAAGCAGTGAAACGCAGTGGCAAGGTGTTTCAGTATGCTGAGAACTTTATCTACTCCATCTCTTGGTACAACCTGAGGAAATTCCTTGTCTCAGGGATAATAGGTGAACCGATAGCCATACTCTTGCCTCTAGCGATAGGGGAGCCGGGTGCTTTGACCGCCTCCTACTGGGATCCCACAGTCGCTGGTGGCGGGTCTTTACTGGATATGAGCATTCATGGGATCACCGCCACTTGGTTTCTGTTGGGGTTTGACTCCAAGCCGGTACGAGTTAAGAGTGCTGAACCGGATGGTATTGGAATCAAAATGCCTGAACGAATAGTGGATGGTAAGTATCGTACAGTCAAAGCAGAGGATGAAGCTCATTTTCTAGTGGAATTTGAACGGCCCAATGGATGGACAACTGTTTTCCTGGAAGGTTCGTGGAGCTATCGAGATAGTGTCGCTTCGTCGGTGATCATAGGAACCAAAGGTTCTATTGAATTTGGTGCTCCCGACAAGATGACACTTGTGGATCACCATGGTCATAGAACAGAGATACCCTACTGGTCTCCTGGTTTCTTACACAGAATGCCATGGCTTGAGTCGGATGGGTTCTTTGGTGAGCTCCGCAACATAGTTACTTGTATTGTCGAAAACACCAAGTCTGAATGTGATGAACGAGTTGGGGCGGAGTCTATGGCTATAGCAGGTGCTGCCTATCTATCAGAGATGCTAGGGCGGAAGGTAGTTTCGTTAGATGAGTTCAAAGAATATGCACTGCAGATTCAAGAGAAAGAGGGAGACAGAGCATCGGATGTACTGATTCGCGAGCTCACCCAGTTTGGAGGTGCGAAATAATGCTAGTTGGATGCGGTACGGTTACCTTTAGAACCTATCCACTTGAAGAAGCTCTGGAAAGGGTCAAGCGTGCCGGGTTCGAGTACGTAGAGCCCCAGGCCACTCCTCCGTTCTGTCCTCATATCGATGTAGATGATGATGACCCGAAAGCTTTTAGGGAGTTAGTTAAGAGCTACGGATTCAAGGGGGCTACTGCCCTATGGTGTACGCACGGAGCGATAATTCCTGATGACAAGAGTGTAGAATACGGGAAAAAGTGTCTGCGTTGGGCTCGTGCAGCGGATATTCCCGTTGTTAACATAGGAGATGGGTTTGCACCTGAGGGGATGAGCGAAGCAGAAGCCTGGGAATTGCTGCGCAGCAGACTATTGGAGATACTAAAGGTAGCAGAAGAGTGCCAAGTATATCTGGCGATTGAGCCTCACGGAACATTCTCATTGACATCAGAAGGCCTAAAGAGAATTCTCTCCATCTCCGATTCGGAGTGGCTATGTATCAACTATGATACAGCTAACATCCATAGAGCAGCCTATGTGGA
>JAAZLW010000186.1 GCA_012799135.1 Bacillota bacterium | reverse complement strand
GGGACAATAGAAGAGGCCTTTAAGGTAGTTCCTCGGGAGAAGCTATTTGAAGAAACCGGCAACCAGTTTCTCCGCTTCAATACGCTTTTTCAGCTGTTGGCATTGGCAAAACGGGAATTGTCCATGCTAGATAGGGCCAAGACACTGTTGCTCATGCCTAACCTCTTTGATTTCTGGTTTACCGGCCAGAAACTCACTGAATTCAGCATAGCGTCGACGACACAGATGATGGATCCCAAGCAGAGGAACTGGGCTTTTGATCTGCTCAACCAGTTCTGCATTGATAGGAACATGTTGACCGAGGTTGTGGAACCAGGTACGGTTGTAGGGCAGATCAGGCAAACAATCACCAGGGAGTTAGGCTTTGAGGGGGCAAAGATCCCGGTGATTGCACCGGCCAGCCATGATACCGGCTCGGCTGTGGCGGCGGTACCGGCAAAGCCTGGGGACTATGTCTATATAAGCTCCGGTACTTGGTCCTTGATGGGTGTGGAAGTCAAAGAACCTATAGTCAATAAGAAAAGCCTGGCTCATAACTTCACCAATGAAGGTGGAGTCTGTGGAACCTATCGCTTCTTGAAAAACATCATGGGCCTTTGGTTAGTACAGCAGTGTCGGCGGAGTCTTGAGAGAGACGGGAATAGTTATAGCTATGATCAGCTAACCGAGATGGCACGTAAGGCAGAGCCTTTGCAGATGTTTATTGATCCCGATGCCGACGAGTTTCTGAATCCCGCCGATATGCCTGAAGCCATCCAGGACTTTTGCCGGCGAACCGGCCAGAGAGTGCCAGAGAGTGAAGCGGCCTTAGTCCGGTGTTGTTTGGAGAGTCTGGCTTTGAAGTATCGGTGGACAGTGGAGAAGCTAGCAGAGATTACCGGCCGATCTGCTCAGGTTATTCACATGGTAGGAGGTGGCACGCAAAACCAGCTCCTTTGCCAGCTGACGGCAGATGCCACTGGGTTGCCGGTGGTAGCCGGACCCATTGAAGCAACCGCTGTTGGTAATATCTTAATGCAAGCCATGGCCTTGAGGGAGATCGGCTCTATAGAGGAGGCCCGCCAAATCGTCAGGAAGTCCTTCCCGGTTAAGGTGTACCAGCCCCAAGCCAAAGCGCCATGGGATGAGGTCTATCCAGGATTCGCCGGGTTGGTGATTAGTTGAAGACTGTGCGAGATGAATAGCGGTGTCTAGGGGGGGCTGACGCGTGTTAGATGAGCTAAAACAGGCGGTATTGGCGGCTAATCTGGAACTTCCCCGACGGGGATTAGTAACCTATACCTGGGGAAATGTCAGTGGGATATGCCGTGAGCGAGGTCTTGTGGTGATCAAGCCCAGCGGGGTGTCCTATGATCAGATGATAGCTGAAGATATGGTGGTAGTGGATCTGGAAGGTAGGATCGTGGATGGTTCCCTCAGGCCTTCTTCCGATACGCCCACCCATCTGGCCCTGTATCGGGCATGGGGGAACATCGGTGGCATCGTGCATACTCATTCTACCTATGCTACCATCTGGGCCCAAGCCAGGTGTGGCATACCTTGTTTCGGTACTACCCATGCTGACTATTTCTATGGGGAGATCCCATGTACACGGCTCCTAACTGAGACCGAGATTACCGGTGAATACGAAGAGGAGACCGGTAATGTGATCGTAAAGGCCTTTGCTGGTCGGGATCCGCTGTCTGTGCCGGGAGCTTTAGTTGCCGGACATGGCCCCTTCACCTGGGGGAAGGACCCGGCAGAGGCAGTTCATAGTAGCGTGGTCCTAGAGCAGGTTGCGCTCATGGCTATGGGTACTGTCTCGTTGGTGCCGGAGGCTCAGGCGATTCCCCAGGTGCTTTTGGATAAGCATTTCTTACGGAAACACGGAACCAATGCCTACTATGGTCAAGAAAAGTAGCCAGGAGGGTTGTTTTCCCGTAAGTCACCTAAGAGGGGAAGAGGTCTTGCGACCCCCAGCTCGGTGACGAGCATGCTGGGTAGAATGAAAGGCTCTGGGCTTTGCTATACCCGGAGCCTTTGCTAGTTGTATTAGGTTACATATGAGGAATCCTGATTCTGTATTAGAGAGCTAGTCTGCCTTAGTAGCCAGGTTCCCTTTGGCAGGGGTACCACGGATTGCTATCTGAGGCCGACGGCCTGTCAAGATGGCCATGGAAAGCTCGATTACTTCCTCTGCTTCCCTAGGGCTCATGGTGCCTACGGTTACCATGTCCTGCTCTCTAATGGTATTCCATACGAAGTTGAAGGCCACAAAGGGAGGTACTCTTCCGGCGGCCATGGGTTTAATCGTCATGACTGGCTTTTTCGAATTCCAGATGACGTTGTTGATCCAGTCGATTTCCACTTGCATGAGAAAACCGGCAGCATTATAGATCTGGATATAGGTATCTACATCGTTGTCATTGGCATCGGCATAAAGCACAACCTCGGGCATATGGGCACTGAGCCCTGGTATCATGCCTCGCTCCCGGATCATTTTGGTGTAGTCATCAATCCGGCGGATTTTCTTCTGGCCTCTATCTAGGAGCTGCTCTACTGAAACATGGTGGGGCATACAGATTTCAGTGCCGAGTTCCGCCACTTTGTCAAAGAGGGCCTCAGCTTCGCCCCGGGCGGTATCGGTATCAGCTGTATTGATAATCGGAGTGTCGATCTTGAT
>JAAZLW010000019.1 GCA_012799135.1 Bacillota bacterium | reverse complement strand
TGCGGCCAGGACCATCGGCAGAACCCCCGCCACACCTCGAATGGTACCGTCCAGAGACAGCTCACCCAAAGCCAGAACCCCTCGCAGCTGCTCAGGCTCCAAAATGCCCCCGGCTGCAAGAATACCCAGGGCGATGGCGAGATCAAAGGCTGAGCCAACCTTTCGCAGATCCCCAGGAGCCAAATTTACTGTGAGACGCTGCAAGGGAAAGCCAAAACCCGAGTTCTTCAGTGCTGCCCTGACCCGTTGGCGGCTTTCGCGGACTGCCACATCCGGTAGGCCGACGATATCAAATCCCGGCAGCCCCCGTGACAGATCAACCTCGACATCTACCAGGAATCCCTCTATACCCAACACCGTGGCGGCTTGCACTGTCGCGATCATGAAAAAAGTCACCCATCCTTGACCTTACCTCTTAGGACAAAGGACTGGTGACCCTCTAATACCGTAATTTGATAGTTCTCCTCACTTACCTAAGATTCCTGCTGGCTCCGACGTACCTAGCCTAGGTCCCACCCGTCGAAAGCCCCCTGGATATGCTCAATCCGATTAGTACCGGGGGCAATGGTTTCTATAGTTACGACATCAAAGCGACATAGGGCCTCCCTCTGCTCACGAGACCATAAGAAATGCTGTGCCGACCACCAGATACGCCTCTGTTTCCTCGGGCCAATAGCTTCTCGAGGCAAGCCAAATCCCTTGCTAGTTCGACCTTTTACCTCGATGAAGACTAATATGTCACCATCTCGTGCCACCAGATCGATCTCCCCATAGGGACAGCGATATTGGCGGGCGAGAATCCGGTAACCCTGCTTCCCAAGGTAACGGGCCGCTATAGCTTCATAGCGATTTCCTTTACGCCTGAGGTTCATGTAAACTAGACCACGTTATCTCCACAAGAACGAACCAGAGAAAGCAGTCTTTACCTCCTTAGTTCCAAATTAGTACAAGCTCTTAGCTTACTCGCCTTGTATTGTCCCGGGCGAGGCTTGATCGCCCGATCTCCTGCACGACAACTACAGCATCCGAGCGATCCGCCTTGCAGCATACCGCCCTAGGTCCACCACTGTCGGCTTCCGCAGGGGACAACCCAGAGCATCATACTCTACTTGCACAACCAACGAGGCTTCCCCTCTGGTAGTGACAACGATCCCGATCTCACCTGTATCTAGCTTCACCTTACATCCGGGCGGATAGGGAGCCACCCTACTGAAGAAAACATCCACAATTGTGGTATCCAGTTGGCGCGGCTCTAGACTCCTAATCACCTGCAAAGCTTCAAAGGGTGTGACTCCCTTTCGGTAGATCCGATCCGAAGTCATGGCATCATATGTATCAGCTACTGCCACTATCTTGGCAAAGGGATGAATACCGTCATCCTCCAGGCCTCGGGGATACCCTCCCCCATTCACTCGCTCATGGTGTTGGTAGGCCACATGCGCAGCTCTCGTGGAAAGGCCTTCACTCGCCCGCAAGACGTCAAATCCATAGCGGGTATGCTGTTTCATCTCATCCCATTCCTTGGAAGTCAAGCGGGCGGGCTTAAGCAAGATCTGGTCTGGTATCTTAAGCTTTCCCACATCATGAAGAATAGCTCCTATGGCCAGTTCCCGCAGTTTTAGATCATCGAACTCCAAAGCCACTCCCATCATTACTGATAGGACGCAAACATTCACACAATGACCGAAGGTGTAGTCATCATGGCGCCGGATATCAGTAAGCGGGATTATCACATCACGGCTGAGCACCACCTCATCCACAATCGCATCAACTATCTCAGAGATGGGTTCGATACTAAGGGTGCCACCCAATTTCACCGATGTAAAGCTCTCCCTTACCTGGGCAATAGCCCGCTGCCGGGTGGATTCGGAAACAGCCTCCGGCAGGGCTGCGGCTTTCTCGGCGTCTCCAATGTACACGGCAGGAAAACCTAAGGCACGCAAGCGGGCTATATACGAGTCTTTGAGGATCACCCCTGCATTGAGCAGAATTTTCCCTTCTGTACTATAGACTGCCCGGGCCAGCTGCATACCCGACTCGAGGTTTTCAACCCGTACGATCTTCATTGCGCTCACCTCTTGTCAAAGCGATACTCTGCTGCCCAGCTAACTTAACTGGAACATAGGAGTATCTGTGTAAAGGACATGGACCGTGCTCTCTGAGTGCCTGCAAATGCTTAGTTGTCGGGTAACCTTTATGATCAGCAAAACCGTAGGGCGGGTATTGGCTGTCGAATTCTATCATTAGCCGGTCCCGGGTGACTTTGGCGATGATGGAAGCCGCGGCCACTGCATCACACCGCCGATCACCGGCGGTAATGGCGCGTTGGTCAAAGGGTAACTGAGGAATGGTGAAGCGGCCATCTACTAAGCAGAAATCCGGCATCGGTGACAATACCATTACCGCTCGCCGCATAGCCAGTAGGGCAGCTCTGTGGATGTTCAAAGTGTCGATTTCCTGAGGCTCGGCCATACCGATTCCAACAGCTAGGGCTTGTTTCTGAATCTCCCCATAGAGGTAGTCCCTTTGGGAGGCGCTCAACCGTTTGGAGTCATCAAGGCCGAGAGGGGCGATACCAGGGGCGAAAATCACGGCCGCTGCAACTACTGGCCCGGCCAAAGGCCCTCGGCCTACTTCATCGATGCCGGCTATGTGCTCATAGCCCCGATTGTGAAGCACTTTCCTAAACCGGTAAAGGCGCTGGCTGTAGACTAGGGCTGCTTGCCGGTGAGCTTGATGCGTCTGGAAAGAAGCAGCCAATCTCCTCACCGAAATCCGGGAATCGGCCCGTAACGCAGCGATTTCCTCTGGTTGCAGGCAGCTCTTGCATTCTAACCATTCCCTAATCTCCATTACCGTCGCCTTTTCTGAATCCAGCATCGTATCACCTAGAATCCCAATCCCTAACAACTGATTCCTATTTCTCTTCGTCTACAACCTACGGATTCCTGCTATAATTGACACATATCTCCATGGTTCCTAGAAATCTGGCGGTATATTCCAGGTGAAATTACCAAGCAGACCTTGACGGAATTCTCTGAGGAGTAGTAACGCAGCTTTCTCTTCATCTACATGACCACCGGGCAGCAGTAAGCCCCGCCGTCTACCTATAGCCTCCAAGATGGCTGCTCCCGCCTCCGTAGGCATAGTCTTCAGACCAAATCTATGTTCAAGAGCCTTTGGTCGATCGGTAGCGAGGATTTCTGCAAGCAATGAGCCGACCTTTACATAGTCAAAGACATCTTCACTTATGGCTCCTGTAACAGCCAAGTGAAAGCCGGTAGCGGGATCCTCGAACTTAGGCCACAAAACCCCCGGTATATCCAAAAGCTGCAGCCAGTTACCAATTCGCACCCACTGCTTCCCCCGGGTCACACCGGGGCGGGCGCCGGTCTTGGTCACTGCCCGCTTAGCAAGACGATTAATCAGAGTAGATTTCCCTACGTTAGGCACACCGATCACCATACCTCGCAGGCTTCGGCTTTGGCGACCCCGTTGCTGTAACCGCTCCCTAACCTGGCGATGCAAAGCTCTAATCTTCTTCTCCAGTTCTGCCAGTCCGTGACCTGACTTGAGATTCATAGCCACCGTTGGTATCCCTTGGTTCTCTAGCGAGCGCACCCAGGCGGCAGTGAGTTCGGATTCCGCCAGATCTGCCTTGGCCAAGATAGTAACCACTGGCCGCTTGGCCACAAGCTTGGCCAAATCAGCGTTATGGCTACTGACTGGAATCCTCGCATCTCGTACTTCCAGAACCATATCGACTATCGCCAGATTCTCCTCCAGTTCCCTTTTGGTTTTGGCCATATGTCCTGGATACCACTGAATATTGACCTGCATTCTCACATTCCCTCCGAAGCAGCCGTCCTTGCCGTTTACCTCGCGAAGGACTCGGGTACCCGAATAATCCCTATGGTTCGCACCGGCCAATAACTCGCCACGGCGCGGCCCATCAGCAACCGGCGCTCCACGAACCCCACATCGGGGAAACGGCTATCATCACTATTATTGCGGTTATCACCTAGGACAAAGTAGCGGTCGGCCGGAACCTTCCGTGGACCCCAATCCCCATATGTAGGGGCATTAATATACGGTTCATCCAAAGCCTTGCCATTCACATATACTACGGTATCTCTGATCATCACTTCATCACCGGGCACCCCAATGATCCGCTTGATGAATTTACGTCTGGGATCGGCGGGGTAGCGGAAGACAACGATCTCACCGGCAGCCGGAACCCGAAACCGATATGTGAGTTTGTCAACCAACAATCGCTGCCCATTGTGCAGGGTTGGCTCCATCGAACGCCCCTGAACCACGAAAGATTGGGCAATAAACGTAATGATAAATAAGGCCAAGATAACCGCTATTACAAACGCTTCCAGGTACTCACGCAACTCTGATTTCTCAACAACCATCTTCGCGCTCTCCCTTCAACCGATTGGTGAAAAAAGGGACTGGTGCAGTCCCTTTTTTCCGTCTGGCGGCCTTACCAACTCCGCCGCTCCCTAATCCGAGCAGCTCTCCCTACCCGCTTACGCAGATAGTACAGCTTAGCCCGACGTACCCGGCCCTGCCGAACCACCTCGATCTTATCCACCCGAGGTGAATGCAAGGGGAATTTCCTCTCCACACCCACTCCCTGTGTGACTTTCCTAACGGTGAAGGTTTCTCGCAGCCCACCACCGGAGCGGCCGATAACAACTCCTTCAAAGATTTGGATCCGTTCTCGTTCAGCTTCCACAACCTTGACATGAACGCGAACGGTATCACCTGGTCGGAAATCCGGAATGTCCGTCTTTAACTGCTCATTTTCTATTGTTTGCAGAATATCCATGGCTTTCTGCCTCCCTTCGGTTCATCTTAATCCGACCGATCGCTAGATTGGCTCAGTTCTTCCTCAATAGCTGCCAAAAGCTCTCGATCCTCTTTACTGAGTTCGAGCCCAGCCAAGAGTTCCGGCCGCTGCAGTAAGGTCCGGCGTAGCGACTCCCGGCGGCGCCACCGTGCAATCCTTTGGTGGTCACCTGAAAGTAGTATTTCTGGTACATCCATGCCTTCAAACACTCGAGGCCGAGTGTATTGGGGATACTCCAGCAGTCCTTCGGCGAACGAATCTGTCCAAACAGCAGTAGCCTCTCCCAAGGCCCCCGGTAAAAACCGCACTATGGCATCAATGACTACCATAGCCGGAAGCTCCCCACCAGTCAATACATAGTCACCAATCGAGATCTGCTGTGTTACCACAGACTCCCTGATCCGCTCATCAATCCCCTCGTAGTGGCCACAAAGCATCAGTAACCGTTTCTCCTTAGCCAGCTCTTCTGCCAATCCGTGGCCAAATCTCTCGCCTTGCGGTGTCATAAGGAGCACTGGAGCTTTTTCCTTGCCTAACACGTGCCTAACCGCTGCAAACACAGGCTCAGGCTTCATGATCATACCGGCTCCTCCACCAAAGGGATAGTCATCCACTTGACGGTGCCGGTCATCGGTAAAATCCCGGATATTCCACAGGTGCACTTGCAAGATCCCTGCAGCCTGTGCACGCCCAACAATACTGGCCTCCAGGGGTCCATGGAACATTTCTGGAAATAGGGTAAGCACATCAATCCGCATTAATCTGGCACCTCCCGCTATAGATCCAGCAGCCCCGGGAGTAGCCTTACTGACATCCTGCCCTTGTTTACGTCTACATCGAGTATGACATCTCCGATCGCTGGCAATAGGATATCCCGATCCGAACCCCGCGGTTCCACGACATAGACATCATTGGCACCAGGTTGTAGCACTTCCTTTAGTCTGCCTAGATACTCGCCATCTTCAGAATAAACAGCAAGGCCCACAAGATCAAAAATATAATAATGCTCAGTCGGCAATTGGACGGCCTCTTCTCTGGGAACCAGAAGCAGCATTCCCCGCAACTCCTCTGCTGCCTCTCGAGACCCAATCCCGCCCAGGCGGCAGATAATCTGCTCTTTGTGCCGACCCACCAGAGTGAAACTCATTTGTTTCGGTTCAGCGCCCTCCTGTCCGACATATACCTTGGCGAGAGAATCAAACCGCTGGGGATAATCTGTGTGCATGGTGACTTTCACAGCACCTTGCACGCCATGCGGTCTGGCAATCTCCCCGATTACCACCCAGTCCCGAGACGCCTTCACGATTCTGACCGTCCTTCTCTGAGTTCCACCACTTGGTTGTCTTTGGTGACTATTTCTACATACAGTATCTTGCGAAGGTCATCACCGATAGAGACCTCTGCCCAGCTCTCCAGTGTGCCACGGGCTATCTCCTCACCGGTCGTCAGATTACTTACATCCTGGATCTGACCAGCAAAACGTTCCCGGGTCTCGTGACGTTTTTGCTTCTCCTCCTCAATCTGCTGGCGCATCTCCATGGCTCGCTTCAGATTCTGTCGCTCCAGATCCGGAAGGATTCGCTTAGCTTGAAACTCCAGCTGCTGGATTTCCATATCTAGCCGGTTGATAGCCCGCTCCAATTCCTGATGCAACTCTTTCCTCAATTGGTCGGTAACTACAGCTTTCCAAACAACTGGCCGATTAATGGTGATTTTCTCCATAACATCACCTCCCCAGAGCTAGTGGCAGCAGTAAGCCTTAGGAAAAACGCATTCGTAGCTAGTCAATGATCTCTACGTGTACCATTTTCCCTTCTTTGGTGGCCGCCGCTTTTACCACTGTGCGAATAGCCTTGGCAATCCGGCCCTGTTTTCCGATAACTTTGCCCATATCATCGGGCGCAACCCGCAGCTCCAAGATGAGGGACCTTTCTCCCTCCACCTGACTCACTTGCACCGCCTCCGGCTGATCGACCAGTGACTTGGCAATAAACTCAACAAGTTCCTTCATTTTTGTGCCCTCCTACTGCGCCTGTTTGCGCAATGCCGTGAACTTATCCATGATTCCTACTTCGGAAAGCAGGTACTTGGCGGTATCCGAGGGCTGGGCACCTTTTTGCAGCCAATCGATGGCCTTCTCTTCATCAACTACGATTTTTGCTGGTTCTTCTAGGGGATCGTAATAGCCCAGAGTGTCAATTAATCGACCATTACGGGCCGCCCGTGAATCAGCTACCACCAAACGGTAAAAAGGCCTTTTCTTAGCACCCATTCTTTTCAATCGAATTCTTACAGCCATAGAATAGATCCTCCTCCCTTCCTAGTTTTCTCTATGCTGACCGGTCCAAGAGTCCAAAGCTCCCAGTACCGTTCAGTAAACAACCAAATCACGCCTGCCTCGATCATCTGACAGCGCTCCTTGGTTATTCTCTCAATTAGCGAAACAGACCAAAGGTGCCTCCCCGCTTGTGGCGGGACTTCTTTTTTTCAAAAGCACCCAGTTGCCGCAGCATCTGGCGGGTTTGGCTAAACTGCTTGAGCAGCCTGTTTACATCCTGTACCCGGGTACCACTCCCGGCGGCTATACGTCGTTTCCTGCTACCATCGATGATTTCCGGTCGGAGACGCTCTTCCGCAGTCATTGATTGAATAATCGCTTCCACCTGACCGAATTGCTTCTCATCTACCTGCATCCCTCGCAGACCTTTCATGCCAGGAACTCCGGGAAGCATTTCCAGCAGTTGATCCAATGGCCCCATGTTTCTTACTTGCTGAAGCTGTTCGAGGAAATCTTCAAAGGTGAAATCGGCAGCACGCAGCTTATCAGCCATCTCGCGGGCTTTCTCTTCATCTATCTGAGCTTCCGCCCGTTCGATTAAGGTTAGAACATCGCCCATACCTAGGATGCGTGAAGCCATCCGGTCCGGATAGAAAGGCTCCAGGGCATCTAGCTTCTCACCGGTGGCAGCGAATTTGATGGGCTTACCTGTGACAGCCTTAATCGATAGAGCCGCCCCGCCACGAGCATCACCATCAAGTTTGGTCAGAATTATTCCATCGATATCTAGGTTTTCATTGAAACTGTTAGCGACATTCACTGCATCCTGACCGGTCATGGCATCCACCACCAACATCACTTGCTGAGGTGATACCGCTTCATCAATAGCTCTCAGTTCTGCCATGAGCTCCTCATTGATATGCAACCTGCCGGCTGTATCCAACAACACTATGTCATTGGCATGACGCCTGGCATGCTCCATCGCGGCCTTGGCGATATCAACTGGACTTACCTGGTCGCCAAGGCTGAAGACAGGGATCTGCAACTGCTCGCCCAAAACCTGTAGCTGCTTAATGGCGGCGGGCCTGTAAACGTCAGCTGCGGCCAATAGTGGCCGGTGTCCTTGTTTGCGTAGCAAATTAGCCAATTTGGCACAGCTGGTAGTCTTGCCAGCACCCTGTAGTCCCACGAGCATGACTATGGTAGGTGGCCGGGAGGCTAACTCCAGCTTGCTTTGACTGCCCCCCATCAGTTGCGTGAGCTCCTCGTGAACTATCTTAATCACCTGGTGGGCCGGTGTGAGTGAAGTCATGACTTCTTGCCCCACTGCCCGCTCTCGCACCCGATTCGTGAACTCCCCAACCACTCTATAGTTCACGTCTGCCTCCAAAAGGGCCAGGCGTACTTCCCGCAGGGCGTCTTTGACGTCTTGCTCGGTCAGTTTACCCCTACCGCGGAGTTTTCCTAATGTCTTTTGGAGCTTATCTGCTAAAGTACCAAAAACCGCCATACCGGCCCTCCTCAATCATGGATCTGTCCGAGGATGATTAACGCCTGTGGCAGTGTCCCTCCTCGGGAGACCCTGCCTAGAAACTCTCCAGCATCTGTGTTACTAGCTGCTCCAGCTCCCCTAACTCTTTTGCCCGGGTCTTATCCGGATCCTGCCGGGCCAAAGCTTCACCCAGATCAGCTAACCGGCATTGCATTGTCTCCAGAAGCTCTCTTTGCTTGGTATATCGGCGGATGAGACCTAGCTTTTCCTCGAAATTGAGTAAGGTCTTCTGAGAACGCCGCAGGATATCATAGACAGCTTGCCGAGTCACACCAAATTGCTCCGCAATCTCACCCAAAGAGAGATCCTCCTGATGGTATAACGAGAAGAACAGACGCTGCTTATCTGTCAGTAGCTGACTATAAAAGTCAAAGAGCAAACCCATATGAACAGTCTGATCAATCATCCCTGCAACCCCTGTTAAGCAAAAATGCTTTACAGCAGTAGTATACTAGTCTAAGTCCAGTGTGTCAACACAAATAGTTCACCCATGATTGGTGAGCAACGCCCTTGGGCAAAGAGTCATGCATCAAAGAGGGCAGCCACGAATTGATCAGGCTCAAAGTCCCGTAGATCGTCATAGGCTTCTCCAATACCGATCAATGTGACCGGCAACCCGAGTTCAGCGGCAATCGCGATGATGATACCGCCTTTGGCGGTTCCATCCAGCTTGGTTAGGACCAATCCACTTACATCTACTGCTTCACTAAACAGCTTGGCCTGAGAAAGGGCGTTCTGACCGGTGGTGGCATCTACAACCAGAAGCACTTCTGCTGATTTACCCCCCATTTCGCGCTCGATCACTCGGCCAATTTTCGCCAGTTCGCGCATGAGGTTGGTTTTCGTCTGGAGTCGTCCCGCTGTATCGATGATTACGACATCACACTGGCGAGCTCGCCCAGCCTGGATCGCGTCAAAAGCAACCGCGGCCGGGTCTGCGCCAGGCTGGTGTTTGATCATGTCAACCCCCACTCGCTCTGCCCAAATCTCCAATTGCTCAATCGCGGCTGCTCGAAATGTATCGGCTGCCCCCAGGACAACTCTCAGCCCCTGGGATTTGAAACGATGGGCTAGCTTGCCAATAGTAGTTGTCTTACCGGCACCATTTACTCCTACCACCATAATCACTGCTGGGGAAGTTTCCGGTAGCGACAAAGCGGCTGTATGGGTCGAGAGAATCTCTAGAATAGTCTGTTGCAAAATGGGCCTGACCTCCGCTGGATCAGTGACTCCCCCGGCTTTCACCCTTGCCCGCACTTCATCGACTAGGCGCAAAGTAGTCTCCACACCGACATCTGCCTGGATCAAAACCTCTTCTAGTTCCTCGAAAAGCTCTTCATTGATCTGCTTATGGCTTGACAGCAGTGTATCTATCCGTGCTACAAAAGACGACCGCGTCCGAGCCAGCCCCTCCTTCAGTCGGACAAAAAAGCCCCGGCCTTGTTCATCTGCTTGGGGCTGTGTCTCTCTAGAATCGCTCACCGGCACCTGCTTAGGACTTTGCCCCCTATTGATCACCGAGTCTGCCTCAACGGCTGGTGTTTTCTTCTCTTCAGCCTTCCCCTTGCGACGTAGCCAGCTGGAAAATCCCATATCAACTCTCCTTTCTCACCGGAACTAACCAACCCCGGCTGATGTACCCTCTAGACCTGCCGCAGCCTGATTCAGCTTTACCGAAACCAACTGAGAAATGTGGGCTCGATTCATGGTAACACCATATAAGGTATCGGCAACTTCCATTGTAGTAGGACGATGAGTAATCACTATGAATTGCGTGTACTGTGTGAAGTCTTGCAGAAGCTGAGTAAACCGATCTAGATTACTCTCATCCAGTGAGGCGTCAATCTCGTCCAGTACACAAAAGGGACTCGGCTTTACCCGAAGTAAAGCAAAAAGCAAGCTAATAGCTGTCAAGGCCCGCTCTCCCCCTGATAGGAGACTGATGTTCTGGGGTCTTTTCCCCGGCGGTCTCACCGAGATATCCAACCCTGCCTCCTCAAGCTCATCTGCGGCCATCAGAACTAATTCGGCCCTTCCACCGCCGAAGAGCTTGGCAAATACCGTCTGAAACTCCTTCTGAACTTCTCCTAGGGTCTCCCGGAAGCGGGCATTGGAGACCTTATCCATCTCATCGACAACCTGAGTTAGCTGCTCCCTGGCCTCTACCAGATCCTCTTGCTGTTCTTGGAGGTAGCTATGGCGTTCTCTTACTGCTTCGTACTGGGCAATAGCCTGGGTATCTACCGGTCCCAATGCCCGAATCTGCTCCTTGAGGGTTCGGATCCGTTCACGGGTCTTTCCGGTATCTTCATCAGGCAAGGAAAGATGTGCCACATCATGCGGCTGTAGGCCATAGTCATCTTCCATGGTTTCCAGCAGACGAGCCCTTTTCAGTGCCAGTCTGTCCAGTGATCGTGTAACATCACCTAGTTCCTTCTGGAGCTCAGCTTTGGTTTGCTGCTTGACCTTGCCAGCCTGTTCCCTAGTCCTCAACTCATTTTGTATGTCCTTGCGGTACTTTCCTTGAAGTGACACTGCCTCTTCAGTTTGACGAAAATCCGCCTGAAGCCGCAGATGCTCCTCGGCCAGCCGCTTTATGTCTTGTTGCAATCCTTCCTTCTGCAACTGCGCGGTCCTTTGGGACTTTTTGATCTGATCAACTGAGTGTAACAGTTCATCGAGTATCCTTCGATACCGGGCCGCTTCTTTCTCATGGGCCTGAATCTCACTTTCTAGGGTAGCTATGCCCACTTTAGCGGCCGTGTAAGTCTCCTGAGTCTCCGCTTCATCTTTCTCTAGGCTATCCAGATCGACTTGCAGGGCTTGAGACTTGGTCTGCCATTGCTCTATTTCCGCTTCTAGCTTCTCCAAGCGTACCAGTCGCTCCTGTCTCTTTTCTGCCTCCGTGGCAAGTCTCGCTTCCAGCCCCTCTTTCTCAGCCAGTACCTGGCCCTCTTCCCGCTCCCAACGGGTTTTTTCATGTCCTCCAAGGGCAACCTCTTTCTCGAGCTCTTTGATACATAATTCAGTTTGATGCAATTGCTCAGCCAAGGCTTTAACCTGCAAGTCAGTCTGGCCCAAGTCCTCTGCCAGGCTTCTCGCCTTCTCCTGTTCTTGTTTGAGGGCCGCCTCGCTAGCCTGGATGGCGCTGGCCAAGCGAGATACTTGTTGGCGCCTCTGCAAAAGACCGCTCTTTTCTTTTTGTGGTAGACTGCCCCCGGTAATAGCTCCTCCCGGGGAAATCGTATCCCCATCAATAGTGACAATACGGGAGTAGCTATGCAGATTTCGACTCAAGACCACAGCAGTGTCAAGGTCTTTGGTAACAACCACTCTGCCCAGAAGATATTGGGCCATGGTTTCGTATTTGGGTTCATATTCAACCAGGTCAGCAGCAATGCCCACCACACCATCTCGCTTTAGCAAAGCCCGATCTCGCGGTCCAAGGAGTGTGACCCGCAGTCCGTCGAGGGGTAGGAAGGTAGCCCGACCGGCCCGCTTCTCCTTTAGGTAGTTTACTGCCTCTCGGGCAGTAACGTCAGTCTCTGTTACGATGTTCTGTAAACTGCTACCCAAAGCGATTTCAATGGCTATTTCCAAATCTCGAGGCACCCGGATCAGCTCTGCTACAACTCCACAGATACCCGGCAGTTGCTTCCGAGCCTGCATTGCCGCCCGCACCCCTCGATAATACCCTACATAGTCTTTCTCCATCTCGGCCAAGGCTTGAAAACGGGAGGTCTGGGCCTGTAGTTTTTCCTGGCAAGAGCGAACCAGCTCTTGCTGACGTGACCAGCTTGACCGCAACTCCACCTCGGACCGCTTGTATGCATCCAAGGAGCTATGCCAAGATGTGAGCTCTTGCCGAGCTTGTGATAGTGCTTCCTCTTGGCTAAGCAATTCCGCAGTAATGACTTCTTTCTGGGCACCGATCTCTTCCAGTCGATGGGAAAGAACAGCAATTTGCTCTTGCCACAAAGCCTGTCGACTAAGGCCTGCCTCCAGATCTGCCTGTATCTCCGCCACTGCTTGGCTAATGCCTTCTCGGGTAGCACTATTCTTCTCTCTTTCATCCAACAGCCTTTGCCGCTCCCTCTGCCATTGGCTTTGGGTGTGAACTACCTCCTCAATTCGTCGGGCTGTCTCCGCCCGACGGCGACGCAGAGAACGAAGCCGCCATAGGCATGCAGCCAAATCCTTACGGACTGCTTGGCATCTCTTTCCCTGCTCAACCAGCTGCTGTCGTAGCCGACTCTCGTCGGTTTCAGCATGTTTCAACCGTTCCTTGGCCATGGCCTGTTGCTGCAGGACTTTACCCATAGCTTCAATCGAGGTGGTCCGGAGATTCTGGAGACTCTCGACATGCATCTCCACCTTCTCCAGCTCTTGTCGCAGCTCCAATATGGCAGCCTCTTCCTGCCGCTGCTCCTTCTCGAAAGTCGCTATAGAATCAAGCAGTCGGGACTTTTTCTCTAGAAATCGCTGACTTTCTTGGGCCAGCTCTGCCCATTCATAGGCACACATAGCTTGTCCCTTTGCCCTATACTCCTGGGTTAACTCCAGATATGTCTTGGCCTTGGCGGCGGCTTTCTCCAGGGGCTCAAGCTGTCTGTCCAGCTCGGCAATAATATCGTCCAGCCGGATTAGTTTTGCCTCAGTGTTGACAAGCTTCCTCATTGCCTCGCTCTTGCGAGTACGATACTTACCAATACCCGCCGCCTCTTCTATGATCAGACGTCGTTCCTCTGGTCTAGCATGGAGAATGGCATCGATCTGCCCTTGTCCAATCAGATAATACCCTTCCTGACCCAGACCCGTATCCAGAAACAGGTCCCGTATATCCCGCAGACGACAAGGGGATTTGTTGATTAAGTACTGACTCTCAGCTGACCGGTATACTCTCCTGGTTACGGTCACTTCATCGAAATCCAGACTAAGGCAACCCATACAGTCACCCAGGGTGAGGGAGACAGAGGCCATGCCCAGAGGGCCTTTACCGTCACTGCCCGCAAAGATGACATCTTGCATTGTGTCGCCCCGCAAAGACCGGGCACTCTGCTCTCCCAGAACCCAGCGGATGCCGTCAGCAATGTTACTTTTCCCACTGCCATTCGGCCCCACAATGGCAGTGATTCCTCTCCCGAATTCCAACCTCGTTCTATCGGCAAAAGACTTAAATCCATGCATTTCCAGCCTTTTAAGAAACACGCGGCCTCTCCTCCCTTCCAGGTCTATAGTCTGTCTTCATATGTCAGGTTACTGCCAGTAAAAAGCCCGGCCAAAATGCCGGACTTGTGTACTATTCGCTATATAGTGTATCTATCCCTTTTCCCCGAGTCTCTTTTCCCTCGGTTACTCCGCCCGCAAGCGCAAAGCGGGAAGCTTTAGGTATAAGTCCTCCCGGCGACGCACTCTCATTGGGACCTTGGGGCTAAGCAAGGAACCATGCTCGGTCAGAATCCGCCTTAGCTTCAATCTTACGCGGGTACGAGCATTATCCACCGCCTTACTATTCACACCGATGGCAGACTCAATCTCCGCACTGGAATAGCCTCGCAAGAACAGGATAATCACCGTGTATTCCAGAACCGAGAGATGGTTTTCCAGAACTGCATTTAGCCTCTGATTGACTAGCCTTTCTTCCACAACCTCTTCTGGATCGATAAAGGTATCGTCACAGACAACGAGGTCCATCACCGTACGGGTCTCCTCCTGGTTGACAAAGGCGTGAATTGATACTGCGTCATTGAGAGCTTTATGCTTGTTACCATTGGTCTGCTTGATCACATTGTAGATCTTGCGGATAATGCAAATATACGCGAAGGAAGAGAACTTCACACATTTCTCGGGCTTATACTCGGTGATCGCACTTAGTAAGCCGATAAGGCCCTCCTGCATTAGATCTTCAAACTCCAGGAAGCTGGCATAGTGATTCCGGGCAATGTGTTTGACCATAGGGATGTATTTCCGTACAAGCTCCTCCCGTGCCGTGGTATCTCCTTCTCTGATCTGCCGGATCAGCTCCAAGTCCCGTTCCTGATTCCTTCTAGCCAAGGGCGACCCCTCCTTGTCCAGCAATAGATCCCTTTCATATATATTGCTTGTCTACCGAGAATAGAACCGGAGGTATCGCAAAAAAAGCTCCTGTCACAGACAGAAGCTCGACCAGCACACTCGGCCAGGTTCGCACCCCTCAGCTAGCCTTGCTCCTTGGCGAGTTGCTGCAAAGCACGGCGGGCAGCATCCTGCTCAGCATCCTTCTTGGTTTTGCCCCGCCCTTTCCCTAAAACCTCTCCCTGCCAGCTCACCACCACATGAAAAGTCTTGTCATGGTCGGGCCCATATTCACCATAGACATCATATATCGGAGTATCCAATCCCCACCGTTGAACTCTCTCCTGCAAAGCACTTTTGGGATCAACAAAATCCCGAGTCACCCAGATGTCCTGCACATCATCTCCCAGGATGGTCAAGATAAAGGTTCGGCAGGTTTCGTAATCAAGCTCTAGATACATAGCCCCGATGACCGCCTCAAGGGCGTCACTGAGTAGTGAATCCAGGTCGCGGCCCCCAGCTTGGTCTTCGCCGTGTCCCAACAGGAGATAATCTCCCAAATTGAGGCCACGAGCTTTTTCGGCCAAAGTGTGTTCACATACGATTACCGACCGCAAGCGGGCCAGTTCTCCCTCGGGGGCAGTGGGAAAACACCGATAGGTATGTTCACTGATCACCAGCTCCAAAACGGCATCCCCAAGAAACTCCAAACGCTCGTTGTCAAATCCGATCAGGCCTTGCTCATTGGCAAAGGATCTGTGAATCAGAGCTTGATGCAAAAGCCTACAGGAGGGGAATGCAACACCTAGGTGGGCCTGTAGGTGCTGCAAAGCTAGAATTCGCTTTTCTGTGAGTGTTCGGGTCATGGCCCACCTCATTTTCAGTCGACTAGTTTCCTGGCTACCAGAACAGCATTGTGCCCACCAAAACCAAAGGAGTTGCTCATGGCCACCTGCACCGTAGCATTGCGGGCCTTGTTTGGCACATAGTCCAGATCACAGCGGGGATCTGGTTCCTCGTAATTGATGGTCGGTGGGATTAGGCTATGCTCCATTGCTAAAAGACATGCAATCAGTTCCACGCCTCCCGCTGCACCCAAGAGATGACCGGTCATCGATTTCGTTGAACTAATGGGCACCTGATCTGCCCGCTGCCCGAATACCCGCTTAATAGCTATGGTTTCAAAATAGTCATTGTACTGTGTTTAGGTACCATGCGCATTGATGTAATCTACAGCTTCAGGTCTCAGCCCAGCGTCTTGCAGAGCCGCTAGCATAGCCCGAGCAGCTCCATCGCCTTCCGGCGCCGGTGTCGTAATGTGATAAGCATCGCCGGTGGCTCCATAGCCCACCAATTCGCCATAGATCCTGGCACCCCGTCTCTGGGCGTGCTCTAACTCCTCCAAGATCAATATACCGCTGCCTTCACCCATCACAAATCCATCTCTGCCGGCATCAAAGGGGCGACAGGCCTTTTCAGGCTCATGATTGCGGGTTGAAAGGGTTTTTGCTGAGCAGAATCCACCCATGGCTAGCTGACTAAGGGGGGCTTCTGCTCCACCGCTAATCATCATATCAGCCTCTCCCCGCTGGATGATCCGGAAGGCATCACCAACTGAATGTGTCCCCGAGCAACATGCCGTCACTGTACAAGCATTATGGCCCCTAGCCCCAAACTGAATGGAAACCTGACCTGCCGCCATATCGGCGATCATCATCGGGACAAAGAAAGGGCTAATCCGGCCAACACCTTTAGTGACGAGTGTAAGGGCCTGTTCTTCTAATGTTTCTATGCCCCCCACACCAGAACCAATCAGGACTCCTGTCCGGTCCCCCAAAGGAACCTGTTTGTCCAGTCCTGCATCAGCTAGAGCAAGGGCGGTAGCAGCCACAGCAAACTGGGTAAAGCGGTCCATGCGGCGGGCGTCTTTTCTGTCCATGAACTCTAGCGGATCGAAATCTGGCACTTCCCCGGCGATCTGCGCAGTTAGCTCACTGGGATCAAACCGGGTGATTCGCCTGACACCGGAACGGCCATTGGCTAGACCTTCCCAATATGTTTCTTTGCCAATACCGAGGGGAGTAACAGCCCCTATTCCGGTTACTACAACTCGCCTCATTTACGTCTCACCTCAATTGGGCCGCCCCCAGAGGGGATGAGTCCCGCGTTACGGGACTCAAATCCACAGCCTATTCAGTCTTCGCTTTAATATACTTTACTGCATCCCCCACGGTGCCGATTTTCTCTGCATCTTCGTCGGGGATCTCCAGTTCAAATTCCTCTTCGAAGGCCATTACCAACTCCACTATATCTAGGGAGTCAGCACCCAGATCGTCAACAAAAGAAGCATCATTGTTCACTTCTTCTGCATCCACACCCAGTTGCTCTACGACTATCTCTTTGACACGCTCCAAGACATCCATCCTGTCCAGTCACCTCCTTATGCATCTTCAAGGTTTCCATAGCACTGGCTCCAGGACTGATCTGCCACCTTGGCGGACACAGCATTAATCTATCTATGGAATCAGTCCATAACCAATCCACCATCGACGTTTATCGTCTGGCCGGTGATGTACCGTGCGTCGTCACTGGCCAGAAACGTCACTACTGCCGCCACATCACTTGGGAGCCCGATATCACCCATAGGAACTTGGTCCAACAGGGCCTTCTTCTGATCCTGCGTCAGAGCATCTGTCATCTCTGAAGCGATGAATCCGGGCGCAACACAATTAACGGTAATACTACGGC
Organism: Bacillota bacterium; assembly: GCA_012799135.1. Classification (GTDB taxonomy): domain Bacteria; phylum Bacillota; class Limnochordia; order DTU087; family DTU087; genus JAAZLW01. The sequence continues at coordinate 8,553 of JAAZLW010000019.1, read as the reverse complement.
TGGCTACCTCCCGGGCTAGGCTTTTACTGAAACCGATTAGCCCCGCCTTTGACGCCGCGTAGTTGGTTTGCCCGGGATTACCCATCAACCCAACGACAGAAGCGATACTGATAATCCTCCCCTGACGCTGCCTTAACATCGGACGCAAAACTGCCTGACTAAACAAGAAAGCCCCTTTTAGATTAACATCTAGAACCGCATCCCATTCGGATTCCCTCATGCGCAAAAGGAGCCCATCCTTGGTAATACCGGCATTGTTAACCAGGATGTCGACTCTACCCCACTTTGACATGATCATCTCCACGGCGTGATCTACCTGGGATTTGTGGGTGATATCAACCTTAAGGGCCAAAGCAGCTCTGCCTAGCTCCTCTATACGGGCCACCGTTTCCTCACTGTGTTGCACATCACAGACGGCGATCTGAGCGCCTTCTTCTGCCAGACGCAGGGCAATGGCTTGGCCGATGCCCCGGGCACCGCCGGTAACTATGGCCACCTTGTTTGCTAGTCTCATATTACTATATCCCCTTTCGCCATTTCAAGTACTTTTTCCAGGCCTTCCATCTCCTGAAAACCCACGATGTCCACCTCGCGGGAGACGCGCTTGATTAGTCCGGCCAGTACGTTCCCTGGTCCAACCTCCACGAAAGTCTGCACTCCATCGGCCAGTAATCGCCGGATTGTTTCCTCCCAGCGTACCGGACTGTACAACTGCTGGACCAGCACTGTCCGAATAGCATTGGCGTCTTGGACATAGTCAGCTGTCACATTGGCAGCGAGAGGCACCTCGGGATCCTGCAAATCTATCTTAGCCAGATCTTCAACGAACACCCGAGCAGCCGGTCGCATCAGGGAAGAGTGAAAAGGGCCACTGACCCCTAACTCCAATACTCGCCTTGCCCCTCGATCCTTGCCGAGAACCATAGCCCTTTGCACTGCTCTCCGCTCACCGGAGATGACGATCTGACCCGGGCAGTTGAGGTTAGCAGGCTCCACAATTTCTCCTTGGGAGGCCTGCTGACAGATGGCCTCAACCTGACTGTAGTCAAGGCCTAAGAGCACCGCCATCGCTCCTTGACCATCAGGCACAGCTTCCTCCATCAATTGCCCCCTCCGGGCCACTAAGGTGACTCCAGCTTCAAACTCCAGGCTGCCACACGCCACCAGGGCCGAGTACTCACCTAAACTGTGTCCGGCCACCACATCTGGCTTCAGGCCGCGAGATCGAAGCACTTGAGCCAACATCGTGCTAACGGTCAGCAAAGCGGGCTGTGTATACTGGGTTTGTCTTAATTTGACTTCCGGTCCCTGCCAGCATAATTCTGCCAAATCGTATCCTAAGCGCTTACCGGCAGTATCTAGCAAAGCTTTGGTTTTTGGTTCTGCCTCAGCAATACTCCGACCCATTCCTAGGTACTGACTGCCTTGTCCCGGGAAAACCCAAGCTATTTTCCCCATCCTATCTACCCCACCGCAAGATAGCAGATGCCCAGGTAAGACCGGCTCCAAAACCAACGAGAGCGACGATGTCATCGTCCCTAATCTTGCCTGCTCGATAGGCTTCATCTAGAGCTATGGGTATCGACGCTGCTGATGTATTGCCGTATGACTCCACATTTACAAACACTCTCTCCTCGGGAATACCTAAACGCTTGCGTGCTGCCTCGATAATGCGGATATTGGCCTGATGCGGCACAAAGACATCTATGTCCTCAGGTGTGAGATCACATTTGCCCAAAGACTTGTGTGCCGTCTCACCCATGATTCGTACAGCGAATTTAAACACTTCATTCCCCTGCATGAGAATGAAATGTTCCCGCTTTTCAATAGTCTCTGCGGAAGCCGGTTTCCGGGAACCCCCTGCGGGAAGTGTAAGCAGATGACCTTGACCTCCCTCTGCTCCCAGGTCTGTACCCAACAGCCCGCGGCCTTCACTCACCGGACCCACAACCGCAGCCCCAGCACCGTCACCAAAAAGAACACAGGTACTGCGATCAGTCCAATCCGTAATTCTACTCAAAATATCGGCACCAATGGCCAATACCCGATTATAGGCACCGCTCTCAATAGCCCGGACAGCCATATCTAGGGCATATACAAAACCAGAACACCCAGCCGATAGATCAAAGGTTGCGGCATTATTTGCTCCCAACTTCATTTGCACCAAACAAGCTGTTGCCGGAAAGCTCACATCGGGCGTTACTGTGGCCACGATAATCAGATCAAGGTTCTCAGCCTTAATGCCGGCCTCTTCGAGGGCATGCCTACCGGCTGCAGCTGCCAGATCACTGGTTGCCTCATCATCGGCGGCAATGTGCCTCTCTTTGATACCCGTACGGGTAGTAACCCACTCATCACTGGTATCTACCATTTTCTCCAAATCAGCATTAGTTAGCACTTTCTGGGGTACGGCCATGCCGGTTCCCCAAATCCCTGCTGCCCGCAGTTGTCTACTCACTGTTTTCACCGCCTAGTCTCATCGCCGTACTGGCAATATTGTCTCTTAGACCCGCTCGCACCGCGTCCTGTGCGACACTCAATGCGTTGCGGATAGCGATGGTATCGGAACTGCCATGACATATGATAGCAACTCCATCAACTCCCAAGAGGGGAGCACCGCCGTATTCTGTATAATCTAACCGCCGTCTCACCCGGTGAAGAGCGGGTTTGACAAAAAATGCACCGAATTGTGCAAGTCTGCTTACAGCGAACTCTTCTTTCATGGTATCAAAGAGCATCATACCCAAGCCCTCTGCTACCTTCAGAACCACATTACCAACAAATCCGTCGCAGACCAAGACATTGGCTCGCCCGCTAAACACCTCCCTGCCTTCAATATTGCCGGCAAAATTCCAGCCGCTTTGCTCCAGAAGCTTGTGAACCCTGATCGTCAAATCATTGCCTTTAGACACTTCGGAACCGATATTCAAAAGGCCAATAGCGGGATCATCGATGCCTCTTACTTTTTGCATATATGATCTTCCCATTCCGGCAAACTGGATCAGATGCTGTGGTCTACAATCAACATTGGCTCCCACATCCAGAAGTATAGCTTCTCCCACCTGTACCGGTACAGGACAGGCGATAGCGGGGCGCTCAATTCCGGGGATCCGCCCCATATGTAGTAAAGATGCTGCCATGATTGCACCCGTGCTACCGGCACTGACTAGGGCCTGGGCCTCACCGACTCGTACCAATCTAGCTCCAACCACTAAAGATGAATCCGTTTTATGTCTGACCGCTTGAACTGGGTGTTCATCCATCTCAATCGTCTGTGTGCTAGGCACGATCACCAATTTGTCAGTATCATACTGAGCAACCAATGGTTCAATTTGAGCAGGCTCGCCCACCAATAGCACGGTGCTATCACTGGACTCGGCAAACTCTGCTGCTCCAGCCACAGTAACTCTTGGGCCAAAGTCACCACCCATTGTGTCCAATGCGATCTTCATGGTTGCCTTCATCCTTCCGGATTTCTCGTTCTTGCCTGTCTACCTTCCCAGGTTTCAATGGTTGCTACTCCAAAACGTCCCCAAAACGCTTCTTTGCCCGCCACCTTGCTGACTACATCCACAGTGCTCCGATTGCCCTTGACGCTAATGACCTCCCCTTGACAGAAGATGGTTTCCCCAATATATACCGGTCGGCGAAACTGGATTTCGGCACTGGCAGTAAGCACCACCGGTGCATCCACCAGGGCAACCGCCAGCGAGTTAGCCTGTGCAAAGATATGATGCCCACGTACCACCTTCGTCTTGCTAAAACCCATCTCATCTGTAGTCTCTAAAAGAGAGCTGCCCCGCTTACCCAGCTCTATATCCAGCAGCTGCCCCACCAGTTCGCGACCACTCATGGCCTTTAGCTGACCATAAGCTGATTCTGCTAAGACCTTAACCCTTTCCCGCATTTCGGGAATTGACAGCTCCAAGCGATCAAGGCGTATAGTCTGCACACTCACGCCAAACCGCTGCGCCAATTCCTCATCAGTCAGAAATGGCCGTTCTTTCACCAGTTCTATCAATTGCTCCTGGCGCTTTTTCTTGCTCTGTCTGCGAGCCATGGGGTTTAGCAGCTTCCCTTCCGAATACCGCCTGAGCTTTCACTGAGGCTTTCTCTTTGCGCTCTAATCAATGTATCTTATCACTTACAGATATAACATGGGTAAGCCAACCGGCTATTCCCTAAGGGTTCATCCTAGGACCTGGTCATAATCACAGTTGTAGTTTACCTGATCTCAACAGATTTGGCAAGCATCATACAAAAAAAGACCGAGCAGACCACTAGCCTCTGGTCTCTCAGCCTCTTCTTGCCTTACTCACGGAGACAACTATTTCTCTTTCACTGTCAATACCTGGCGACCTTTATAGTAACCACAGTCCCTACACACCCGATGTGGCAACCTGGGTTCATGGCACTGGGGACATTCAACAGTACTCGAAACCTCAAGGGTCCAGTTGGCGCGGCGCTTGCGTGTACGCGCCTTGGCATGTCGACGCTTAGGATTTGCCATAGATTCTGTCACCTCCTGTAACTGCTGCCGAAGCCCTAGGCTACGGTCAATCACTGCTATCTAGCAACTTCCTCAGTTGGAGCATCCGGGGATCTATGTCATCGGTTATGCAATCGCACTCCCCGTCATTTAGATCTTGACCACACTGAGAGCAAAGACCCCGGCAGTCTTCTTCGCACAGGGGCTTGATCGGCAAACAGACTAGTAAATTCTCCAGTACCACATCATCCAGGTGAATCGTTAACCCCCGAAACTCCTGAATATCTTCGCGGCCCCAGTCTTCTTCATCGGTTTGCTCATCCCGGATAGGCTCCTGCTCCCGCGCATGGGACGCTTTTTGGAAGCGTTCGTCTAGTTGTGCCTTGATCTCCAGCTCGATGGGGCGTAAGCAGCGAGAGCAATTAGCCTCTATCGTTGTGCTTACATTGCCTCTTACCAAAAACAGCTCCCCTGTGCAGGTGATTTTGCCATCGAAAATGACTGGACTGATACAATGGAGAGATTGCCCATCGCAACGCATATGAGACCAATCTTCAACCAAGTGAAATTGAATCTCTCCACCCTTCTTGTCTTTGATCTCGCCAATGTTGACTTCCACTGGCTCTCACCCCATAGATTATAATGACCTGGGATCCCGCTGTCAAGCAGCAGGAAAGCCAGGATAGTCTGCTTAAGATCCCTAGCAACTAATATTACTGCCCATTCGAGCTTACCGGAAACCCATAGGCTCCTCCCTTTAGCGGGTAGGCAAGGCCCTGTCCACATCTTGATTATAGCCCACAGCTTGCATCACAGCCGCCTGGTGTTCTTTGTCCACCCGGCCACCGGAATGTAGGCGACTACCTTGGAAGTGAATGCAAAAATGGCCGGCAAACGCGTTGTCACCAATAGTACTCCTGCCATGTGGATATCCATTCATGGATGCTGCGATCCGTAGACCGCTGCATTCCACTGCAATGGGTCGCCTCTCCCAGGACCATTTTCCCCCGATCGCCTTTTTCATCGTACGTGTATCTGCAGCGCTAAGAGGTTCGACATCCGCATGATAAGTACCAAAAAGGCGCCTAACCTGAAAACGAAGACCGGATTGTAGATCAAGGATCGTGGCTGTAGTCGATTTGGGAAAAATCCGGTTCACCTCATCCCAGTGCACTAAACGGATTGGTGTAGTACGTTTTCCGCCACTTCCCGAGCGACCTTTCGGGATAACCAACTCCACTCCCACTGCTAGTCGATCGGGATTGGAGATACTGTTAGCAGCCGCTAGATCGGAGACGGTTACATTGACCCGTCGGGCGATTGCCCACAGTGTATCACCGGGCTGGACCACGTGTATACTAACGTTGTCCGCCACTAACTCCTGGAGCTTCTCCCAAGTAGCATTACCCACAATACCGTCAGGACTCAGACCCATTGCTTGCTGCAAATTCAGCACCCCTTGGTAGGTCGCAGGTCCAAACACTCCATCTGAGGGGCCATCCAAAAAACCCAATTCTGTGAGACAATCTTGTAGAAACACCACTTCCGGCCCCACCATATTCAGCTTGAGTAACGCCAGCTGAGAATCAAACCCACTCACCGTTGCTTCCACACTATGTAGGGGAAGCACGAGAAACAATAGCATGAACAGAGCTAGGTGTCGCTGTAAGCAGTCCATTGTTCTCCTTCTTTCCGGGACTTATTCTACTCACATCATCCTCCATTGGAGTAAATTCATTCTGCCATCCCCTACAGGCGATACCAAAAGGCATATTCCAGGTAGACCTTCATATACATATAGCGTTCATCCGGCCTTGTACTAACCATGAAATTACGGAGGGAGCCGTTTTGACAGCCGATCAGACCCCATCCAGATGGCATATCTACCTATCAGCAGCTGCCGCCATACTGCTCACCGTTACGATTGTGCGCTATCCTCAAGTGGCATTCATGGCCTCCCTTGATGGACTCAAAATCTGGTTCGATATAGTGCTACCAGCCCTGCTACCCTTTTTTGCCATGGCTGAGATTCTCGTGGGCCTCGGTGTAGTACATTTTATCGGCGTACTCTTGGAACCCTTAATGCAGCCATTATTTCGCGTACCCGGAGTTGGTGCCTTCGCTGTAGCCATGGGTTTAGCCTCAGGATATCCCATTGGAGCCAAAATCAGTGGCCAGTTACGGCGAGAAGGCATGTGTACCGGTCCGGAGGGAGAAAGGCTCATAGCTTTGGCCAATACGGCTGACCCCCTTTTTATGATAGGGGCAGTCGCTGTTGGCATGTTCGGCATAGAGGAAATCGGCTGGACTATCGTCGCCGCGCATTACTTGTCCGTTTTCATGGTCGGGTTCTTGATGCGTTTTTCTCCCGATAGGGGGCACTCTCCTACAAGATTAACAACTTCTCACCGGGGCAATCTGTTATCCAGAGCCTTTAGCGAACTGGAACGGGCTAGGATCAGAGATGGACGCCCCTTTGGGCAGCTATTCGGCGATGCAGTGAGAGATTCCTTCAAATCGATGCTCTTTGTGGGCGGCTGTATCATGATTTTCTCCGTGCTTGGCCGCATCTTCGATGTAGGCGGCATCACTCAACTCCTACAAGGTGTCTTGGGGTCTCTTCTCAGACCTTTATCGGTAGATCAAGCCATCATACCACCCGTTCTTCGGGGGATAGTAGAGATCACCATCGGATGCGAAGCTGCCAGTCAAGCCCACAGCCCTCTCCTCTGGCGAACCGTAGCCGCCAGTCTGATCATCGGTTGGAGCGGGCTTTCAGTACACGCCCAAGTAGCCACCATGATCCACGGTACCGACATCCGCCTAGGCCCATACATTCTGGCCCGTGCCCTGCATGGTATCCTAGCCGCCGTACTTACATTAGTTCTCTGGAAACCCATCACCACTGTCATGGCTTCCCGTCTGCCGGTGGTCTCTGGACTTGGGCAGATTCCTTTCTTCCTTAGGATGACTATGTCTTTACGTGCCCTTGCCATGGCTATCGGTGTGCTTATCGTACTGGGAATCTCACTAAATCTCATCCGCAGTGTGAAGGTAATCCTCATACGTATTAGATCGTAAAATCAACCACATACGGCTGGCTCGTTCTGCCATATCTACCATATGCCCAGAGACTGCCAATGCTGCTGGCTCTGTGGACCCAACTTCTGAGATCTGCTCAACCTGGCTTCTGCTGCTACCCTTTCAGCTTCTCTCCATAGCCTCTGCGGAACTTGGCTATTTTCGGCCCAATCACCGTCCGGCAGTAAGGCTGGTTGGGATTTAGCTCATAGTAGTCTTTATGGTATGACTCGGCCGGATAGAACACGGTGAAAGGCACAACTTCCGTCACTATGGGCAGATCAAAGAACCTCTCAGCCTCCAACTGGGCAATCATCGCTTCGGCAGTCTGCCTCTGCTCTGGCGTATGGCAAAAGATGGCTGAGCGATACTGTGTACCGACATCCGGACCTTGGCGATTTGGGCTAGTTGGATCATGGACATTGAAAAAGATCTCAAGGAGGTCATGAAAACAGATTATCTCAGGATCGAATACCACCTGAACCACCTCGGCATGCCCGGTTAGCCCCGTACAGACCTCTTCATAGGAGGGGTTGACTGTAGTGCCACCTGCAAACCCTGATTGCACACTGTGGACGCCCCGCAAAGAGCCGAATAGAGCTTCCAGACACCAAAAGCAGCCCCCTGCCAATGTCGCAGTCTCTGCCTTTCCGCCAGAAAGCATGGCCATCCCACCTTCAGACTAAGTCTTGCCTCGCCGCCGCCCGTCACTCAATCCAGCTAAGTACTCAACACCAAATGAATAGCAGAAAACTGCTAGTCCATCTGATTAAGGTGCTCCAAACCGCTTTCCACCACAGACAGATTTTCAGCCAAAGATTCCTGCAGGATCTGCAGGAGCTTTTTAGCATAAGCCTGGGCACCGGATTCCATCTCATAGGCCTGCCGACGAGCTTCCTCGACAATGCGTTCTGCCTCTGCCTGTGCCAACTTAATGATCTCGCTTTCCCGCAGCAGCCTGGATGCCTGTTCTTCGGCCTGGG
>JAAZLW010000185.1 GCA_012799135.1 Bacillota bacterium | reverse complement strand
TTTTCCACCATGATCTCTAGCTCATCCCCTGTGTCGCTCAGTTCGAGGAAAAGCCGCAGATGTTCGGTAAGAATTCTTGCCGCCAGCGTTACGGCTTCATCTGCCTTAATACTGCCATCTGTCCAAACTTCCAAGATCAGGCGGTCATAGTCAGTAATCTGCCCTACTCGGGTGTCCTCTATCGTGTAGTTGACACGTCTGACAGGTGTGAAAATGGAGTCCACCGGTATTACACCGATGGGATCATCCGGGTTCTTGTTGCGGTCAGCTGGGACATATCCCCGGCCCTTTTTCAGCACCATTTCCATGTTCAGGCGGCCGTTGGTATCCAGAGTGGCAATGTGCAGATCAGGATTAATGATCTCAACATCGGGGCCGTGAATGATATCGCCGGCCAAAACTTCCCCTTCGCCCTCAGCCTCGATCCTCACAGTGACCGGCTCATCTGTGTGGAGCTTCACTACCAACTCCTTGAGGTTGAGCACTATATCGGTGGTATCCTCCACTACCCCTTCCACGCTGGAGAACTCGTGCAATACGCCATCGATCCTAACCGAAACAACTGCCGCTCCCGGCAGGGATGACAGCAGCACCCGGCGGAGTGAGTTCCCTAGGGTAATCCCATACCCTCTCTCCAACGGCTCTACCACATATTTCCCGTAGAAATCGCCGGATTCGACACATTCGATTTTGGGCTTCTCTATCTCGAGCATCTGCAAAACCCTCCTTAACGACACAAGGCAGCCAGACTTGCAGGCATTCCCAGCCATCCCTGGCTGGCCAATATCGTTTCCACCCGAAGCCAAGCTGATGGCAGCTACTGTGGATACAACCACTGCCCGCTTGGTGGACTTCCCATCCAGGCCCCAATCCCCCGGCGGCATACAGCAGCCGGTTGCGGGCCAGCACTTCCCTTAATGGCATTACTGGGAATAGAACTCGACAATCAAGTGCTCCTGTACCGAGATATCGATCTGATCCCGGGTGGGTACTGCAAGGATTTTGCCTTCCATTTGTTCCAGATTGACTTCCATCCACTCCGGCATTGTCCTGCCGGCTGCTGCTTCGACGTTGTCCTTGATCAGCTGCAAGTTCCTGCTGTTCTCCCGAACACTGATTACATCGCCCGGCTGTACTTCATAGGATGGGATATCCACCTTCTTGCCGTTGACCGCGATGTGACCGTGGAGGACCAGCTGCCGCGCCTGAGCACGGGAAGCACCTAAGCCCATGCGATACACAATATTGTCCAGCCGCATTTCCAAAAGCTGCAGCAGGTTCTCACCGGTAATACCCTTTTGCCGGGCAGCCCGGTCATAATACCGCTCAAACTGACGCTCCAAGACTCCGTAAATACGGCGTACCTTCTGCTTTTCCCGCAAGTGCAGTCCATACTCGGATTCCTTGCGGCGTCCCTGCCCGTGCTGTCCGGGCGGGTAAGTCCGCCTATCTACGGCACATTTTTCTGTATAACACCGGTCGCCCTTAAGAAAGAGCTTCTCGCCCTCCCGCCGACACAACCGGCAAACAGGTCCAGTATACCTGGCCATAGAGATCCAACACCTCCAGTTTTGGCTCAAACCATGTCTTGATTATAATGCCTATTTGTACCATCAAACATGCATTGACAGCAGGTACATCCAAGTGTCAACTCAAACCCGTCGGCGCTTTGGCGGTCTGCATCCATTGTGGGGAATGGGTGTAACGTCTTTGATCATGTTTACATCCAAACCAGCAGCCTGCAGTGAGCGGATTGCCGCTTCCCGTCCAGCTCCAGGGCCCTTGACGTATACTTCCACTTCCCGCATACCGTGCTCCATAGCTGCCTTAGCTGCACTCTCGGCTGCCAATCCAGCCGCAAAGGGAGTGCTCTTGCGGGATCCCTTGAAGCCCATATGGCCTGAGCTTGCCCAAGAAATCACGTTGCCCTGCTTATCGGTGATGGTCACAATGGTATTATTAAAGGTTGAACGAATATGGGCCACACCGCTGGGAACATTCTTCCGCTCCCGTCTGCGGGTTCTTGCTGCCCTTCTTTGTCTAGCCATTCAAAGTCGCCCTCCTTCCTTAACGGCGCTTGCCGCCAATAGCCCTTCTCGGACCCTTACGGGTGCGGGCATTTGTCCTGGTCCGCTGCCCCCGAACCGGCAGCCCCCTGCGATGCCGATAGCCTCTATAGGAACCTATATCCATCAGGCGCTTAATATTCTGAGCTACCTCTCGCCGCAGATCGCCCTCGACAACGTATTCCCGATCGATGATCTCCCGTAGGCGGTTGACCTCGTCCTCGGTTAGGTCCCGGACTCTCGTATCAGGGTTTACGCTAGCTTTCGCCAGGATCTCCTTGGATGTTGAGCGGCCGATCCCGTATATATAGGTGAGAGCTATCTCTACCCGTTTATCTCTAGGTATATCTACTCCGGCTATACGTGCCATCTGCCTTCACCTCCCACGTTAACCCTGTCTCTGTTTATGCCTAGGATTTTCGCAAATCACCATAACCCGTCCTCTGCGTTTAATGATCTTGCATTTCTCGCAAATCCGCTTTACCGCTGGCCTGACCTTCACTGCCAGCACCCCCTCTACTTTTTTCGATACGTTATGCGCCCACGGGTCAAGTCATACGGTGACAACTCCACCGTTTCCTTGTCCCCTGGCAGGATCCGGATGAAGTTCATCCGCATCTTGCCGGAGATATGGGCCAGCACCTTATGGCCGTTCTCCAGCTCTACCCGAAACATAGCATTCGGCAAAGGCTCAATCACTGTGCCTTCAACTTCGATAACATCTTGTTTGGCCACTGTTAGTCAACCTCCTCACCACCGTGTTGCAACCTCTCCAATGCGGCCCGGATGTCGGCATCACTAACAGACATGTTGGCGATCAGCTTGGTACGAATTTCCTCTGCCACCACTGTGTGCAGACATATATGCCGAGTATTCTTCTCCTTCGGGCGTTTCACAGACCGCAATTTACCATCGGCCACCAGTATTCTTTGCCCATTGTAACCTACCACCAGAAACTGCTGGCCCGAGTCCCTGCCGGCTCTGGATGTGACGAGCTGACCCAACTGGGCATCCACAAGCTTCCCTCCCCCTCAACTGACTGCTTTACATATCTCCACATTACCCAGTGTAAACAGTAAGCTGAGCTAGGCTTGCGTCAAGATGAGAGGACCCTCTTCCGTGACGGCCACGGTATCCTCAAAATGGGCCGATAGACTCCTATCGGCGGTAACCACCGTCCAGTTATCGGAAAGAACTATTACTTCCCAGCCTCCGATATTGACCATGGGCTCTATCGCCAGCACCATGCCTGGCTTGAGGCGGGGTCCCCGTCCCGGGCGACCGAAGTTTGGGATCTGTGGCGCCTCGTGCATACTCCTACCGATACCATGCCCGACAAAATCTCTTACCACCGATAGGTTGTGGGCCTCAACAAAACCTTGCACCGCATGGCCTATATCTGACAACCTGTTACCTACTACGGCAGCAGCGACGCCCTTTGCCAGAGCCTTCTCTGTCACACAAAGCAAACGTTCCGCTTCCGTAGATATCTTTCCCACCGGGTAGGTGCGGGCCATATCGCCATAAAACCCATTTAGCACCACACCAATGTCAATACTGGCGATATCCCCTTCATCCAGTGTTCTTGCCCCTGGTATCCCGTGAACCACTTCTTTATTGACAGAAACACAGATGGTGCTCGGATAACCATTATAACCCTTAAAGGCGGGTAATGCGCCATGATCAAGGATGTATTCTTCTGCCAAGGCATCCAGGGACGCAGTTGTAATTCCCGGCCGGACCGCTGCTGCCACAACTGCGTGGGTCTTAGCCACCAATCTACCGGCTTCACGCATTGCCTGCAGCTCATCTTCTGACTTGATGATGATCATTTCGTCCCCCCATTTGCGCATTCGACTGGGGCGAACCCGTTCTCCGTCCCTACTTCTACTTGATGAAACCTTCATAATGACGCATGAGTAGCTGAGCCTCTATCTGTTTCATAGTATCCAACGCCACACCAACCAGAATCAAGAGACCTGTGCCACCAAAGTAAAGAATACTACTGGGCATTCTGGTTACAGTAGCCATTATATACGGTAAAACAGCAATGATAGCTAAGAAAATGGCACCAGCTAAGGTAATCCTCGTCAAAACCCGATCGAGATACTGGGCAGTCGGCTTGCCGGGCCGCAGACCCGGGATAAATCCACCGTACTTCTTCATGTTATCAGCTACCTCCATCGGGTTAAAGGTAACTGCTGTATAGAAGTACGTAAAGAAGACTACAAGCAACACATACAACACATTATAGCCAACTGAGCCGTATCCGACAAAACGGTTGATGCCGGCAATCCCTGGAATAAACTGTGCCAATGTCAACGGAAAACTCAGTACGGAAGAAGCGAAAATAACTGGAATCACTCCTGCCTGGTTTACCTGCATCGGAATATGGGTAGTCTGACCTCCATACATGCGACGCCCTACCACCCGTTTGGCATACTGAACAGGGATCCGGCGCTGGCCCTGCTGTACCATGATAATCCCGGCAATGACAACTACTGCCAGTACTACGAAGGCCAGCAAGCTCAAAATACTGATACCACCAGCACCTACAGCCCTAACCGCACTCCAGGCCTGCCCTGGTAGACGTGCGACAATTCCAGCGAAAATCAGCAATGAAATACCGTTACCAATACCCTTCTCTGTTATCTTCTCCCCTAACCACATGAGGAAGGCACTCCCTGCAGTTAAGGTAGTAATAATCAGGATAGTATTAAAGGCTCCCGGATTGCTAACAACACCATAGGCCCGCGCGGTCATGGTAATGGCAAATCCTTGAATGACCGACAACAGGACTGTCCCATACCTGGTGTACTGCTGTAGTTTCTTCCGTCCTTCCACACCTTCCTTGGACATCTCCTCCCAGGCGGGAATAACGATAGTCAACAGCTGGATGATGATGGATGCGGTAATATACGGGTTTACCCCCATGGCAAACACCGAGAACCGTGTCAATGCTCCGCCGGCAAATAGGTCCAAGAACCCAAAAATATTGCCACCGGTGGTACCCAGTTGCTGAGCCAATAGTTCGGCATCAACCCCCGGTACCGGTACATAGGAGCCCATTCTGTACACTACAAGTAAGGCTGCCGTATATAAGATCCTGCGGCGTAAATCAGGGATCCGCAGGGCATTGCGCATGGCCTGCAGCACCTAGATCACCTCTACTTTGCCGCCGGCGGCTTCTATTTTGGCAGCGGCAGATTTTGTGAATCCATGGGCCTGAACTGTCAACGCCTTTTCGATGTCGCCATTCCCCAGGATCTTAATTCCGTCGGGGCCGACCTTACGTACTATTCCGGCTGCCATCATCATTTCAGGCGTAATGGTAGCGCCTCCCTCGAACCGACTAAGATCCTCGAGCTTTACTTCACTATAGACCTTCTTAAAAATATTAGTGAACCCGCGTTTGGGCAATCTACGCTGTAAGGGGGTCTGGCCGCCTTCAAAGTGAGGACCCTTACCGCCACCGGACCGGGACTTTTGTCCCTTTTGTCCCCGGCCGGAGGTCTTGCCCTTACCGGATCCGATGCCACGACCCACCCGCGTATACTTGGTACGGGCTCCCGGTGCAGGTTTTAGCTCGTGCAGTCTCATCTCTTAGCACCTCCCCCACACTAATTGACCTCAGCAACTTCAACAAGATGCTGTACCTTGAAAATCATCCCCTGGATCACAGGAGTATCATCATGAATTACTTCGTCATTGAGCTTCTTTAGACCTAAAGCCCTAATGGTGGCTTTCTGGTCCTCAGAACTTCCTATGGAACTGCGTTTCCACGTAATCTTCAACTTTTTGGCACCCATGTCCTGCCCCCCTTTAGCAAAGCTTTTAGGCGAGGATCTCCTCTGGGGCCTTGCCCCGCAAACGAGCTACTTCCTCCACCGTTTTTAAGGATTGCAGCCCCTGCATGGTGGCTGTCACTATATTAATGGGATTGGCGGATCCTAGCGACTTGGTCAAAATGTCCCTAATTCCGGCTGCCTCCAAGACTGCACGCACCGGCCCGCCCGCAATTACCCCTGTACCTTCCGCGGCCGGTTTCAAGAAAACCCGAGCTCCGCTAAATGTGGTAGTAATCTCATGGGGTATAGTAGTACCAACTATGGGGACATAGATCATGTTTTTTCGAGCCTCATCCACACCTTTACGGATAGCGCCCGCTACTTCCTTAGCTTTGCCAAGGCCAGCACCCACATGCCCATTGCCGTCACCTACTACAACCAAAGCACTAAAGCTTCTGGTACGGCCACCCTTTACTGTCTTGGAAACCGGGTTAATACTAACTACCCTTTCTTCCAATTCACCCAGGGAATCTGGATCAATCCGGTCTTTTCCAATTGCCATGCTCTCTGCCTCCTTCCACCTAAAATTCTAGTCCTGCTTCCCGGGCCGCCTCCGCCAGGGCTGATATCCGCCCCGCATAGGTATTGCCACCCCGGTCAAAAACCACTTTCGTAATCCCTTTATCTAAGGCCCTTTGCGCAACCAATTCCCCTACCGCCTTGGCTGCATCGGTATTACCCGTACTCTCTAGCCGGTCCCGTAGTGAAGGATCCAAGGTAGAGGCTGCTACCAAGGTCGTGCCCACAGTATCATCGATGATCTGTGCATAAATGTGTTTCAGGCTACGGTAGACATTGAGGCGGGGCCGCTCCGGCGTGCCTATCACCCGGTTTCGAAGCCGAATGTGCCGCTTGCGCCGGGCGATTGTGCGTTTAAATCTTGGCATTTACCTTCACCTCTTCTTAGACTTTACCTGCCTTACCCGCCTTGCGCCTAATGTGCTCGCCGGCATACCGAATTCCTTTGCCTAGGTAAGGCTCTGGCGCCCGTACAGCACGAATCTGCGCGGCGGTTTCGCCCACCAGCTGTTTATCGATCCCCTTGACTGAGATCCGCGTCGGTGCCGGGACTTCGAACTCAATGCCCGGCTCAGGCTCTATCTCAACCGGGTGGGAATAACCCATACTCAAAACCAGCTTGTTCCCTTGCTTGGCTGCCCGGTATCCTACCCCACTGATCTCCAGATCTCTCTGGTAGCCCTTAGTGACACCTTCCATCATGCTAGCCAGTAAGCTGCGGGTTAAACCATGCAGGGCCTTTTGGTTCTTCTCATCACCCAGCCGCTCTACGATAAGGGCATTCCCTTCCAGGGCAATAACCATATCCGGATGAAACTCTTGAGTCAAAACACCCTTGGGTCCCTGGACTGTCACTGTCTGGCCGGCGACATTCACTTCTACACCATCCGGAATCTGTACCGGCATTTTACCGATCCTGGACACGATTGCCCCTCCTCTCTCCTAAGTCAAAACCATGACTACTTCTCTTGGCACTTATCTCGCGATCGAACTCTGCCCAATCTTTACCACACATAGCAGAGAACCTCTCCACCTACACGCTCTTTCCGGGCCGTCTTGTCTGTCATTACTCCCTGGGAGGTAGACAGGATAGCAATCCCAAGCCCCGCTAAAACCCGAGGAATCTCGTCTTTCTTAGCATATACCCTCAGTCCGGGCTTGCTGATCCGCTTGATACCGCTGATCACCAATTGCTTGTTGGCCCCATACTTTAGATAGACACGTAGGAATCCATGCTTCCCATCATCGACTACCTTATAATCCCGAATATAGCCTTCTTCCTTCAAAATCCGCGCCACGTCTACCTTTAGTTTAGAGACGGGGATATCCACACTGTCGTGCTTCGCGCTGTTTGCATTGCGGATGCGCGTCAGCATATCAGCGATCGGGTCTGTCATTACCATTGCGCAACCCCCTTCCTCATGGCTCTCTTTCTTACCAACTGGCCTTCCGAATACCAGGCATCTCGCCCCGAGAGGCCAGATCCCGGAAGCAGATCCGACATAGATCAAATTTACGCATATAGCCCCGGGGGCGTCCACAGATGCGGCAGCGATTATACCGGCGTGTAGAGAATTTAGGCGTCCTCTTGGCCTGAATAATCTTTGACTTCTTCGCCACAATATCACTCCTTTGCGATTACCCTCAACTCCAAGCCTTCCCAGCTGCGTCCACAATCCAGCAGGCACTACTGGCGGAAAGGCATTCCCAGAGCTCTTAACATTTCTAATGCTTCTTCATCAGTCTCCGCCGTAGTCTCAATCACTATATTCATACCCTGTACCCGTTCCACATCATCATACCGAATCTCCGGGAAAATCAGCTGCTCACGGATACCCAACGTGTAGTTGCCTCGTCCGTCAAAGGACCTGGGAGAAAGACCACGGAAATCCCGGATTCGGGGCAAAGCTACATTAATCAGCTTATCCAAAAACTCCCACATGCGGTCGCCCCGTAATGTTACCATACAACCGACTGGCATGCCTTCTCGAATCTTAAAGGCCGCTACCGATTTTTTCGCCTTGGTAATCACTGGCTTCTGGCCACTGATCAACGCCAGATCCTGCACCGCTGCATCCATAGCCTTGGCATCTTGGACCGCGGCACCGACTCCCATATTGATCGTCACCTTGTTCACTCTTGGAACCATCATCACATTATCGTATTGAAACCGGTCCATCAACCCCGGTACGGCTTCTTTGTCATACTTATCTTTCAGCCGTGGCATCATGCGTCCCTCCTTCCACACCCTTAATCAATGGGCTTTTCGCATCTCTTGCAGATCCGCACAACCCCACTGGCACCCCGTTCTCTTCTGACCCGGCTCGGTTTTTCACAGCTCGGGCAGATCAACATAACCTTAGAGGCATCCATGGGGGCAGGGCTCTCGACAATGCCACCTTGCGTATTGGTACGGGTCGGCCGGGTGTGCTTCTTGACTATATTGATACCATCTACAATTACCCTATTTCCCCGGGGAAGCACCCTTAGTATCTTACCGGATTTGCCTTTGTCTTCTCCAGACAGAACATAAACCCGGTCACCTTTCTTGACGTGAGCTTTAACGGCCACTGGCTCCAACCTCCTTCCCATGGAACTACAACACTTCCGGAGCGAGAGACACGATCTTCATGAAATTCGCGTCCCGAAGCTCCCGGGCCACCGGCCCAAAAATGCGGGTACCGCGGGGGTTGTTTTGGTTATCGATCACCACCGCTGCGTTTTCGTCAAAGCGGATATAAGAACCGTCTCGTCTGCCTATCTCTTTCCGGGTCCGAACGATCACGGCCTTGACGATATCACCCTTCTTTACCACGCCGCCGGGCGTTGCTTCTTTGACAGTTGCAATAATCACATCGCCTACCCGGGCATACCGCCGTCGGGTCCCTCCCGGAACCCGGATGCAAAGCAGTTTCCTGGCTCCCGAATTGTCAGCCACATTTACAACGGACTCTTGCTGAATCATGACCCGTACCTCCTTTCCCCACGACACAAATCCACCAGTGATCTTCTGGCTTAACATAGCTAGGGCTAATTTCCTTAGCGAGCTTTTTCTAAGATTTCTACTAACCGCCACCGCTTTTCCTTGGAAAGCGGCCGAGTCTCCATGATCCGCACACGATCTCCGATACCGGCGGTATTCTTCTCATCATGAACCTTGAACTTAGTTCTACGCTTGATGATTCGCCCATAGAGAGGATGTTTCACCCGCCGTTCCACCTGTACCACGATAGTCTTATCCATCTTGTCGGAAACAACCATCCCCACGCGACTTTTGCGCAGATTTCTCTCGTCCATAACCACACCCCCTCTTCACAAGACCATTAGCGGGCAATCCCTAACTCCCGCTCTCTCATAACCGTCTTTACTCGAGCGATGTTCCGGCGCACTTCCCGGATCCGCATGGGATTATCGAGCTGCGCTGTGACCATCTGGAATCGCAAATTGAACAACTCTTCCTTGAGATCATCCAGCTTCCGCCCTAACTCCTCCGATGTCATGGCTCTGATCTCCTCAGCCTTCATGCGCCTCACCACCTAACTGATCACGCGTGATGAATTTAGTCTTAATCGGTAGCTTGTGGGCCGCCAATCGCATGGCTTCCTTCGCCAAATCCTCGGGCACACCAGCGATCTCAAACAAAACTCTGCCCGGTTTGACTACCGCTACCCAATACTCCGGAGCTCCTTTACCCTTGCCCATACGGGTCTCTGCCGGCCGCGCCGTCACTGGTTTATCCGGAAAAATCTTTACCCATACTTTGCCTCCCCGCCTGATATAACGGGTCATGGCAATTCGCGCAGCCTCAATCTGGGTGTTGGTGATCCAGCCGGGTTCCTGGGCCTGCAGGCCGTACTCCCCAAAGGTCACCGTAGAACCCCTTACTGCTTTCCCCTTCATTCGACCCCTCTGCTGCTTGCGATACTTGACTCTCTTGGGGATCAGCATCCTTTATTCGCCTCCCTCTGATGGCTTGCCCTTCTCAGGGAGGACCTCTCCCTTATAGATCCAGACCTTAACTCCGATCTGCCCATAGGTGGTATCAGCCTCTGTGAAACCATAGTCAATATCTGCTCTCAAGGTATGCAACGGTATACTGCCCTCTTGAGTCCACTCGGTCCGGGCTATCTCCGCTCCACCTAGTCGGCCGGATACCCAAATCTTGATCCCTTTAGCACCCATCCGGACGGCCCGCTGCTGTGCTTGGCGCATGGCCCGTCGGAAAGATATTCGCCGCTCTAGCTGAAAGGCTATATTCTCGGCGACCAGCTGTGCATCCAGCTCTGCCACCTTGACTTCTACAATATTGATCTGACACTGCCGCCCGGTCATGGCTTCGATCTCTTTGCGAAGACCATCAACTTCCGCACCACCTCTGCCAATCACCATACCTGGCCTAGCGGTGTGTACGGTAATCTTTAACCGGTTTGCTGCACGTTCTATCTCCACCCGGGAAATGCCCGCGGTATAAAAGCGCTCTTTAATTAACTTCCGCAGGGCCAGATCCTCGTGAAGTAAGTCTGCATAGTTACGTTTCCCAGCATACCATTTACCCTCCCAATCCCGGATGATACCCACCCGTAAACCGATAGGGTTTACCTTCTGCCCCACGCATCTATTCCTCCTTTTCTGCCAAAACCACAGTAATATGGCTGGTTCGCTTCCGTATCCTGTAGGCCATACCCCGTGCCCGCGGTCGGATGCGTTTCATAGTCGGGCCTTCATCTACATACGCCCGGGCTATATACAACCTCTCGCCATCCATCTCGTGGGTGTTCTCAGCATTGGACATGGCTGACCGCAACGTCTTTTCTACGACACTGGAGGCAGCCTTCGGGGCATGACGCAGAATTGCTAGAGCTTCCTCTACTTCTTTACCCCGGATTGCGTCCACCACTTGCCGGGCCTTGCGGGGTGATATCCTTACATGTCGTGCTACTGCCCTGGCTTCCATCCCTCTAACCCCCTTATCAGCTACCTGACTGCTGATGATCTTTCACTCCCGGCATGGCTCCTGAATATCCGAGTGGGAGCAAACTCGCCCAATTTGTGGCCCACCATATCTTCCGTAACATAGACCGGAACATGTTTGCGACCATCATGTACCGCAATGGTGTGCCCCACTAGCTCGGGAAAAATCGTCGAACGGCGGGACCAAGTCTTGATCACCCGTTTTTCGCCCTTCTCGTTCATCGTCTTGACTTTTTTCAGTAAGTGATCATCTATAAATGGCCCCTTCTTCAGTGACCTACTCATGCATCAATCCTCCCTTCCCCAGTGGTACCGGGCCTATCCCTTGTTGGGGTGACAAAGCTCCTCCACCAAGGGATTGACCTGATCCGCCCTTAGCGGGTACTACGCCGCCGCACAATATACTTATCCGAAAGTTTCCGCTTCCGGGTCTTGGCACCGATGGTAGGCTTACCCCAGGGAGTCAATGGTGTCGACATACCGATAGGAGCCCTGCCTTCACCACCACCATGGGGATGGTCGACAGCATTCATGGCAATACCTCTTGTCTGCGGTCTTCTGCCCAACCACCGAGTGCGACCGGCCTTACCAATGGTGATATTCTCATGATCAACGTTCCCTACCTGACCGATACTGGCCCGGCACTCAAGCAACACCATCCTAAACTCTCCGGACGGCAAACGCAATGTTGCGTACTTGCCTTCTTTGGCCATGAGCTGTGCCGCTGTACCCGCAGCCCTTACCATCTGGCCACCTTTGCCAGGATACAACTCAATATTATGCACCATCGTACCGATAGGAATGTCCCTCAGTCTGAGCGCATTCCCCGGCTTGATGTCGGCCTCTGATCCCGACATCACCGTGTCCCCTGGCTGTAAACCTACCGGGGCCAGGATATACCGCTTCTCGCCATCCACATAGTGTAATAGTGCGATGCGAGCAGACCGGTTAGGATCATATTCAATGCCCGCAACCTTGGCTGGAATACCATCCTTATCTCGTCGAAAATCGATGATGCGATATTTCCGCTTATGCCCGCCACCACGATGGCGAGAGGTCTTACGACCCCGATTATTGCGACCACCGGTTCCAGACAGGGGAGCCAGTAGCGACTTCTCCGGTTCTGTCTTGGTTATCTCATCAAAGGTAAATCCGGTCATACTCCGTCGTCCCGGTGAAGTCGGTTTGAACTTCTTAATCGCCACTTGTTTTCCCCTCCTTACTCTCCAATAATCCCCTAACATTGGGCAGCCATAACGCTATCGCTGCTACCCAGGTGAGTCCTACTGCGTCTATAGCCCTTCAAACAACTCTATACTCTCGCCCTCTTTGACAGTAACAATGGCCTTTTTCCAATCTGGACGTTTGCCCTCATATCTGCCCATACGGCGTTTCTTACCAACTACTCGCATGGTGTTGACTCTCTCTACTGTTACGTTGAACGC
Organism: Bacillota bacterium; assembly: GCA_012799135.1. Classification (GTDB taxonomy): domain Bacteria; phylum Bacillota; class Limnochordia; order DTU087; family DTU087; genus JAAZLW01. The sequence goes on along the minus strand of JAAZLW010000185.1, from coordinate 1,726 downwards.
TTGCTCTACTGCTTCTCTAATCTGGGGCTTAGTGGCTTTTATATCTACAGCGAAAGTGTACTTGTTCTGCTCCATCAAGGCCATTGTCCGCTCACTGACTATCGGTCGCCTGATAACATCCCTTAGGTCTGCCACTATGCCAGCACCTCCTCAATCAGCTGAACAGCTTGCTTCGTCAAGATCAGCCGTTCGCTGTTCAGTACCGTATAAACGTTGAGATCCCGTGCCCTGCTGGTGGCCACCCCAGGAATATTGCGAGCAGATAATAACACATTGCGTCCATCATCACAGGTGACGATTAGGGCTTTCCCTTCTACCTGCAAATTCCGTAAAACATCCATCATTTCCCGTGTCTTCGGCTGTTCAAATTCCAGTTGATCCAAGACAATCAAGTTGCCTGCAGCAACCTTCGATGACAAAGCCGATCTCAGTGCCTGTCGGCGGGCTTTTTTCGGCATGGAGAGCCTATAGTCCCGCGGCTCAGGTCCGAACGTGACGCCGCCGCCTACCCAGATAGGTGACCTGATACTCCCGTGTCGGGCTCGCCCTGTACCCTTTTGCCGCCAGGGCTTACGACCACCGCCTCTGACCGCACCCCTGGTCTTAGTGGCTGCGGTGCCACGCCGCTGATTCGCAAGATACATGACCACAGCCTGATGCATCAGGCTTTCATTCACCGGAGCAGCGAAAATCTCATCATTAAGTTCAAGCTCACCCACGGTGCTGCCCTGCATATCATATACAGCGACTTTCGGCATCGGATCTGCCCCCTTTCCTAAATACGTCTACTGGCTTGCCAATCTACCTAGCACTCTTCACACTGGCCTGGATTCTCACCAGACTACCCCGAACCCCCGGTACGCCGCCCTTTACTAAGAGCAAGTTGCGCTCCTGATCTACTCGAACGATCTCCAGGCCCTGGATGGTTCGGCGAACATTCCCCATTCTGCCCGGCAATTTGCGTCCTTTAAATACCCTGGCCGGACCGGTGGCTCCTAGAGAACCAACTCCCCGATGGTACTTGGAACCATGCGCCATCGGGCCCCGAGCATAGCCCCATCGCTTGATTACACCGGCAAAACCCTTGCCCTTTGTCGTACCGGTAACATCAACTAGTTCTCCGGCTTTGAAGATGTCAACCCCGACGGTATCTCCCACCTTCAGGTCTTGAAATTCCGCCACACCTTCCGAGCGAAACTCCCTCAGATACCGAATACCTTTGGCCCCAGCCTTGGCTAGGTGCCCTTTCTCGGGCTTGCTCAATAGCTTCTCACGCTTTTCACCGAAACCGACTTGAATCGACTCATACCCATCTGTCTCCTGGCTCTTGACTTGGATTACGCTATTGGGTGTTGCTTCTATGACAGTAACTGGCAACAGTTCTCCGGTTTCGGTAAAGATCTGGGTCATGCCTAGTTTGCGACCCAAAATCCCTTTTGGCATCTGTTACACCCCCTTGCACTGCCTGCACCGATAAAAATGACATTCTACTCTATAGCTTGATTTCGATATCAACCGCCGCCGGTAGGTCCAGTCGCATCAGGGCGTCGACCGTCTTGGGTGTCGGCTCTAGAATGTCGATCAATCGTTTATGAGTGCGCATCTCAAATTGCTCACGTGAATCCTTGTGGATGTGCACTGAACGCAGGACTGTATAGACATTGCGTTCCGTCGGCAGTGGGATAGGTCCTGAAACAGCGGCTCCCGTCCGCTTTGCCGTATCCAC
>JAAZLW010000184.1 GCA_012799135.1 Bacillota bacterium | reverse complement strand
TTGGCCGTTTGGCTAAAGATAATGAGCTAACGATTATGCGGATGGCAGGCTTGAGCCTTTCCAGGATGGTAGCCCCGCTCTTGGTGTTGGGGATGGCGGTAAGTGGCATCACCTATGTCGCCAATGAGAAGGTAGTACCGGAGATGAACCATAAAGAGGCGAACTTGGTTCGTCGCATTATCTTTCAAGATGCACCACCTTCTGTAGAAGAGCAAGTGTTTTTCCGGGATTCGGAAGACCGTTTCTTCTATATTGGCCGAGTCGATAGCCAGCGGAAACAATTACAGGAGATCATGGTCTATGACATCAAGGCCGGTCCCTACCCCCGGCTGATTACCGCCGCCACCGGCGAATATGGCGAGAGCAGGTGGTATTTGCACAATGGTACAGTACAGGAGCTTGATGAAGATGGTTTCGTAAAGGGGCAGGTGCGCTTTGAGCACATGGAACTGCCTCTAAGTGGCAAGCCAGAACGGTTTTTTGGCCAACAAAAGACCACAAGTGAAATGAGTCGACAAGAGTTGGGGGAGCATATCGAGTTGTTCCAAAAGAGCGGCCTACGCGTCGACGACTTCGTGGTAGATTATCATCTTAAGTTGGCCTTACCTTGGGCTAGCCTTGTCTTTGTGCTTTTGGGTGCTCCGTTGTGTTTTTACTTTGGTCGGGGAGGTCGGATGGTCGGGGTTGTGCTCAGTTTGGTGATTATGTTCTTGTACTATATCGTTACATCGATTGCTCGGTCTCTGGGGGCTAACGGACTACTTCCCCCACTTTTGGCGGCTTGGCTGGGCAATCTGCTCTTTGGTGGTTTGGGAGCAAGTCTCTTGAAGCTAAGTCGTTAGTCTCGCAGATTAGTGGAACCACGGGTTATTGTGACCCTTGTATGGTATTTTAGGCACCAGGGATGGTTTACCTTTAGGCAGGGAATGCCCAACACATAAGGAGGCCATCCCTCAATGTTGCATCGCAGATCTGTTTGGCTTTTCAGTCTCACCTTGTTCTTCATGCTCATGTTACCTCAGCAAGGGCTTGCCGGCCCCCAGTTGGTCAGTGGCACGCCCCTTATTCCACCGGTGGCGGCCGATGGTCCTCTAGCTACACGTCCTATACGTCCAGTCAGCACCGCGGCTTTCTCACTCTTGGGCAACACGGGAAGCCCCCTACCTTTACAAGACAGATTCTATGTGACCTTCTTTAGCAGTAGTGGCATGCGCGAGGTTACGGCCAATCTCCGTTATCCTCTAAGTGACGCTCCTAGCGGGCACCTGAACATCTACGTCGAGTCCGGAATATCAGTTGACGACTGGGTCATCGAATCTCTGGCCCGTGAATTTGAGCACACAGTCTACCCTGTGATCAATGAATACTTCGGTACCGAATCGGATATCGATGGCAATAATCAGGTGACGCTCTTGATCACAGCTCTGGATGCCGCCAACATCAGTGGCTATTTTGATTCCCGCAATCAGTATTCCAACCAGTGGGTCTCAAATAGTAATGAGCGAGAGATGATCTACATCAACTCTCAGGTATTGGGCTTTGGCTTAGATACTGTCTTGCAAACACTAACCCATGAATTTACCCATCTGGTGCAGTGGAACTACAACTGGAATTACTCCCCAGATAACATCTGGTTTGCCGAAGGGATGGCCATGTATTCCGGGTATCTGGTGGGAAAGGTCACCGGGCAGACTAATTACTGGGACTTCAGCTCGATTCAGGCTTATCTTCGCTCCTATAGCAGTGTTTCTTTGATTGAATGGCGACAGCGCTATGAGGACTATGGTGCTGCCTATGCCTATATGATCTACCTTTCAGAGCATTATAGCCCGGGACATTTGCGACGCCTGTTTCAAGATCCCAGGACCAATCGGCTGGAGGCTCTGGGAGAGTATTTGGCCGGCTATGATACTAATCTCGAGGATGTGCTAGCAGATTGGGCTGTGGCCAACGCTTTTGATCTGCCAGAGAGCCGCTACGGTTACTCTGATCTCGCTTTAGGATTAAAGAGCTCATCTGTACCGGAGTTGCCCGATAGCAACTGCATTGTGCCGGCTTGGATCAGCCGTTACTGGCGTCTGAATGATGCGGGGAGCAACGGTCTATCTATCCAGTTAAATGGTGAACCGGGACTGGCAGCACGGCTAGTAGAAAGACGGGCTGATGGTCAAGTGACGGTACGTGAATTTAGGCAGTCAGATGGAGAGCTTAGCTATCAGCGTCAACCAGGTAGTGATGTAACAGAGTCCATCCTAGTTATAACTAACACCGGAGCTGATCGAAAGGTAAACGTGACACTGGGAGTTCCTAGCTCACCTCCTATGAGTTTGCAGGCTTTTGCTTTGCCCGATCTACTACTTCCGGGGCGCTATACTGTCTTGGTAAAGGCACCGGCCGAGCTGGACACATCACCCGAAGTGGAAGTGAGTGGGGTTGCCGGTGATAAACAGCTGAGTATAGTACAGGCATGGACGGCAAAAGGCTTATACCTGACCGAACCCTTCGAACGACGAACCATGGGCCAAGGACAGGTACTGCTGCTAGTGAAGGGCACCAAATCCGGTGAAGAATTCAACGTGCGGGAGACCCTACAACTGGAGTAGGGTAAGGGCCAACAGTAGACTTAGAGCAGGAGGGAGCAATTGATATGTCAAAGAAGCAGCAAGCAAAAAACCAGCATATATCCAGCCAAAGGTGCCAGGACTCGGTAAAGAGTGGCAGACGGTTTAGATTCGGCGGGCTAATCCTATTAATCATAGTGATCATTGCTGCAGGCTGTGGCCCTAAGACCCCTAAGGGATTGATCAAGGGAGTGGCCTATGGCCCGGAGGGAGGCGCCTTAGCCGGTCAGAAGCTGTTGGTGACTGTGGCCGGAAAGAGTCACATAGTCACGACTGCAGAGGATGGCAGCTTCCAGATCAATGGGATCCCCTTGGGTTCTCAAGAGATCGTAGTGTCCTATCAAGATCCCGATACAGGGCAGCAGTTTAGGTGGCAAGGTGTGGAAACGGTCGGCGTACAAGGGGCCAAGATCCGGGTAGAGTTTATCGGTAATCTGGATAGTTTTGATGAGATAAGTCAAGCAGCGTGGCGTCAAATCGTGGCCGGAGAGTGGAAGGCTGCCAGAGGTCATCTGGAGTCCCTTAGAGACAATCCCCGGGAGCCGGAACAGGAAAGCATGTATGAATTGGCTTGGGGATGGCTTTATCTGCGGTCTGGGGAGAGTTGCGAAACAGCCCGGCGACATTTCCAAAAAGCTCTGAATCTGGGCAAAGTGGCAGAAGCGCAAGTAGGGCTGGCCGGGGTGGAGGCAGCTGCCGGCAGGAACAAAGAAGCTATTGCCCGCCTAGAACAGGCCTTAGAGGGTGAGCCTCATTTGCAGCTAGAGTACCTGGGGCTGAACACAGGTGATTTGGAGGTAGTATTGGCTAGTCTGTACCTGCAGGTTGGCAATGATACCAAAACCTTGGACATCCTAAACCGCCAAACCCAGGGGATTTCGACAAAAGGACAGCAAATTGAGCAGATTCTCTTGGGAGTTTTGGCCGGCTGATAGTCTATCTGGCGTTAATCGCCAGAAGGTATTACTCGGCCCAAAGCGAAAGATCTCTAGAAACGTAGCGGCTATCGCTACCCCATGAACCGAAATTCCCACCCTGCCCCTTTCTGCCTCAACTGAGGAGTTATAAAGGGAGCTAGGGAGAGGAGCGAGGAGCAATCAAGTGGGCCGGGGAATGTCTATACAGAAGTTATGTCTAGTTCTTGCTTGCCTGACGCTTATGTTTGCGTTTTCGGCATCGACGTTAGTTGCTGCCGACTCGGACGAACGGGTAGTAGTCAGGGCAGAAGGCCTCATTCAAATTCTAGCCGGTGGTAAAGAGATCATCGCCCAAGATGGTGTTCAAATCCACTACCGGGATATGGTTATCTATTCGGATTGGCTGCACTATGCTACTGAGGAGAATTTGGCCCTTTTTAGTGGTCATGTACAGATCGAGCAAGGGGGCCAATACGTTCAGAGTGAGAACCTTGAATATGATTTCAAGCATCAGAAGGCCAAGATCGGTGAGGCTAAGGCCGTGGTGGTAGGCGAAGGTCTCAAGGGTGATATATATGTACGGGGCGAGACGATTGAAACAGAAGCTGACGCGATTTTCATCCATGGAGGCAAAGTTACCACCTGTGATCTAGATCACCCGCATTTCTATCTACAGGCCGGTGAATTGGAGATCTATCCCGATGACAAAATGGTCATCCGTCGTGTGTCATACTGGGAGGGCCGGATTCCGCTATTCTACTGGCCGTATCTGGTTATACCCTTGGGGCGGGAGAGTTCCTTGGAGTTGCCCCAGATTGGGTACAGTCCAAGTGAAGGTTGGTTTATCAAGACAGCGTACAATTACTATCGGGGGCCTGAATCCTATGGGAAGCTGCATCTGGACTATATGCAGAAAAAGGGGTTTGGGACAGGTGTTGACCATACCTACTATGACCGGGGCTCAGCGGGGAAAGGTCAAGTCTCTATCTACCGGCTGCATAATCCGCAAAGTGACATTACTACCTGGGAAGGTGACTGGTCCCACAGCTGGCAGCTAAACCCGGAAGTGAAGGTAGAATTAGGGACAGAGTACTGGCTACAGCCGGCAGTAGGGCAGGCAGAGGATAAATGGGAACTGGAACCCAGCATAAAACTGGCCAAGAATGGCAAAACAGAAACCTACACTCTCAAGGGCGAGCACAGGCGTATCCAAGCGAATCAGTTTTCCACAGAAACTGAGCTGGATTGGAAGTACCGTCGCCGTCTCAGTGATACTTGGCAATTGTCCAGCTCCGGGCATTTCTTGGGCATGGGGCCGGAAGATAGTACGGGAAGCTATGTTCTATATGACCATAACCTACTGCGCACCACTGCCAACAATCAGCTGTCATTGAGGCTGGAGCAAGACGTTCATCCAGCTTTACGAGGGAAACGGTACACGTCCTTCACGTGGGAAACACTGCAGCGAATGCCGGAGATCACTTGGCAATCCCGAGGCTGGAGCCTATTGGATGGGCGATTGCCTGCATACCTGAAGGTTGGGGCTGGTCACTATCGGGAGACCTACCCAAAGGAACTGGGGCTGGAGGGCAACAAACTGTCCTTGGAGGGAGGCATTGCCACCAGGCGGTTCAACCTAGGTCCCAAAGCCTATGTAACCTATGATGGTTCAATAGAGCTCGATGCCTATAAAAGCCTAGTATCCTATCAGGATACTGACAATGGTCGGCTTGTCCTGGATACACCCGAGGCAGATATGTCCCGTGTAGTGATCACCTCCTATCCTAGGTTGGTGGTGCGCCCCCTTGACCCCCTGACCCTGGACTTTTCATATAAGGACCAGTGGGTGATTGGTTCTTCTCCATTCCTCTTTGATGAACTAAAGAACTCAGAAACCCTCAGTGGTCGAGTCTCGTGGCGGACTCCTACCTTTGGTGCCAGTATAGGAACGGGGTATGATTTCTGGAGTGGTACTTTCAATAATTTAGCGGGCCAGGTTCACCTTCGCCCTGATGAGCGATATGAATTGAATGTTTGGGCAAGCTATGATTTGGAAGATGATACTTGGCAAAGCGCTAGGGGCATGATCAGCCTCATGCCTTGGGACAACCTGTTCTTGCGAGCCGGTACTAGTTATAGCTTCACACATGAGAAATGGGATAGTCTGGATGGTCAGGTACAGATCACTCTTCCCCATCGCTGGAGATTTGAATATGTAGCAGGATACAGTGGTGTGAAAGAAGAGTGGACAAAAAGCAGTGCCATGCTGGCTTTAGATCTCCACTGTCGGGAGCTACGATTCCGCTATGATCAGCTGAATGGAACCGCATGGGTGGAATACTCAATTAACGCTTTGCCCCAAACCAGACTAACCATGGGGGCCGGGGATCAGTTGGATGTGAAGGTAGATGGTCTGGCTGATCTAATCTCCCAAGTCTCTCAATCCGCTGGAGGCAATTAAGCCTTTTGGCTTTCCAGCTCTCGGTCGGTGTGGAAAAGCGTGATTAGGCCCAAGCATGAACATGCCACCGTAGGCATGAATGAGAGGGAGGTCGTGTTGCCCTTGCCGAAGAGATTAAGACTAATAATAGCTGCCAGTCTAGTCTTGGTAGTCACGGTTTTGGTCCTGATTCGACTAGACTATCTGCCCTTGGGGCAAGGTGAGCCTCCCTCCCAAGCACCACCTTCATCACATCCACCGGCGGAGGGAGAACCTCCTACTCAGTTTACCGGGGTTGAGTTTATCGGTCGGAAGGATGGAATGAAGCAATACCAGCTCTTTTTCGATATAGTCAAACGGACCGAGGATGGTGATCGAGTCAATTTTGAGGGATTGAAGGATGGGGTTATTTACCAGGAAGGGGAACCGGCCTATGGCATTGTCGCTGGGGCGGGCCAATGGCTTGAGAAAAAGGATGATTTTGAGCTAGAGGGGGACATTAGTGTTACCCGAGAAGGAGAAATGATCTTTCAAAGTCAAAGACTGCAATGGGATGGGAGTGCCGAAGTGTTGACGGTTCCAGTACCGGCCCAGCTCAAGATCAATGGACTCAATGCCACCAGTAAACAGCTGGAGGCTCATGCCAAGACTGACCGGCTCTATCTTCAGGGTGATGTGGTAATGTGGGATGATCGGCATACCATTTGGGCTGAGCAGATCGTTTATGATCGACAAGGAGAAGAGCTACGACTGATCGGGCCTGGAGAAATAGAATTCACCATCGGTGAAACTAGACAAGTTAAGCAGCCGAGCAAGGAAGGGGATGGGCAACAAGATGGGAGTAAGTAAGGTGGCGAGGAGACTAGGTTGGCTGGTAAGTGGCTTTGTATTGGTCTGTGTCCTTCTGGGGTTTCTTGGCCCCAGCGTAGATTGGGTGGCCGCTGCCGATCCCGGGAAGGAAGGGCAAAGCAAGGATAAGGACTTGGTCAAAGTGCGTATTCATACAGAAGCATTGGATGCCGAGGCCGGCACCTTTGATCTCAAGCAGAAGATAGCGATGATCGAGCCTTTACAAGGCTATGTGGAAATTCTCGTTCGAAACAGCCGACTAACTGCCCAGAAACTGATCTATAATCAAAGTGATGACACGGCGGAGTTAAGTGGCAATGTGACGATTGCCCAAAAGGATACTGATGCTCAAGCCGAGAGAATGCAGGCAGATTTTGCCCAAGAGATGTATGTTCTGGAAGGCAATGTATATCTCAAGCAACGGGAAACCGAGGGAGATAGAGCCGGTGATACGAAGCTGGAGGTATGGTCTCAATGGATGCAGGTAGAGGAAGAAGGCAATAGGGTGCTGGCCCGGGGTGAGGTACGGGTAATAGAGGCTGAGCGCAAGGCTTGGGCTGATGAACTGGACTATGATGATGGGCAGGAGCTGGCCATACTCACCGGCAATGTTCGACTGGAAACCAATGAGGGCAATGTCTTAACCGGTACTAAAGTGGTAATCAATCTGTCCACCGATGAAGCGGTAGTGTATGGGCCTACATATGCCGAGTTTATTCTGGAATCTGATAGTGACACATCGGAGGATAAGGAGTAGAATAGACTGAGTCCAAGCCCTGCCGAGGGTGAGGACTCTAAGACCATCATGAGCAGAGCAGGCGGGCAAGAGTGCCCGTCTTTTACAATTAATGGTCATGCTATGGAACAAGTGCCGCTAGCTGCAGGAATTGCATATGATTTGCCCATTACCCCCATGTTATAATGTTGCTCGGATGGGGGGGATCAACGGCAATGATGGCACTTTTTCGCGATGGCTTCGCTAAAGACTGGTTGGTACTCATCTTGGTCAGCATCCTGGTGGGGACGATCCTGTCAGCAGGTGTGGCTCACGCCGTTGATGCTTACTTTGGTGACACTATTGATGGTTTGATCGGCGAATATGGTGAATATGATTTGACTTTGCATCTGCGGGAAGAAGCCAAGGATGCCGGTATCCAAGCACTGAAGGAGTTGATTGAGAAAGACCTCCCAGGTGCCAGATTTAAGGAAAGTGTATCCATTGCCGGTAAGGCCAACATTTTCCTGGATCTTCCTAAGGAACTGGAGACAAAAGAAAGACTGCAAAGCCTGCGGAGCACTCTTTACGATTTGCCCGGTAGTGCCGGCATGACCATGATGATTGAACCTAGTGTGGTGATCCGGGGAGTACATGCCGGTTTTCGCAACCAGATCATCGATGAAGTAGAAACACTACCAGGGGTGCGCTTTGTATTTCGAGATTCCGATAATCTCTATGTCTTGCTGCAATCCGTGGAAGACAGTCAAGCGGTAAGCAACGCTGTGCAAGAGATTCTGGACCGATACCAGGTTTTGGAAGTGCGTTTCCCTATGGGATATGAAGTTGAGGATATTGGTAAGACGGCCACTCAGATAATGAATGCATTACAGGACAGATACCACCCCACAGTGCTGGATAATGTCACATTGGACAGTGAAGGAGAAACATCCAAATCGTTTATCAAGACCTTAACAGAGATGAAAGCCTTCCTTTTGAGCTATGCGTCTCAAGTTCGGATCCCCATAACCGGTCTAGAGCCCCTTCATGTCGGCAATAGGATCGTGCTGCAGGGGGCGGCAGGGATAGGCCTAAGCCCCAATGACCCGGTGGAGAAGGACAACATTATCGTGGAGATTACTGAGATCGCCAATGGTGAGGCTGCCGGTGTGATTATCCAAGGCGATATTTCCGATATCACACCAGCCATGATTCGAACCGGCTACAAGATCACCGGTGATAACCGTGTAGGATCGAGTATCGGAGAAGTCAATATTACCAATGAACGCTATCAGCTAATCCAGACCATCGATGAAAGTGTGGTATTGCTAGACGAACTGGAGGGTTTGGCCAGCGCCGCCAATGATACTGTTGCCAATGCCGAAGACACTCTGAAAACCTTTGAGAAGGCCCTTATTCAACTTGATCAACTGCAGCAGCAGATTAGTCAACTGAATAGCGGAATGGTGGGGAATGACACAGCCCCCGGAGGTCTAGTGATATCACTGTTGATGGACAAACTATTCAGAAGCCTGGTAGGGACTGAAGGCGAATCTGATATCACTTCACTACAGAATCTGGATGTCCAGGCCATGCAGGAAAGCTTGACCAATATTGCCGGGCGGATCAATGCCGTTCAGGCAGTGGATATTGAGGCCATTATTGAACAGATTCGCAAAGTCAAAGATAGTCTTCCTGACCTAAAGGACGAGGAGATTGGGCAATCGATCAAGTTGATTGACCGCTATATTGCCGGTGAGGTAATTCCCGGTGAGCGGATCCAGCTAATCATAGATAAGGGGGCCGTGGACAGTAAAGCGGCACAGACTGTGATCCGGGAAACCCTAGACAATCAGTATGTGACCACTTTCGCCACGCCGGTAGCGGTAATCAATCCTGATGCCAGAGCTGAATTGGTCAGGGTACTCAGGGAAGTGCGGGCTACCATTGCCGGGCTCTTGGCGGTGGTCTTTACCTTCATGTCCTTAGTAATGGACCATGCTGCGGTGTTCAGCACTATGCGGCAAGTAACCTGCCAGAAACGGGCAACTAAAGGGTGGAGAAAATGGTTTGATCCTGTCAAGATTCTGGGAACAGCCTTGGGAGCAGTGCTCTTGCTCTTGGTCTATATAGCAGCCAGAGCCCAGATACCTTTGATCAATCTTGGGCATGTAGCTATGGTGGGTGCCATCCTTGGCCTATTGATAGCTGCCTTTTCGGAGAAGTTCAGCCCAATAGACACAAGTGAAATGATGGCCGGCCAGGCACTTGGACTATCTTATGTGCAGATCATGCGGGAGATAATAATCCCCTCTGGTCGCCCCGGCATCATGTACTTGCTCAATCGTCGCCGGCAACGATTTAAGTAGCTGACCCAAGGACAACCGGTATACTGTGAGATTTAGTAAAGTGAGGGTAGTGCCTTTGCCTTCCAGCCAGGGATTGGACATAGCCAGATTTGCAGCATAGACGGAAGACTGCCCTTCGGCGATGCACGCTTCTGCATCGAGGCCTGCAGCTGATGGTGCTCAAACTCTTGGACTACCAATAGCTGGAATAAGATAAGTAGCAATAGTCAAACCACCAAACAACGATATTTCCTAGTGAAACCCGCATCCAGATACAACATGGGTTGGAGGGCAAAGGGACTACCTTCGCCAAAATGAGGTGAATGCCATGTTACAGCTATATGATCTGAAGAAGAGCTATGGTAAGACACAGGCCCTAGATGGCGTTAGCCTAAATGTCTCACAGGGTGAGATCTTGGTTGTCATGGGCCCTAGTGGCTGTGGTAAATCTACCTTAATTCGCTGCATCAATCGCCTGACAGAACCGGACAGTGGTGAGATCTTTTTTAAGGGCAAATCTGTTGTCGATATGTCACCTGAAAAGCTCCTTAGGTTTCGTCGGCGGGTAGGTTTTGTGTTTCAGCATTTCAACCTGATCCAAAGGCTTACTGTCAAGGAAAATGTCATGTTTGGGCCGGTATTAAGTGGTATGGATTCCAAGCAAGCGGAGATCAGAGCTCTAGAGGCTCTCAATAAGGTTGGTCTCAGCGAGAATCGCGACAGCCTGCCACGAGAGCTGTCCGGTGGCCAACAGCAGCGGGTGGGGATTGCCCGGGCCCTTGCTCTGAACCCCGAAATAATGCTTTTGGATGAGCCCACAGCTTCTTTGGATCCCATATTAGTAGGTGAAGTTCTGGATGTTATGGAGGATCTGGCTCGAAGTACGCGGGCAACAATGATCATCGTAACCCACGAAGTCTCCTTTGCTCTCAAAGTAGCTGATCGCATTATCCTTATGGATCACGGGAAAACAGTAGAGGAAGGTATACCAACTGAGATCTTTGCACAGCCCCAGTCGGAGATTGGCAAAAAATACAAGCGTCTCTTGGTGGCTTAGGACAGTGTAACTAAAGTCATTCACTTTGGCAGATGATAAGAAGGAAACAGAGGCTTTCGCCTCGAACGAAAGAGAATTAAGGGAGTGATTCCCCAAAGAATTGGATCATCTGGTTGAGGAAGAAGGTGGGACCTTGACAGAGCAGCAAACGCTGCGGGTACCCGTGGCCTATACGGGGAAAACATTGCATTCGGGGATCCCGGTTTGTATGCGCTTGTTGCCAGCTCCTGCCCATACAGGTATCGTATTTCGGCGAACAGATTTGCCGGGAGAGCCGGAAATTCCGGCCACCGTAGAACACATTGTGTCAACCAATAGGAATACCACCTTAGGCAATGGTGTTGCGCAGGTCATGACGGTGGAACATCTCATCGCGGCCTTACGGGGGATGGGTGTAGATAATGTCATCGTAGAGCTGGACGCTGGAGAGATTCCCCTGGGTGATGGTAGTGCGCAGACCTTTGTGGATATCCTCCAAAAGGCAGGCCTAAGCAAACAGGCGGTGCCCCGGAGGTATTTTCGGTTACACAAGGCCGTTTGGGTATCCAAGAATGGGAGCCATATGATAGCCCTACCGGCAGAGGAATTGAAGATAACCTATACTTTCGTGACTGATCACCCGGTAGTTGGCACCCAATTTGGGGAATATACCATTACGGAGACAGTATTTGAGCGAGAGTTGGCCAAAGCACGCACCTTAGTCTTCGGGCGGGATATCGAATGTCTACAGCAACAAGGGTTAGGCCGTGGTGGAGATCTGGATTGTGTTGTGATTGTTGATGATGACGGATATCGGAATGCGCTTCGCTATGAAGATGAGATAGTAAGGCACAAGATTCTGGATGTGGTAGGCGACATGGGTCTGCTGGGGTTTCTGCGAGCCCATATTTTTGCTGTCCGTTCCGGACATCGACTGAACAAAGGGCTAATGCAGGAAATTCGAAAACATAGTAACTTGACGATTGGAGTGGGTAATCGGTGAAAGCAATATTGCCGGTGGCAGGGGTAGGTAGCCGATTACGGCCTCAGACCCATACGGTTCCCAAGGCGCTCGTGCATGTAGCGGGGAAACCCATCCTAGGACATATTCTCGATAGTTTGCAGCCGGCGGGAGTAGATGAAGTAGTATTAGTAGTGGGTTACCTTGGCGAGAAAATCGTTGATTATGTCAAGAATACATACGATTTAAAGATCCAGGTTGTGGAACAGGAAGAACGCTTAGGGTTGGGGCATGCGATTTTTCTGACCAAGGATTGTGTACAAGCTGATGAACCGATATTGATTGTTCTAGGAGATACCATCGTCCAGGCTGATCTAGAATCAGTACTCCAGCGGGGGATCACTTCTATTGGTGTTCGGGAAGTGGACAACCCCAGTAGTTTTGGTGTGGTCCAGCTGGAAGGTAATCGCATAACTAAGCTGATGGAGAAGCCAAAGCAGCCACCTACGAATCTGGCTGTGGTCGGAGTCTACTACATAAAGAACAGTGATTTGTTGTTTCATAGTCTAGCAGGGATCATAGCAGAAGACATCCGCATGGGAGGCGAATTTCAGCTGACCGATTGTCTGCAGCGGATGATTGATGCCGGTGAGCCTATGGAAGTCTTCAATGTAGAAGACTGGCTAGACTGTGGTAACCCCGAGACGTTGCTGGCTACCAACCGCTACCTTTTGGCTGCTAATGGTTATACGCCTTTTGCGAATCGCTCAGATGTGATTATCGTGCCTCCCGTCTATATCGATCCCGCCGCTACGCTCGAAAACTGCTTGATCGGGCCCTATGTTTCCATTGCCAATGGTGCTCAGATTTCCAATGCTCTGATCAGAGATAGCATTGTTAATGAAGGGGCCTATGTCTCCGATATCCTCTTGGAGCACTCCCTGGTTGGAGATAAGGCTGTTGTTCAGGGGCGCTTTAGCCGCCTGAATATCGGTGATTCCTCCCAGATCATTACAGCGGAATTGTAGTCCTTTGGACAGGGCAACGGCAGATAGTGGGTTTCTTGACAGGCTTTGGGACAGGCAGTACAATGGGAGACGTGAAAGGGGAAGGGTTTGTGCTGAATATCATGGCCATACAGGAGCGCCTGCCGCATAGATACCCGTTTTTGATGGTGGATCGAGTGCTGGAGTTGGAGCCAGGCAAACGGGCAGTCGCTCTGAAGAACGTAACCATAAATGATCCTCATTTTGCCGGCCATTATCCCGAAAGGCCGATCATGCCCGGTGTGCTAATCCTTGAGGCCCTGGCCCAAGTGGGTGGACTAGCTGTGATGGGTACTGACGAAGACGAAACCTCAGAGGGGAGAGTTCCACTGCTCGCCGGAGTTGATGGGGCTCGCTTCCGCAGACCGGTGATACCTGGCGATCAGCTGCGTCTGGAAGTAGATATTCTACAACTGCGCCATTCCATCGGCAAGTGCCGGGGGGTAGCTTTCGTCGGTGAGGACAAGGTGGCAGAAGCGGAGTTTATGTTTGCTCTTGCATCCCCAGGACAGTGACCCCAGGACCGCCACAGATTTGTGTGGGGATTTTTGACTTAGAGGGGACCGGTGGCGGTCTACCCTAGAGGGGGAGAAGTAGTGAGTCCGACAGAGATATCAAGGGAGAGCAAAGTAGTTCCCATTCGAAGGAAGATTCATCCAACAGCTATCATAGATCCTAATGCAGTAATCGGTACAGATGTAGAGATTGGACCCTTTACCATTATTGGACCCAATGTAGAGATAGGTGATGGTACCAAAATCGGTTCTAGGGTAATTGTTGAAGGATGGACAGTGATCGGGAAGGACAACAAAATATACGCTGGTGCTGTAGTAGGTAATGAACCGCAGGATCTGAAGTTCAAGGGGGAGAAGAGTTACTTATTTATTGGTGATAACAATATTATCCGGGAATATGCTACTATCAGTAGAGGCACAGTGGGTGGCGGTGGCGAGACCCGCATCGGCAATAATAATCTGATTATGTCATATGTGCACGTGGCCCATGATTGCCAGGTGGGCAATAATATCGTTGTGGCCCATGGTAGTGGCATTGCCGGGCATGTGACGATCGAGGATCGGGTAGTGATTGGTGGTCTGGTAGGCATTCACCAGTTTACAAAGATCGGTCGCATGGCCATGATCGGCGCCCACACCATGGTCACCAAAGATGTTCCCCCTTATATTATCGTGGATGGCCACCCTGCCAAACCCTTTGGAATTAATATCGTTGGTTTACGTCGGAATGGTCTCAGTCCCGAGCTGCGGATGGAGATCAAAAGAGCCTACAAAATCCTGTATCGCTCCAATCTCAACGTGGCACAGGCCATCGAGCAAATGGAACAGGAGCTTCCTGGCAATGAAGAGATTGACCACTTGCTGAGATTCCTGCGCAGTGCCGATAGGGGGATCTGTAGGTAGGGATACTATGACACGCAAAAGTATTGCATTGAGATCCCGAGGATTTGCGGATGCCGTCGAACGAAAAGGTCCGGTTTACCGGCTGATCATCATCTTGCCTATACCTTTGGCCTTTCTAATAGCCCTTTGGTCCGAACCGATAAGTGGTTCCCTATGGCGAGGTGGCATACTCCTTTTGTTGGGTGAGTTGCTTCGTATCTGGAGCGCTGGATATCTTAGCGGCTTCCACCTCTCCCTTCAGGAATCGAAGCCGGTGACATGGGGTCCCTATGGCCTGGTGCGTAACCCCGGTTCTTGGGGTACCTTTCTCTTGGGGCTAGGGGTCACAGTAATGTCAGCATGGTGGCCGGCATATGTACTGTTGATCTGCATGGTTGTCATAGGTACTCGCTATGTGATTCCAGTTGAGGAGACCCTTCTGCAGATGCAATTTGGCGAAGCCTATACTGTCTACCGCCAGGCTGTTCCTAGCTACTTACCGGGATGGCGAAATTTCTTGCGGTGGCTGAAGGAAGGCAGAGGGGTACGGGAACATGCCCATCGATTCCGGGGCCGGGAAGCCTGGCGGGCAGAGGGTTCTACACTCATGTTCTTGGTAGGCGTCATTGCGGCCATGGTCATCCAGTGGTTATTCTAGCATATCGAATCCCGCTGTGGCTTCAATCCAAATAGCGGGATTTTCCGTATATAAGGTTAAGCCGATAAGGGAGGCGGTTAGCATGCCTACCGTGGCTATTTTAGCGGGCAAGGGCAATCTACCGTTGGTTTTTGCTAAGCGGGCTGTGGATAGAGGATACCGGGTGGTAGTGGTGGGCCTTTTAGGTGAGGTCCTGCCTCAGCTTACCGAGATAGCCCAGGTCACTTACCCGGTCGCTCTGGGGCAGTGGCAAACTATTATTGATCTTCTCCAACAAGAAAAGGTAAGAGATGCGTATCTATTGGGTGCGGTCTCCAAGGAATTGCTATTTGCCAATCCCCAACTAGATAGCCGGGCACAAAAGCTGCTGACGAGTTTGAAGGAGAAGAACGATAATGCAGTCATTGCAGCCTTCGTCGATGATTTGGCCCGGGAAGGTATTGTGGTTAGGCCGCAGACAGATCTGATCGGAGATATCATGCCAGGTCCGGGAGTATTGACTGCACTGGAGCCAGACCCAGGGGTCTGGTCAGATATTCACTACGGATGGCGAATGGCCAAAGCCCTAGCGGGGCTGGATATTGGACAGACTGTAGTAGTAAAGGATGGTGCGGTGTTGGCAGTGGAAGCTATCGATGGGACCGATGCTACCATTGCTCGGGGAGGGGCTTTAGCCCGGGGGGGTGGGGTGGCAGTGAAAGTAGCCAAACCCTCACAAGATATGCGGTTTGACGTTCCGACGATCGGCATTGATACCTTAAGAACAGCGATAGCTGCCGGCCTGCGGGCGGTGGCTTTAGAAGCGGGCAAGACTCTGGTTATTGATGCAGACACCTTGGTTTGGCAGGCTGACACTGCCGGTATCAGTATTGTTTTGGTGAATGATCAGGGTACGTGCGATGTCTAGCTCAAGCCCTACCGGAGGGAGTGATCAAAGTGCGTCTTGGTCTCAAGGTAATGCTAGTAGCAGGTGAGCCTTCCGGCGATCTCCATGGTTTTCATTTGGCGCGAGAGATCTTAAGGCAGTGGCCCCACACAAGGCTTTTTGGTATGGGGGGGAGCCTGATGAAAGAAGCCGGGGTTCGGCTGCTATTTAATCCTACCTCCATCAGTAGTATCGGGTTTATCGAGGCATTGCGAAGTGCCCAGGTATTGAGGCGGGTTTTACTGCGCTTCGGGGAAATAGTGGAAAGGCAGCAACCGGACGCAGTAGTGCTGATTGATTTTCCTGGATTCAATATGCGCTTTGCGGAAATCCTTAAACGGAAGGGAATCCCTTGTGTTTACTATCTCAGCCCCTCGGCTTGGGCCTGGGGGCGAGGTCGGGCAGAGAAGGTGGCGGAAACCGCTACCAAGGTCGTGGCGGTATTTCCCTTTGAATATGACCTCTACAAAGAGGTTGGTGCCGACGTGGAGTTTGTGGGTCACCCTCTACTGGATATTGTACCTCAGAGAATGCCACCAGCTGAGGCCCGGGGCAAGCTGGGGATAACCGGAGAGAATCCCATTATCGCGCTATTGCCAGGTAGCCGGCGCCAAGAAATAAGGGGACTCTTGCCCATCATGCTCAAAGCAGTGGAGAAGTTGCGGGAAGAGATACCAGGGATCGAGCCTGTGGTAGCAGCGGCACATACTACCGCGGAAGAGGAAATCCGCAAGATCGGCAGTGGCTTTGTTGAGGACATTAAGGCCATTCAAGGGCAAACCCACACTATTCTCAGTGCTGCAGATCTAGCGGTTATCGCCTGTGGTACGGCCACCTTGGAGGCAGCGCTGTTGGGCATACCGCAGGTAGCTGTATATCGAACATCATCCTCGACCTACTATGTAGCCAAGCTCATAGTCAAAATCCCCTATGTAGCCTTGCCCAATATCGTGGCTGGGCGAGAGGTGATCCCTGAGCTCCTGCAAAATGAAGTCACTCCGGCTACCATAGCTGCCCAGCTAGTCAGGATATGGCAGGATGGCCAAGGCCAGGGAGTGCGGGCGGGCTATCAGGAGGTTAGGCAACGCTTGGGGGAAAAGGGTGCAATCGCGCGGGCGGCTAAGATCGTGCTGGATATTGCCGTTCAGCAAGCTAAGACCAAGCAAACGTAGAAAGAACCTAAGTTCCGGATGATGGCTGGGTATGATCGATGGCTGTCTAGAAAGGGCAAGACCAGAAATTGACACAAAACAAGATAGACATAATCATTACTGCTAATAGCCCCGGGGAGGTAGCAACCTGGCTCACACCGGCAGTCAAGGCTTTGAAAGCACGGCTCTCCGGTGCGGAAATCACTGTTTTCACTCCTCCTTGTACCTTCGCTAGTGGGAGGGAGGCCGCGATAATCGCGGCCTTGCCTGAAATAAAGCGGACCTTCAATGCACGGCAGTTCTTGTCTTTCATACTTACCGGTCGGCAGCTACCCGGTTTTGCGCCGGGCCCCCGCGGGGTCGTGCTGTTCTTGGGCGGAGACCTAGCCTATGCTGCACTTCTGGCCCGTCGATTGGGCTATCCAGCCTATGCATACACCGAGGGTCGAGTGCAGTGGGTAAATCGATTCACGGGATTTCTCTTGCCAGATGATCAGGCGAGGATAAAGGCAATCCAGTCGGGGGCTCCTCCGGACAAGCTATATGTCGTTGGAGATCTGATGCTGGATGCCATAGAATTTTACTGGGATCGGGCAGACTTTTGCCGGACCCTGCAACTAGATGAAAACAGGACCGTTATTGCCCTATTTCCCGGGAGTCGCCCCCATGAGTTTCGCTACATGCTACCGATGCTTCTGCGCAGTGCAGAGATTATTAGTCGTGATCTGCGAGCGGTCCAGTTTGTGCTTAGCGTCTCACCGTTTGTGACTGAGGACTCTTTCGAAGATGCTTTAGCCAACCCTAACTCTGATTTGGAAGGCACCGGTGGGGAGATTTTGAGTGCTGACGACAAAGAAGATGAAGACGCAGTGGCACTTTCCCGGGTGTGTGCGCCATCAACTTTAGGGCATATCTGGCAGATCAGGACATGGGGTGGTTTATCTTTACCGGCTGTCCAGGGTTGGCAATATGATATCATGGGTTTGGCTGCCTTGGGACTCACTATACCCGGCAGCAATACTGCTGAGATGGCGGCTTTAGGGGTACCTATGGTAGTGGTAACACCACTAAACAAACCCGAAGCTATTCCTTTAGAGGGGATACCCGGTTTGGTAGGAAGTATTCCCGTGGTCGGTCGCCCAATCAAGCGGAAAGCAGTACTTGCAGCCGCCAAACGTATCCGTTATGCTGCCTTACCTAATCGGAAAGCACAAGAAGAAGTAGTGCCGGAACTCAAAGGAGAGCTGCGTCCAGAAGATGTAGCCATCGCTGTAGGTAATCTGATGCGCCATCCGGATAAGCTAAGGGCGATGTCAGGCAGGCTCAAGCAAATAATGGGTTCTAGGGGCGCCGCCTGCATGATTGCTGAAACCTTGGCCGCAGCGTTGGATTGCTAGGATTCCGTTCTTTTGGAAAGAGGGAGAAAGGTGTTGCGCGATTCAGCACAAAATGCCAAAGGCAATACCGGCCGGCGCCTACTAAGCTATGTGAAGCCACATAAACTGCAGTTAATAGCAGGCCTGCTTAGCATTCTCATCCTTGCAGCAGTACAGGTAGCATTGCCATTGATTCTGGGACGGGGGTTATTTGATCAGCTGCTGATTGGCAACGGGGCCTTAGAGGAGTCACTGCAGTATCTAAATTACTTTGCCTTGCTGATCCTACTTCTATTTGCTCTCAAAGGTATCTTTACATTTACTGCCGTTTACTGTATGGCTTTTGTCTCTCAACGAGTAGTGGTAGAGCTTAGAAATCAGATTATGGAACAGCTGCACCGGCTAACCTTGGCGTATCACCAGGAACGGCGCACCGGGGAGGCGGTCAGCCGAGTTACCAGTGATGTTAGCCTCATCCAGAATAGTTTCGCCAATAGCCTTCCCGACATTTGGAGAGATGGAATCATTACCGGTGGAATTGTCGTCATGTTACTCAGCCTCCATTGGAAGCTGGCCCTGATCACCTTGGTGACATTCCCTATGCTGTTGTACGCGGCTAATCTGTATGGGGGTCGGCTACGTCGCTTGAGCAGAGCTGTCCAAGAGCGGGTGGCCAATCTCAGTGCTATTTTACAAGAATCCCTGGCAGGGATCCGAATCATCCAGGCCTTCACTATGGAAGAGCACGAACAGGAGCGATTTGCCCAGGAGAATGAGCGGAGCTTTGCGGCGGGCATGCGATCTGCCAAACTAATGGCGGCAATCTGGCCGGTGGCAGAGGTACTCTTAGTCAGTGGCATGTTGGTTGTGGTCTGGTATGGAAGTCGAGAGGTAATGGGTGGACGCTTGACCCCTGGGGAGCTAGTAGGCTTTCTCGGGTATATCGGCATGATCTCACAGCCGGTTAACTCCTTGACCAGAGCCTTTGGCTCTTGGCAACAAGCTCTAGGCGCCGCTGACCGGATATTTGAACTGTTGGATGCAGATTGCTCGGTAAAAGAACCATCCCATCCTCGCACCCTAGGACGGGTGGAGGGACGGGTAACTTATGAGAATGTGAGTTTTGCATATGTACCGGGCCATCCCGTTTTGGAAGACATCAGTCTGACGGTAGAGCCCGGTGAGATAATGGCTCTGGTGGGGCCCAGTGGTGCCGGTAAGACCAGTATGGTAAATCTGATACCGAGGTTCTATGATCCTACCAGTGGTGTAGTCCGACTAGATGGGGTCGATCTAAGGGAGCTTTCCCTAAGGGACTTGAGGCAGCAAATCGGCTTGGTGCCTCAGGAGACTATTCTTTTTGGCGTCTCAGTCCGGGAGAACATTCTCTATGGGCGTCCTGATGCTTCCGAGCAGGAAGTTGAGGAAGCGGCCCGGATTGCCAATGCCGATGATTTTATTATGGCCTTACCGGATGGGTATGACACCCCAGTCGGCGAGCGAGGTGCCAGCCTTTCCGGAGGTCAGCGGCAGCGACTGGCTATAGCCAGGGCTGTACTTCGGTCTCCTCGCCTACTCATACTCGATGAAGCGACTTCCGCATTGGATACCGAGTCGGAACTCTTGGTACAGGAGGCCCTAAGTCGGCTGATGCAAGGCCGAACCACTTTTATCATTGCTCATAGGCTTTCCACCATCCGCAACGCGCACCGTATACTGGTGCTGGATGGCGGCAGGATTGTGGAAAGTGGATCCCATACGGAATTGATGCGGGAAGAAGGGCTCTACCGCCGATTATATGACGCCCAATTTCATAAAGAAGATGCTCTGGCTTCGGCAGAAAGTAGGAGCTTGCTAGGCTAAAGGCCCAGACGGCAGGCTTTAGGTAACAGCTAGTTTTGGTACGAAGATTTGGAAATGGGGCTAGGAAAGGATGGCGGGGACTATCCTTAAGCAGCGCAGCGGGGCGGACAGCCGCCGCGTTCTACTAATTAGCAATGGACACGGGGAGGATCTTTTGGCAGGAGTATTGGCCCAGGCCCTTGATCGACGGTGTTATGATTTGGAGCTATGGGCTTTTCCTATAGTGGGAACCGGTCAAGTGTATGGGAGGTTTCCAGTAAAGGTAGTGGGAGTACAAGAGGAGATGCCCTCCGGTGGGTGGATACGCCAAAGCTGGACAGCCCTTTGGGAGGATGTCAAGGCAGGATTTCTGAGGCTGACCTGGCGGCAGTGGCAGGCCCTGAAGGACTTGCAGAGTCAAATCTCTTATACAATTGCGGTGGGGGATATTTATGCACTCTATTTGGCCTATCGCTACTTGGCCAAACCGATTGTCTTTGTGCCTACAGCCAAATCTGACTATATCAGGGGTCATCTGGCCATAGAAAAGTACTTGATGAGAAAACACTGTGAGTTGGTCTTACCCAGAGATAAGCTAACCGCAGCCAATCTGCGGCGCAGCGGGATACCAGCCAAATACGTCGGAAATCTGATGATGGACGCCATTTTCCCCTCTGGTCAGGGCCTACCGGGTATCTCTCCGGGGGAGGCCGTTATTGGGATTTTACCAGGAAGCCGCGAAGAGGCTTATACTAACATCCCTTTGTTGTCTATTACTATTGATGAAATTGTCAGAGAGTGGCCTAGGACCTTTTTCGCGATGGCGTTAGCTGGAAACCTATCTTTAGACAAGGCTGCTTCTATTCTCTTACAGGGGGGGTGGCAAGCAGCTTCTCTTGCGTCTAGTCATTCAAAGGAAGCGCTTCTATCCAAGGGAGAAACCCGTCTGCTGATCGCTCAAGGGCGGTTTGGCGACATTCTACAGGCTAGCCACATTTGTCTGGGACTGGCTGGTACCGCTAACGAACAGGCGGTTGGTTTGGGCCGACCGGTAGTGGCCTTTCCGGGGCCGGGCTCACAGTTTACGAGGAAATTTCTGGCGGCTCAAAAACGTTTGCTTGGTGATGCCTTGGTAGCTGCCGAAGGGCCGGTAGCCGCTGGTCACGCGGTCTTGGAAATACTCAGAGATTCAGATAGATACAAGGTGATGGCTGCCTGTGGTCGGGAGCGAATGGGTGACCCTGGGGGTGCTGACCGCATGGCGGCCGAGCTCATCGATCTATGGGGTATCCCGAGTAAACGGCAGTGAGGTGATAGAATGGGACTAAAGGCCAGCATTATCATACCGACATATAACCGGCGGGTAATTCTCCACAAAGCCCTGTTAGCCTTAGCCAAAAGCACGATTCCTTTCCAAGAGTTTGAAGTCGTTATTGTTGATGATGGATCAACTGATGATACGAAAGACATGATCGATGCTTTGGAGGTACCTTATGACTTGGTATATGAAAGGCAGGAAAGGAGAGGTCCTGCCAGTGCCCGTAATCGCGCTATCAGATTAGCCCGGGGCGAAATCATGATCTTCATTGATAGTGATATCATGGTGGTGCCGGATTTTGTCGAAGCTCACCTGGAAGCTCATCAGCGGGCACGGCTTGTAGCCGTAGGTCCGGTGGTGCATACTAACGACTTGGGAAATCCCGATACGGCTTCATTTAGGATTACCGATATGTCCCGGGCGTTTTTTGCTACAGGTAACGTATCAGTGGAGAAAGAGCATCTATTAGAGGCTGGATTATTTGATGAAGCCTTTGATGAATATGGCTGGGAGGACCTTGAGCTCGGGCATAGACTGCAGAAGCTTGGCCTACAAAAGGTGAAAGTCCCTCGGGCTATCGGTTACCATTATAAAGAACCGTTGACCGTGGCTGCTGTTCCCCAGCATCGCCAGCGTGAACGAGAGCGGGGAAGAATGGCATTAGTATTCTATGAGCGGGATCCTTCATGGACGACACGGCTTCAGGTAGAAATGAGTCCCATCATGTTCGGGTTGGACAGGCTGTTGAGTTTGGGCAATTGGCCTGAAAGAGATGGCACACAATGCCTACTCAAGTTTCTGGAGGCGAGGGGATGGGATAGGGTTTTGCGGGTCATGGTTCGTCTGATTACACACCATGATTATATGGAGGGAATGCGTGAGGCACTGCGGGAAAGGAAGCGACCTGCAGATTGAT
>JAAZLW010000018.1 GCA_012799135.1 Bacillota bacterium | reverse complement strand
CCGCATTTGTGAAAGTGCTCCCTGCCACATAACGGGGGCACAGGCAGTTATTCGGGCGTTTGAGCAAGCTTTAGGCGTTAAAATGGGAGAAACGACAAAAGACCGCAAATTCACACTGGAATATACTAGTTGTCTGGGAGTCTGTGGAGTCGCCCCCGCTGTGATGATCAATGATCAGGTATACGGGAATCTCACACCTGCTAAGGTCAAAGAGGTATTGGCGAATTACGATGAAGACTAGACCTAAGGGGAATTGCTTCCCAGCAAATCTGGGGGTTGTGGCAAAGCATAAAGGAGGGGAAACGGTTGGAGTTCTTTCGGTCACATGTACTGGTTTGTTCCGGTGTCAACTGCTCCTTTAAGGGTTCCCGATCGGTGCGGACTGCTCTAGTAGACGAGATTCGGGCTCAGGGGTTAGAGCAGGAGATAAAGGTCGTTGAGACTGGGTGCTTCGGTCTATGTGAAGAAGGGCCGGTGATGGTGGTCTACCCCGAGGCCGTTCATTACTGTCGGGTATCACCGGAGGATGTAGGGGAGATAGTAGAAGAGCATCTGCGCAAAGGCAGGATCGTCAACCGTCTATTGTATAAGGGAGAAGACCTGCCCAAAGCTGTGCAGACCTGGCAGCAGATAGATTTCTACAGCCGACAAAAACGGGTTGTCTTGAGGAATTGTGGACTCATCGATCCTGATCATATCGATGAATATATAGCCCGGGATGGCTACGAGGCTCTAGGTAGGGTCCTACGGAATCTAGAGCCGGAGAAAGTCATTGAAATCGTCAAGGATTCTGGCCTTAGGGGCCGAGGTGGAGCCGGATTTCCGACGGGCTTGAAATGGAACTTCACCGCTGGAGCCGCCGGGGATCAAAAATACCTGATCTGTAATGCCGATGAAGGGGAGCCGGGGACGTTTAAGGACCGCTTAATCCTCGAAGGCGATCCCCATTCGGTAATCGAGGGAATGGCTATCGCCGCCTATGCCATTGGAGCTTCCCAGGGTTACATTTATTTCAGAGGAGAGTATGGTCTTTCTATCGACCGATTAACTAGAGCCCTGGAGCAGGCGAGGGAATACGGGCTTCTGGGCGAGAATATCTTCGGTACCGGCTTTAGCTTTGATATAGAGATCAAGATTGGGGCCGGTGCTTATGTATGTGGTGAAGAGACAGCATTGATTGACTCTATAGAAGGCAAACGGGGCGAGCCCCGCTATAAGCCACCATACCCGGCATCGGTAGGGTTATGGGGTAAGCCTACTTGTGTCAATAATGTGGAGACATTAGCCAATGTGCCTCCCATTATTCTACGTGGTGCGGATTGGTTCCGCAGTATCGGTACTGAGAAATGCCCGGGCACCAAGGTGTTTACCTTAACCGGAAATATCACCAATGCGGGGCTGATTGAAGTTCCCATGGGCATAACTCTGCGAGAGGTCATCTATGATATCGGGGGCGGTATACCCAATGGTCGGCGATTCAAGATGGCTCAAACCGGGGGAACCTCAGGAGGGTGTCTACCGGAGGCATTGCTCGATGTGCCCATGGATATAGACTCTCTAGCCGCTGCCGGTTCTGCCTTAGGATCTGGTGCCTTGATGATCATGGATGACACCCATTGCATCATCGATGTGGTCAAGTGTTTCTTGCAGTTCTTCCGCCACGAGTCCTGTGGCCAGTGTACTCCTTGTCGGGAAGGAACCCAGCGCCTCTATGAGCTGGTAGACAAGATCTCCCGGATGGAGGCGACAGAGGAAGATATTAGACTGATCAAACGCTTAGCCAGAACCATGGAGGATGCCTCCTTGTGTGCCTTAGGGGAGACGGCTCCTTTTCCAGTATTGACGACCATGCGGTTCTTCCCCGAAGAATATGAGGCCCATATCAAGCAGGGCGTCTGTCCGGCGGGGATCTGTGATGCAGTTAGCCAGACTGCTTAGAGGGGGGAATGAAATGGCCACTGTAAATCTAACAATCGACGGGCAGACAGTTAACGTGCCGGCAGGTTCGACCATTTTAGAAGCAGCACAATTGCTGGGTATCGACATTCCTACCCTTTGCTATCATCCTGAGCTGAGCATTAAGGCTGTCTGCCGAGTGTGTGTAGTTGAGGTGGAGGGGCAACGGACGTTACAGCCGGCTTGTGCCTATCCCGTATCCGAAGGTATGAAGGTAAGAACGAATACCGCCAGAGTGCGGGAAGCGCGAAAAACCGTGGTAGAACTGATGTTAGCACACCATCCCCAGGATTGTCTGCAGTGTGAACGTAACTTGAACTGTGAACTGCAAGCATTGGCACATCGGCTAGGTGTGCGGGAAATAGCGTTTCCCCATGTACAGCGGGCTCTGCCTTTTGATGAGTTGTCGCCATCTGTAATCCGAGACCCGAATAAATGCATCAATTGCCGCCGCTGTGTCAGTGTCTGCCATGAGGTTCAGGGTGTGGGCATGCTTGACTCAGTGAATCGGGGTTTTGATACAGTAGTAAGTGCTCCTTTCTGGCGGAGCTTAGTTGAGCTTAGTTGTGTGAATTGTGGACAGTGTGCTCTGGTCTGTCCAGTGGGAGCTATCACCGAGAAGGATGATACGGAGCCGGTTTGGGCGGCTTTGGCCGATCCAAGCAAGCATGTAGTGGTGCAGACTGCTCCCGCTATACGGGTTTCCATCGGTGAAGAGGTAGGATTGCCTCCCGGCAGCCGAGTCACCAAACGGTTAACCACAGCTTTGAGGCGTTTAGGGTTTGATCGGGTTTTCGATACCGATTTCTCCGCTGACTTGACCATCCTGGAAGAGGGTAGTGAGCTTCTAGAACGGCTGTCAACAGGCGGGACTCTACCCATGATCACCTCCTGCAGTCCGGGGTGGATTAAGTTTATTGAACACTACTATCCAGATCTCTTAGGGCATCTTTCTACCTGTAAGTCTCCTCAGCAGATGTTTGGCGCTCTAACCAAGACTTACTATGCCGAGAAGGCAGGCATCGATCCCAAGGACATCGTGATGGTATCGATCATGCCTTGTACGGCGAAGAAATTCGAAGCTGGCCGTCCCGAGATGACCGATAGTGGCTATGCGGATGTGGATATTGTGCTCACTACGCGGGAGTTGGGCCGCATGCTGCGGGAGGCCGGGATCGATCTAATGGATCTGCCAGAGGAAGAATATGATGCACCCTTGGGTATTTCCACGGGAGCAGGGGCTATCTTCGCAGCTACCGGCGGTGTAATGGAGGCAGCCCTACGTACTGTCTATGAGCTTGTGACCGGTACAGAGCTAGCCAACCTGGACTTCGAGGATGTAAGAGGTCTGGATGGTATTAAGGCGGCTACCGTAAAGCTGCCTTTGAAAGAGGCGGCAGTCACTCAAGACAATGGCGTGGCTAACCCTGAGACCCTGGAGGTAAAGGTAGCTGTAGCCCATTCGCTGAAACACGCTAGGACTTTGTTGGATAAGATCCGAGCTAAAGAAGCTGATTTCCATTTCTTGGAGGTCATGTGCTGCCCGGGTGGGTGTATTGGAGGCGGCGGCCAGCCCATACCGACGACCAATGTAGAGCGGAGCGAAAGGATCCGAGCTATATATGAGGAAGATGCCGCTATGCCACTACGCAAGTCCCACGAAAACCCGGCGGTACAGACGCTTTACGAGGAATTCCTGGGCAAACCCCTAGGGGAGAAATCCCACGAGTTACTGCATACCCATTACCAACCCAGAGAGAAGTTCTAGCTAAACCTCGATTTCTGCCCCCACTACCCGGTGGGGGTTTTTTATGCTTAGCCCTACACCCTCTTAAGCTGGTTGCTCATCCTATCGCTCATTCTATCCCACCTGTTATCCATTTCTATGCATCTGGGGATTTCCGCGTTAGTTCCCCCGGTTGAGTATAAAAGCGGCCCAATTGCTAGACACTACAGGCAAAACCTCCTTGTGCAAACTAGATTGTGCAGGGATAATGGCAAACCTACAAGGAGCAACAGTAGGAGGTAACAGGGGAATGAAACGTTTAGCTTTGTTGCTGGTTGCTTTAACACTGGCCTTGATGGTCTGCGGTTTGGCTAAACCATTAAGTATCCCAGAGACAGTAGAAGCTCAGGCCAAGCCTACCTTGCATTGGGGCAGCGGTGGCTATGATGTGCGGTTAGTTCAGTGGAAACTTCAGAGTTGGGGTTATTACCGGGGAGCAATTGATGGTGTCTTTGGTACAGAGACTTCCCAAGCTGTGCGCAACTTTCAGGCCCGTAACGGGTTACCGGTAGACGGTCTGGTAGGATCTAGAACCTGGGCTGCCCTCGGGTTTGCGGCACCGGCGGCGACTGCTGGCCGCTATGTGGCTTCCCGGGGCATTTCCCGTAATGACAACATTGATTTACTGGCCAGAGTGATCGCGGGTGAAGCTGAGGGAGAACCGTATTCAGGGCAAGTAGCGGTGGGTGCTACTATCCTGAACCGTGTAGCAAGTTCACGGTTTCCCAACTCCCTTAGTGGAGTGATCTTTCAGCCCAATGCTTTTGAATCGGTCAGTAATGGACTAATTTGGCGACGGACACCAGGTGCTACCGCCTATCGGGCTGCAAGGGATGCCATAAATGGATATGATCCTACCTATGGAGCAATTTTCTTTTGGAACCCTTCCAAACCGGTCAATCCATGGATCTGGTCAAGAAGCATCATCGTGTGGATAGGTAGACACGTGTTTGCCAGATAGTAAGTAGCTAAAGGGCAAAGGGGGATGTGCTGTGGGTAGATGGACAGTTCCTGTGATTACGTTACTGGTGGTGGCGGTGATAGGAGCAGCCTATTGGGGCTATACCCATTACGATGCTCGCAAAGATCTGGAAATCACTGTTGCCAACCGTTACCAGAGTTCGTTTTACTCTTTAGTGGACAATGTCGAGAAAATGGAGGTCAGCCTGGCAAAAGCTCTTGTTGCCAATGGTATGGCAGAAAATGTGCGGCATCTGTCTACCGTCTGGCAGGAGGCGATGACTGCCCAAGCGAATTTGAGTCAGCTGCCTTTAGGACAAGAGACTCTCATGCGCACTGCCAAATTCTTAACTCAGTCTGGTGATTATGCTTACCTGTTGATGCGTAATCACACCTTGGGAAAGACTTTGACGGCAAAGGATAAGGAACAGCTGCAGAACCTAAAGCAGCAAGCTACGCTCCTTAGCCAAAACCTACACGAGGTGCAAGCTACGGCCAGCCAGGGTCGGCTGCGATGGGTAGAAATAGAACGTGCTGCTCAGGAAAAGCTACCGACGGGCACCAAGTCTATAGCTAAAGATCCCTTCACCAAGATAAACGATGGTATTGAGAAGTTCCCAACTCTAATCTATGATGGGCCTTTCTCCGACCATGTCGAGCAAAGGCAGCCAAAGGGCCTGACGGGGTCCAATATCGCTGAGGATAAGGCTAGGGACAAAGTCTTGGCCTTTCTCCCGGGTTCTCTAAAGGAAGGTACAGTAGTCCAGAAATCCAGTGATATCGAGGGCAAGATCGCTGGGTATACCTTTGTCGTCCGGGCTCAGGGTGAGAAAGGAGTGCTGGCTGCAATCGATATTAGCCGGAAGGGCGGCCATATCCTTACTATGATTGACTATCGAGATGTGAAAGAAGCCCGAATGGATTTGGAAGAGGCAGGGGCCAAGGCTACACAATTTCTAGCCAGCAAGGGTTTCAAGAACATGGTTCCCACTTATGCCACCCGATCAGATAACATTGCAGTGGTTCCCTTTGCTCCAGAAGTTGATGATGTCTTGATTTATCCGGATCTGATTAAAGTAAATGTAGCCCTTGATAACGGAGAAGTTGTCGGTTATGAAGCTTTGGGATACATAATGTCCCATCACACCCGGACCATTCCTAAACCGAAGGTCAGCGAGAAAGAGGCTAGGGCAGCGGTGAATTCCGAGCTAGACATCACATCTGCTCGCTTGGCCATCATTCCCAGAGAAAACCTTCAGGAGGCCTTCTGTTATGAATTTAAGGGTATGACCAGCACCAACGAGCCTTATATCGTCTATGTCGATGCTCTCACCGGTGAGGAAGTGAACATTCTCAAAGTGATTACCAATGAAGAGGGAACTACGACCATGTAACCAGAATGTTTCCAAAGAACCTTTGACTGATACCGGGCCGGAGGACGTGGATCTTCGGCCTTTGCCTTGTTAATCACTTGATATCTCTTGACCATATCGCAGGCCTACAGCAACGCCGTGCGCCGTCGCTGGTTATTGACAGAGCAGGGTCTCTGTGCTACAATGTAGTTCGTAACAGCCGAAACAAATATCAGCCGCGGAGGAGTACCCAAGTTGGCTGAAGGGGCGGGTTTGCTAAACCTGTAGTAGGGCGTGAGCTCTAGCGAGGGTTCGAATCCCTCCTCCTCCGCCATAGTGGGCGCCCGTAGCTCAGCTGGATAGAGTGTCTGACTACGAATCAGAAGGCCGTGAGTTCGAATCTCGCCGGGCGCACCATCATGAAAGTCCCATGACCATTAGGTTCTGGGGCTTTTTTTGTATCCTCGCCCGGCTCCTCTGAACGAGAAGGCGTATGTCAAAACCTAAAGAGTATTCTACCTTTGCCTGGCCAATACTATAGCTGGGCCTGATTCAAACACGATAATGACCAGGCAGAGGAGTGCTGACCATGTCCTATAACCCCAGAGAAATGTTGAACGATTTCCTCGGAGGCATGAAGCGAGCAGAGAAGACCAATAGCGCGGAAGTCACTGCCTTTCTCAGCCTTCTGGGTAGTACTTACGCCCCCTCTACCCTAGATACCAAAACAAAGGAACTCATCAGTGTAGCAATCTCCGCCTATAACCGGTGTGAGTACTGCATCGTATTTCATGTATACAAAGCACTGGAAGCAGGGGCAAACAGGCAGGAGATCATGGATTCTGCCATGGTGGCCGTCGCCTTTGGTGGAGGGCCCTCTATGGCCTACATATCTGCATTATTGATCAAGAGTATTGATGAGTTCGAGGGTGACTTTCGGTAAATTTGAGGGTTTGGTCGCTGGGGCCCATTGGCCCTAGCTTAGTTTTTTGCTGGGAAAATGTGATGGAGGTGCCTATGATGCAAGGAGTGGAGGTTAAACTGACAGCGTTTCTAGGTGCCCAGGAAGTTAGAATTATTCGGGTTTATCGGCAGTTAGATGAATCAGTCAGCAAAGGCGATGCCCTATTCGATGTAGAGGGGAATAAGGAGGCCACGACGCTTCATGCGGAAGTCTCTGGCAAAGTGGTAGCCCTTGAGGTAGCAGAAGGTGATGTGGTTCCCATTGGTAGCGTGTTGGCTAGGCTCGAGATTGTGGACGCAGAGGCCATTCCGGAAAACCAGGTACAGGCGCCGGATCCCCCCAAGGAGAACCCCTCCTTTGATTACCTAAGGGGGTTGTTACAACCACAGACTGAGCATATCAAGGCAGATATCACCATCTTGGGGGCCGGCCCCGGCGGATATGTAGCAGCTATTCAGGCCGCGCAACTCGGTGCCTCGGTAGTCTTGGTTGAAAAAGACAAAGTAGGGGGTACCTGTCTCAACTGGGGATGTATTCCCACCAAGGCTTTAGTTAGGTCAGCCGAGGTATACAAGACTCTACGGCAATCAGAGCAATATGGATGCTATGCTGAAGGTCTGCGCTTGGATATGGGTCGAGTTCTATCGCGGAAACAACAAGTAGTGGATCAGCTGGCCAAGGGTATTCGCTCTTTGGTAAGAGCCAATCGTATCAATCTTATCGAAGGCACCGGTTCCCTTACAGACCCTCACACTGTTACAGTCCGACGAGGGCCCCAGAAAGTCACCATCAGCTCAGGCCATATTATTATTGCCACGGGCTCTAGGCCCACTAGGCTCTCCATTCCTGGGATATACAGCCCGAGAGTACTGGATAGCAAGAAAGCACTGGACCTAAGAGATTTGCCTGAGCGAATGGTGATTATCGGTGGCGGGATAGTTGGCATGGAGTTTGCCTTTATCTTCAATAACTTCGGTGTAAGAGTGTCGGTAGTGGAATACCTTGGCACAATTCTAGGGGGCTGTGATGGGGATGTTTCCCAAGAGATTGAGCGGGCAGCTCGTCAGCAAGGGATTCATATCTATACTGATGCAGAGGTGGAAGCCATCGACCAGGCAGAAGATGGTCAATGCATCGTGGCCTTCATTCAAGCAAGGGAACGCAAGTACTTGACCGCGGCAAAGGTGTTGGCCGCAGTCGGTAGAGAGCCAGACCTAACAGGGCTAGACTTGGAGGAACTGGGGATTGAGTGCAATGAATCGGGGCGAGGGATCAAAGCCAATGAACACATGCAGACAAATATCCCCCACATCTACGCTATCGGTGATGTGACGGACAAGATCCAGCTAGCCCATGTGGCATCACGGCAAGGAGTGATAGCCGTCAAACATATTATGGGCCAGGATATAGCTATGGACTACTCGGCAGTACCGAGTGCCATTTTCACCGATCCGGAGATTGCCTTAGTTGGTCTCAGTGAAGTTGTAGCTAACGAAAGGGGTATTTCCATAGAAGTAGGGCGATTCCCCTTCGTGGCCAACGGCAAAGCTCTGACTTATGGTGAGACCCGGGGGTTTGTAAAAGTGATCCAAGATCGGAACTCAGGCAAAATAGTGGGAGCAGCTATTGTAGGTCCCCATGCCACTGATCTGATTCCGGAGCTCACATTGGCGATCCAATATGGCCTAACTACAGAGCAGGTAGCCAACACTATTCATGCCCATCCAACTACTGCAGAAGCCATTCAAGAAGCTGCTTTGGCAACAGTGGGTGGGGCAATTCATTCCGTTAGGTGAGGATTAGGGTTGTGCCAATAGCCAATGGGACGGAGAGCAGCTTACTTTACCTCTGGCTCGCTGGGCTTTTGGAAAATGAGGAGAAACTCATGGATGCGATTTAGCCGAAAGACAGTAGGGTATCCTAATGTGCGCAGGTTGTTGTATTCTTGCCGCCTATCCCAGATGATCATATCATCAAAGAGAAAACCTAAATCCTGCATTCGTCGGGCAAGGTCTGAGTGTAAGGGGTAAAACTTGTCTTTCTTGCGAAGGTCCATCACATTGACTATACAGTACTTGCCTGGCTTTAGTACAAGCCGCACGCCCTTAAATACCTCCGTGAGGGCATCCAAGAACCGGTCATAGTCCCGGATACAGCCCAGATCCCCTTCTTCGTTACCGTAGTTGCGGATTTCCTTAAAGTCAGCTGTCCTCTTTTGTAGGAGAATATCCCAATATGGAGGTGATGTAATACATAGATCGATGGAGTCATGCTCAATGATATCGGGGATTTCTTTGGCATCCGTATTGTAGATATCAAAGGTGCTGTCGCTGAACAGGTGAGCTTGCGCTAAGCGCCTCTGGGTCAGTGCCACATATTCGGGGTTCAACTCAAAGCCAATGCCATGCCGCCCCATATTGCGGGCGGCCACCAATGTTGTACCACTTCCCATAAAGGGATCGAGAATCCTCAGCTCATCACTGGTGGTAAAACAACTAACTACCCGTCTGACCAGCATTTCCGGGAACATGGCCGGATGCCGCATTCTTCTCTCTTCCGCGGTCTTGGTTATATCGTTCCAGACACTAATAGAGTATCTGGCCCATTCTTTCCCACCGAGATCATTGGCGCGTCTCTTGATCAATTTACTCCTCCTGCCAGTTAGTCCATTTGCTTGTATTTCTCCCATCAGTGTACGTACTCCTTCCAGGAGAGATTCCACCCAACTAGATGAGAAGAGGTCATGGCAAAGGGCAAGGCCTTGGCTATTATTCATCAAGTAGAATGCCTCCATGGGCATGGGCAAAGTCAATAGCAAAGGCAATATCTATCTTAGCTCCTCGGATATTCAAGCCTCGCAAGTTTGTCCCTTTCATGAGGGTTTTGCGGAGATCGGTGCCTTTGAGCATAGTATTACTGAGGTTAGCCCGGGAAAGATCCGCTCCTCTGAGATCTGCATTTTCCAAGTTGCACCCAGCCAAATCTGCCTCACAAAACTTGACACCTCGCAAATCCTGATTACTCATATTCTGGTTGCGTAAGCCCACGAATGACCAATCTCCGTTCTTGATGGTGCACCCCAAGAGTGGTGTGTCCAAAAAATCACTGCCGAGTAGTCTACAGCTGATAAAGGCAACATTAAGCATAGTCGCATACTCAAATTGACAATTTATGAAACTGGTCATGTCGTGGTATGAACCGCCTAAAGCTGTCCCGTTGAAACTGCACTCTTCAAACCAACAGGAGGCGGTTTGGCATTCTAGCATCCTGGCATCATGAAAGGAACATCGAAGGAATTTGCAGCTACGGAGTTTAGCATCCTCAAAGGATATGCCGGCAAAATCAACTTCTTCAGAGACTTCTCCAACTAAAGTCAGTCCCTCAAAGGTAAGTTCAGACATGTAGTTCACTCCCTCTACCTTCACTGTTCCCGATCACTCTTCTCGAGATAGAGGGCCTGTTCCTTTCATTCCCGTAGCAATCATATGTTACCATAGAGAAGGCGATCTACCAAACACCCGCTCGCTCTTCATTCCCGAAATGAGTCTCGGGGGTTGTCCCGGGACGGATCTATAACACTCCTTGTAGCCGGGAACAATCAGACTAGGATTGTAATAGATGTCCCTTCAGAAAGCCAATTGACTAGAAACAGATTCAGATATACAATACCCCTGTAGGGTATATAGAGCAGTGGAGGTGAGTTGAATGGACCGCAAGGTTGATGAAAGAATTGCTCATAGGGATCCTATAGGCAGTAATGGTGAGGTGCAGCGGGTATCGCTAAAGATAAGTGGTATGAGTTGTGCTGCTTGTGTCAACCGGGTGGAGAAGCAACTCCAAAGTCTACCGGGAGTATATAAAGCAAGTGTCAACTTGACAGCCGAGAAAGCGGTTATCGATTACGATAGCTCGACGGTCCAAGTGGGGGACATAAGACGAGCAGTAGAGGAAATAGGCTACCGAGCCAGTGACATGGCCAGTCAAGTGGAGATGGATACCGAGAAAGCAGAAAGGGAAAGAGAGATTCGCAGGCAGAGTAGAGTGTTTATCTTCTCCGCGGTTTTGTCCCTACCCTTACTGTTGACCATGTTGGTGCATTTGCGAATAGCTGCGGTGCCCAGCATCTTGCTTAACCCCTGGTTTCAGTTGGCTTTGGCTACGCCGGTACAGTTCATCGCTGGTTGGCAGTTTTATCGGGACTCCTACTTTACGCTGCGATCGGGGAATGCCAATATGTCTGTCTTGGTCGCTTTGGGGACCAGTGCCGCGTATTTCTACAGTTTGGCTGTTGTGCTTTGGGGCTCTAGACTTGGGCAGCACGAAGTATATTTCGAAAGCTCAGCCGTGATTATCACCCTCGTATTGTTGGGCAAGTTGCTGGAAGCTAGAGCCAAAGGGAGAACATCAGAAGCTATCAAGAAATTAATCGGATTACAAGCCAAGACAGCTCGGGTGATTCGAAATAGCCAGGAGATGGATATACCGGTGGAGGGTGTTACTGTAGGTGATGTGGTGGTAGTGCGCCCGGGAGAGAGGATTCCCGTAGACGGTATAATTGTGGACGGCTACTCCTCGGTAGATGAATCGATGCTAACCGGTGAGAGCGTGCCCGTTGACAAGCAAGTGGGCGATGAAGTGATCGGAGCCACGATCAATAAGCATGGAACCTTTGAGTTTCAGGCAACCAAGGTGGGACGGGATACCGCATTGGCACAGATCGTTCGTATCGTGGAAGAAGCCCAGGGTTCCAAAGCTCCGATTCAAAGATTAGCTGATATCATCTCTGGTAAGTTTGTTCCGGCAGTGGTGGCCATTGCGATTACCACTTTTCTTATTTGGTATTTCATTGGGGATCCGGGGAACTTCACCCGTGCCTTGATCAACCTCACGGCAGTGTTGGTGATTGCCTGCCCATGTGCCCTAGGATTGGCTACTCCCACATCGATCATGGTGGGTACCGGTCAAGGTGCCGAAAACGGTATTCTAATCAAAGGTGGAGAACATCTGGAGAAGGCCCATAGATTACAGGCCATTGTCTTGGATAAGACCGGCACCATCACCAAAGGGGAGCCAGCACTGACTGATGTAGTGGTATTAAAGGGGTTTACCGAAGGTGAGTTGTTGTCCCTAGCTGCCAGTGCCGAAAAGGGCTCAGAACACCCGTTAGGGCAAGCAATTATCCAAGGAGCCAAGGACAGGGGCTTGCCTTTGGATAATCCCGCGGATTTTGTGGCTATACCGGGGCAGGGAATCAGAGCTAATGTGGGAGACAGACATCTCCTCGTGGGTAACCGCAGGCTCTTACAAGAAAACGGGGTGGCGCTCGCAGGTACTGAAGCTCAAGTTAGTGATCTAGAAAGTGAAGGCAAAACGGCCATGTTGGTCGCCGTCGATGGAGACTTGGCTGGAGTGATTGGGGTAGCAGACGGAGTGAAAGTTGGATCGGCGAGTGCTATCCAAGCCATGAAGAAAATGGGTCTCGAGGTTTACATGATTACCGGGGATAATCAGCGTACAGCCGTGTCCATTGCCCAACAAGTAGGTATAGAAAATGTGCTGGCTGAGGTCCTGCCAGAGGATAAGGCTAAAGAGGTTCAAAGGCTTAAAGACGCCGGTTTGGTGGTTGGCATGGTGGGGGATGGTATCAATGATGCACCGGCCTTAGTCACTGCTGATGTCGGTTTTGCCATTGGTACCGGAACAGATGTGGCCATGGAGTCAGCCGACATAACCCTAATCAAGGGCGATCTAAAGGGTGTGGTGGCTGCCATACAGCTAAGCCGCAGTACCATGCGGAATGTGAAGGAAAACCTGTTTTGGGCTTTGATTTACAATAGTATTGGAATTCCCGTTGCTGCTCTGGGACTGCTATCACCGATTGTGGCCGGTGGGGCTATGGCTTTTAGCTCGGTCTCAGTAGTTACCAATGCCCTAAGGTTGAAGCGCTGGCAATACAGGGAAAGCGGCGGGATCTAGCACGATCCCGCCCCAGTGGAGGTATCAGCTGTTGCGTACTGTCGGTCGGACCATATCCAAGAGCCCTAGCACCAGATGGGCAAGGCCAAACCCCATTATCCCAGAAGACATTTTCCTGCTTCTGGGGCGGAGGATCCAGCCTAGAGTCGTAACGAGGGCACCGAGGCCTGTCACGGCCCAACTGGTAGTTGCAGGGTGCTTGTCCCGAGCCATATACAGATACACCTCCACGATTATTATCCCCAGGGTAGATGGGACTAACCTTAGCGGAGGAGGAATGAATATTCTTTCCTTCTAGACTGGTTCTGATTGGAGCCTTTCCAGCACAGCTTGCCATAGGTTTCTAATGGCATCAGCAGCCCCATTGGGTGAGGAAAAGGGCTCAGCTCGGTAATCTACAGCCGGTAGCCCCCTAATCAGGGCATACACAACGTTCTTATCAAAGGGGATGCGCCCAGCCACCTCGATATCTTGCTCTTGGCAGTAAGTCTCGATCTTTGCGGTGTATGATTCATCCAGGTCGAACTTATTAATGCAAACCATAACCGGCACATCAAAATGGTCGGCCAACCGTTTAACTCGTTCTAGGTCATGCAGGCCGGCGACGGTTGGTTCCGTTACAATTAGTGCCAGATCCACCCCGGAAATACTAGAGATCACCGGACAACCTGTTCCCGGCGGGCCATCAACGAGGATATACTCCCTGTGCTGCTCTTCGGCAATACGTTGAGCGTGTTCTCGTACTTTGGCCACCAATTTGCCGGAGTTTTCCTCCGCTATTCCCAGACGAGCGTGAACTAAGGGGCCATAGCGCGTATCGGAGAGAAACCAGTGACCGGAAACATGATCCCGCAGGGCAATTGCGCCCTGTGGGCAGACATAACTGCATACACCACAGCCTTCACAGCCCAGGGGGTCGATAATACAAGCGGTTTTGGTACTTTCTATAGCATCAAAACGGCAATGCCTTTGGCAAAGACGGCAGTTGGTACATTTGCTCGGATCAATTATGGCCTTTTGCGAGCCGACGAACTCTTCAGTATGATAGGTTACAGGTTCCAGTAACATGTGAAGATTAGCAGCATCAACATCACAATCAGCCAGAACCATATCCTGTGCCAAAGCCGCAAAAGCTGCCGTGATTGAAGTCTTACCGGTACCTCCCTTGCCACTGATTACCAAGAACTCCTTCATCCTAATTGACCCCTTTCGTGATTTTCCTTAGCATGTGCCCGGATTAGGTCCCAAAGCTGGAGGAATCTGGCTTTCAGGTCAGGGAACTCCTCCACCAACCGCCCACCTCGAGCATAGCAAGCTGCATATTGCGTCTGAAAGGGGATCTCCATTAAGATCGGAATGCCAGTTTGGTGGCAGTAATCGTATACCTTTCGATCACCTAATCCTGCTCGATTGATCACGACTCCGTGGGGCAATCCTAGCTTTTGAGCTAATTCTACTGCTAACGTAAGGTCATTGAGCCCGAAAGGAGTGGGTTCTGTAACTAGAAGACAAAAATCGGTATTCTCGGCAGCAGCCACTACCGCACAGCTGGTCCCCGGCGAAGCATCAATTATTACTGCTTTCTCAGTGTGATCTTTAGGTGCTGTTTCGCGGACGGCTTCGACCACCATCGGTGCTAAAGGGCTGCCGATAGCCAATTCTCCTTTTGTGGTGTCAATTCCGCAACCGACTCCCGTCTCTACAAGTCCAATCTCTCTTTGAACTTCAGTGATAGCTCTGGTTGGGCAAACAAGGGCACAACCTCCACAGCTATGACAGAGCTCTGGGAAAGTAAGCGGTTTATGATTAACTACAGCTATGGCATTGAACGCGCAAAACTTACTGCACTTGCCGCAACCGTTGCATTTATCCTCATCGATCTCGGGTATGGTGGTCATGACTCTTTGCGACTGACCAAAAGTCGGTTGCAGAAAAAGATGAGCATTGGGTTCTTCTACATCACAGTCCAAAAGCACAACTGGAAGCTTCTCCTTTAATGACAGAGCTAGGTTGACTGCTATAGTAGTTTTTCCCGTTCCACCTTTGCCAC
The DNA here is from genome assembly GCA_012799135.1 of Bacillota bacterium. Taxonomy (GTDB): domain Bacteria; phylum Bacillota; class Limnochordia; order DTU087; family DTU087; genus JAAZLW01. Next base: position 8,163 of record JAAZLW010000018.1, on the reverse strand, counting down.
TAGCAATGGTAATCAGCATGGCATTTCCCCATTTCAACGATCATGGTCACATAAGCTTTCCCCAGACTGCAATTGCCCCGCAATATAAGCAGCTACGACATCATCTACGCGGCCCTGTATCCCGGTGATGGCTCGGATCCCTCGTTCTGCAAACAACTCTTGGGCATTACCACCCATGCCGCCGGCGATGATACAATCAATGCCAAGATCAGCTAGATATCTGGGCAAGAATCCAGGTTTGTGCCCTGGGTTGGGGATGACCTCTTGCTTCTGGATTTGATTATCCTTAACAGTAATGAGGGTGAATGTGGGACAGTGCCCGAAGTGGGGTGCAACCAGATCGCCTTCTGTGGCTATGGCGAGTCTGAAATTGGAGCTTCTCTCGGAGTTGTGCATGTTTCTCGGTAATGGAGCTTCAGGTGAATCCGGGCTGGTTACTGGGTTAGTTCCCTTGAGCTCTTCCAGCGCGTCCCTGATGGTACCGGCTTTGGTAGTATGAACTTGGATTCCCGCTTGAGCTAGTACTTGAGCAGCTTTCGGTCCTACGCTGCCGGTAATGACCATTTCAATACCTTGGTCTGAGATAAACTGCGCAGTTTGAATCCCCGCGCCCCCGGAGGCAGTAGCGTTTTCATTGGCTAAGGTCTCTGCAGTACCGGTTTGGGTATCCATCACCAAGAAATAGTGGGAACGGCCAAAACGGGGGTCTAAAGGTGCATCTAGACCCTGACCTTTGGCTGAAACAGCGATTTTCATTTCACCAATCCTCTCCACGACTTTAGTGGTAAATCCCTATTTGCTGGCAGGGCTGCCCAGGTAGCAATTGTGAGCATATGCCCATTAATAGTATACCCACTATGCCAGCTATATGTCAATCGAATTTTTGCCAAAGGTACATCGGTTAAGTCCGGTCATATGCAGGTAAGCTGGCTAATAGTGTCGAACAATTTTGGCGAATAGAACAAATTCGTTTTAGGAAGGGAGAGAGGGGTCAGTTGAACATTGAAGCCCGACTCGCTCTGCTGGAAAAAACCAGGGAAGAGAATTACTGGTCACAAAGGATCTTCTCTGAACTTCACTATGCCTATAGATTGTCGAGGGTCGATGGTCGTCGCCATGATGACTTGATAGACTCTGTGCTGCAATTCCTTCTGTTGCAACAGCAGCAAGCCGGCACTATCACCGCTGATACCGGAAAGGAAGCTGAGGCTATGCTTAGTGAGCTTTCTTCCCAAGCCAAATCCTATCGGATCATTTGTGCCGCCCATGCCCACATCGACATGAACTGGATGTGGCGATGGGATGAAACGGTGGCCATAACGTTAGACACATTCCGAACCATGCTTGATCTGATGGAAGAGTATCCCGAATTTATCTTTTCTCAGTCACAAGCCTCAGTATACAAGATTGTAGAGGATTATGGGCAGGAAATGCTGGAGGAAATCAAGGCCCGGGTAAAAGAAGGGCGTTGGGAAGTGACAGCTTCTACTTGGGTGGAAGCTGATAAGAACATGCCCAATGGGGAAAGCCTGGCTCGGCATATCCTTTATACAAAGCGATACCTTTCCCGTTTGCTGGGCATAGAAGCAGATTCGCTTAATCTAGATTTTGAGCCAGATACTTTTGGACATAGCATAAATGTACCGGAAATCCTGGCTCAAGGTGGTATCAAGTATTATTATCACTGTCGGGGAGATGAGGGGTATTACCTGCAAAGATGGGTCGCGCCATCGGGTCGGTCAATCATCGTCTACCGGGAGCCTTTCTGGTATCTCGGATATGTCAATCCGGAGATGGCCATACACGTACCGGAATTCTGCCAGCAGCATGGAATTGACTGCACCTTGAGAGTCTATGGTGTTGGTGATCATGGAGGTGGGCCCACCCGTCGGGACCTAGAGAGAATCATCGATATGAACACATGGCCAATATTTCCGAAGATCGAATTTGGTACCTTGCAAGAGTTTTTTGAGGCAGTGGAGAAGGTCCAAGAGAACTTGCCAGAGGTACACGGTGAGCGCAATTTCGTGTTTACTGGATGCTATGCCAGCCAGACTAGGATCAAGGCGGCTAATCGCATTGGTGAAGCAGCTTTGAATGAGGCTGAGGCTTTTGGTACTCTGGCAGCCATCAACACTGATTGGCAGTATTGTCATGATCAGTTTTTCGAAGGCTGGCGGCATCTGCTCTTCAACCAGTTTCATGATATCATCCCAGGTTCGGGTGTGGCTGATACGCGGGAGTATGCCCGGGGGCTTTTTCAAGAGACGATGGCCATAGCCGGAACTAACAAGCAATTGGCTCTGCAAAAACTGGCTGCGGAAATCAATACTGCTCCACTCATTTCCCATGAGAATATAAGAGACACCATCTCGGAGGGTGCTGGGGTGGGCTTTGGAGTAGAGCGCTTCGGCATTTCGCAGACCTCCCGTAGTGCCGGTACGAGCCGGGTCTTCGTTGTCTTCAATCCGGCCAGCGTACAAAGGCGCGAACCGACAGAAGTAGTGGTTTGGGATTGGGGTGGGGATCTCGAAAGGCTGGTGTGCAAGGATGCCCAGGGCAAGCTTGTTGCCCATCAACTACTCGACCATGGGTTTAACCAGTATTGGGGCCATTCTTATGTACAGTTGCTCTTGGAGGTAGATGTACCTGCCTATGGCTACTCCACTTATGTGATCACCGAAACCAATGACTTTGAGATTCCCATCCGGTATCCTCGAGCCCCCCGAATCGAGGAGCCTGTCTGTTTTATTCTAGAAAATGAACTGCTTAGGGCAGTACTGGATACCAAGACCTGTGGGCTGGTCTCTTTACAGGATAAGCGAACCGGTGAAGAGTTAGTTAGCTATCGGCGTCCGGCCGGTATCTTTCGCCTGATCCAGGAAGATCCCCGTCTAGGGATGACCTCATGGCGGGTGGGCAGGTATATGACCATTGAGGATCTGATCAGGAACGTACAGGTGATCGGTCTGGAGCAGGGGGATTTACGCCAGAGTCTTGCCTATCAGGTCAAGTTTGGTGATTCACAACTGGATGTGACCATATCTTTGAATAAAGGCAGCAGCAAGCTTAATTACGATGTGAAATGTGACTGGCAGGAACATAGTAAGCCCGGTGAGAGTATACCCCAACTGAATTTCTATGCCCCTTTGGCCTATGAGTGTGAAGCCTATCGGTATGATGTACCCTTTGGAACCATTAGGCGGCAGCCCATGAACATGGATGTGCCGGCGAATAGCTGGATGCTGGGGATAGCCTCAGGGGCTGAAAAGAGCCAGTTAATGGTGATCACCGACTCTAAGTATGGTTTCCGCGGTCATGATAGCAGCCTGGCCGTAAGTCTTATCCGCAGTTCCTATGACCCTGATCCTTACCCGGAGTTTGGTATCCACCATTTCCAACTGGCTTTATGTGTAACTACTGCCAAGACAAATCAAGAGCTGATTCAGAATGCCTATAACTACAACCACCCGCTAACCGTGGTATCAACTAGGCCTAGAGCGGGGAGTTGGCCCTTGACCCATGGATTCATTACTCTAGAAGCGGGGAGTGTGGCGATCTCTGCTGTTAAAGTGCCGGAGGCAGCGATTGGTAAAGAGATGCTGATCCGGTTATACGAGACAGAGGGCAAGGATACGGAGGTTATCCTCGCCTTCTGCCGTGCAATTCGGGAAGCGGTTTTGGTAGACACAAATGAGCATCTGCTGGTAGATGCACCCCAACCCGAGGTAAAGAGCAGACAGGTCTCCTTTGGTGTTGGGGCAGCGAGTGTGACCAATCTCAAGCTGGTATTTGAATGATGGGTTCACGGATGCAGTGGGCATGATCCAAGGATTGCTCTGTCATGATTAGTGTTTGTGGGATTCGTTAGGTCAAGACAAGGCCGTGCCAAAAGAAAGGCGCGGCCTTGCACTTTTTTGGGCATGTGGCCTTATCTATCTCTCTCGCGTCTCCGCCCGCGTCGATCTATGCGCCTTTCTTCAGACCCAGACACTGCTTGCATGCAACCTGCCACAAATTCCTGTACTGCAGCTCCGATGGCCTCTGGGTCAGGACGAGACTGCCCCATATTCTGCATTTTGGCCATAAAGGTCTGCGATAATGCCTGTATAGTCCTCGGCATCCATTGATACCCCCTTTCTCTCGCGCTGGGTGCACTACAGGGTATTGCCTGTCATCGAACTTGCCATAAGACATTACCGTCGTTTCGTGGAATTTGAGGCTTCATTCCCAAATCTTGTCTTAACCTTAGCTTGGGACAGAAGCCCGATTACTGCTGAGCGTCAGCTTACATAGCATGTGATTGAAATACGAAATGCCTTGAGTACTACCGGCAGGTAAATTGGTCGACTGGGCTTGATGAAAGGAGGGCAACAAATGACTTTTTCCGGTCAAAGCACGCCTGAACTGATCCTACTGGAGAGGGATGAAAACACATCTTTCGATGAAGCCATGGCCAGGGGTATTGAGTTTCATAATCTGGCAGTTCGGGGAGAAAAGGCAGCTACCGAGGCAGCTATCCAGTGGCTGGGAAAAGCTCAAGAGCTTCGCCCTGGGGATCCCGAAGCTCAGGCTTACTATGGGAGCGCACTGGCACTTCTGGGGCGGGATAGCACCGATCCCGAGGAGCGATTTGCTAAGGCCCTGCAGGGGACCAAACTCCTAGATAGAGTGGTTAAGTCTCATGATCATCACCTTACTATCCGGATTATCAGGGGCTATGTGAATTACCGGTTGCCGGAATTATACTTTCATCGTACCCATGTCGCCATCGAGGACTTCCTTTTCCTGATCGCTCAGTATGAGAAAGACAATAGTGTATTTGCCGAGGAATTCTACTGGCGATTGCTCTTTGACTTGGGCAAGGCTCACATGAATATGGGGGATGAGCAGGCAGCTCGGGCCGTATGGAGGCGGTTGGCCGGCTTGAGGCCCAATCAAGCTTTACAAAGACGCCTCAGGGTAGAGGGGATGGAGATCGAGGGCTATACGGAGGACTCAGAGGAAATGGGGGAGCGGAATGCCCTCATGGAAGAGGGCAAGCGGTTTCTTCGCTTAGGCGAAACCGGTGATACAGTTGCGGCCAAGCAGGCCCATGTGATACTCAGTGAAGCACGCCATACCTGGCTGGAGGATCCTCTGATTGCAGCATTGTATGGCAGTAGTCTTTCTTTGATGGGTCGCTATGCTTCAGAGGGTGGCAGCATGTTTTCCCACGCCATTCAGGCTATTACCATCATTGAAGAAGCGCTGCGCCAAGATCCTGACTGTGTTGAGCTTCGCAGGATCAGAGCCGCTCATAGTTACCGGTTGCCGGAGGCTTTCTTCTTCCGCACAACTACTGCTATCACAGACTTTGCCTACCTGATCTCCCAATATGAGGCCGGCAATCAAGCAATCGATCGGGAGGAGTATCGGGAACTCCTCTACCATTTAGGTGATTGCTATCTGCGCTTGGGCATGCGCGGTGATGCTAAGCACACGTGGGATCGCTTGCTGACCCTGGATCCCGATTCACCCTATAGCCAATCAATAGAAGATAAGTTACGGGAACCTGTGCCAAAAGAGCCGGTAGTCTTAGCGGAGATTAATGGCGTATCTGACCTGCTCAAGTTAGGCATAAGCCTGCACAACCAGGCTCTAGGCGATGACCCACTAGCTGCCGAAGAGGCCCGAGCATGTCTGGAAAAGGCCCATAGGCTCGATGCCAAGGACCCCCTCATCGAAGCCTATTATGGCAGTGCGGTGGCTTTGACGGGTCGCTATGCCCGTAACTCTTCTACCATGTTTGCCAATGCAGTGCAGGGTCTGATGCTGATCAATAATGCCCTGAGACGGCGTCCGAAAAACCCGAGAATTCGGCTACTAAGAGGCTATCTTTGCTACAGCCTACCCGAGCCGCTCTTTCACCTTACTGCTACAGCTATAGAGGATTTTGAGTTTGTTAGGCAATGGTATCAGTCTTCCAGAACGAGCAAGAAGAAAACGGAAGTCATACCCCCAGAAGAGTTTGCCGGCATACTCCCTGATCTGCAGATCGCTTATAGGCGGATGGGTAAAGACTCTCAGGCAGATGCCCTAGATGAGGAGATTAGGGCTTATGCAGTGTGTTGCAAAACCAAGTAAATCGGGATGGTGAGATGGTATGTCCAGTTTTTTTGATCAGTTGCGGAAAATGGAGAAACCGCCACTGCTAAAAAAGTACTTTGAACCTGATGCCACCGTTGAGACAATGCCCTTGGAGAAACTGAAGGCTTTTCAGCTAGAGGCAGCAATCATGGTAATCACCAAGGCTTTTCGTCGCTCGGACTTCTACCGAGCCAAATTCATGGCCGGCCAAGTGAAACCGGAGGACATCAGAAGCCTGGAGAATATCAGCAAACTACCCTTCACTACCAAAGACGAACTAAGAGAGGATCCTTGGATTACGTTAGCTTGCTTCAAGGATGACATCGCCTTAGTCCATGTCGCTACCGGGACAACCGGTGGGAAGGAAATCTATGTTCCTTGGACTTGGCAGGACTTTTACCTAAACGAACTGACTCCGGCCCTACCTTATCTGGTGGATGTCCGCCCTGGGGATATCTGTCTAAATGCTTTGCCATATGAAATGAGCTCTTCGGGTCTGGCTTTTCACAAGGTTTTCATGTCGGGCTGTCAAGCAACCGTGATCCCCGCTGGCAAAGCCGGAGCCTACTCCACCCCCGAAAAGACGGTACGGGTGATGCAGGATCTGGAACCTACTATTGTGATAACAACACCGTCTTACTCCATGGTTTTAGCAGAAGCGGCTACGGCCATTGGTCTTGACCTTGCTACGCTTCCCCTAAAACGCATGTGGTTAACAGGAGAGGGTTGCTCCTTTGCCTTTAGAGAGCGAGTAGAACAGATCTGGGGTACTAAGGCGAACTTCTACTATGGTTCCCTGGAAGGCGGTGGGCTGGGAGTAGAGTGTGATCGCCACCGGGGTTACCATATCCCCATGTCCCACGTGCTGGTGGAGATCGTCGATCCCAATACAGATCGGGTACTGGAACCGGGTGAAATCGGTGAAATCGTTGTTACTTGTTTGCTGCGCTGGGATACGCCTTTGATCCGCTATCGGACTCAGGATCTGGGCTATATCGATCCTGATATATGTACCTGTGGAGTCGCCCTTCCCCGCCTATTTCTGCGGGGCCGACGAGTCGACCAGGTGGAAATCGCCGGGATTGAATTTTCACCCTTTTACCTGGAAGAGTTTCTCATGAGACTACCGGAGGTGGGCAATTGGTACGAATTTGTGGTGCCACCGGGAGCTGATACCCTGCGGATACGGGTGGAACCGGCTTTGGGAGTAGAAAAGAGTCCTGACTTAGCCGAACGCTTGGCCAGTCAGATGGAGTTCTCTGTCGGAGTACCCTGTGAATTTGAGTTGGTAGAAAGACTTCGTCGCCCGAAGAGCAAGACCATTCGGGTTGTGAAGGAATAGGAGGCACGCAAAATGATCATTGATGGTCATGCCCATATCTCCAACTCTGAGGTGGGCAATGTCGAGAAGTATCTGGATATACTGCGGGAGGTTGGGATAGATACAGGTGTTGTCGTCCCCGGTGGGACTGTAGATGTGCAGCGCATGACTGATTACATCATTGGGCGGGCACATCCGAGTCCGGAACCACCGGATAATGCTTATGTACAAAAAGCTAAAGATGGGGTCAACAGCCATCTCATCGGGTTTTGCTGTCTCAATCCCCATGCCCCCGATGTGGCCCAAAGCCTTGTGAAGGCTTTGGGAGTTGGGTTTCGAGGTCTAAAACTCTCACCGATCAGTCACCAGTTCTCCTTTGCTAGCAAGATGGTAGCAGAGCTAGTTCGTATTTGTGGCGAACATGGGCTCCCGGTATATAGCCATGTTCTGTATAACCCGGGAGCATCTACGGAGCGGTATGTGTCCCTGGCTCGGCAGTTCCCGGGAACGAATTTTATCTTGGGTCATATGGGTTTTGGGCCTGCCGATCAGGAAGCTCTGCAGGCGGCGGTAGAGCTGGACAATTTCTTCTTGGAGACATCGACGGGTAGCTTTCTTCATATCAAGGCAGCAGTAGAAAAGGCCGGGGTCAGCAAGGTTATTTTCGGCTCGGAATTCCCCCTCTCTCATCCTGAGGTAGAGCTAACCAAGAT
>JAAZLW010000183.1 GCA_012799135.1 Bacillota bacterium | reverse complement strand
AAGGAAGTGGGTGTGCGGTGAAGAATAGGAGTGATCCCATGAAGCTTCTTAAGAAGGGTCCAATACCTACAGGAGAAAGCGGACCACTAATGAGAGTTATAATGCCTATATTAGTTGTCACTATCTGTATAGCTGTTGGAGGCTGTATTGGGCCAAAGTCAACAACCTCAACGAATCCGAATCCAATAGTGCCAAAAGGTTATATAGTCCTAAGTATCAGCCGACCGGAACCTTCTCAAGAGATCGACGTGATCCGCCCGATGCTGATACCCCCTGAGGCCACAAACATCCGGATCCGCATCTTTAATGAATCTCAAAACATCGTTCGAGACGTGAAGATCCCCTCTGAAGGAACAACAATGGTTCGGATAGATTTACCTGCCGCAGTGTATAACATTCATGCCCTTGCGTATTTGATAGCTAACAGCAACGAAGGAGTCGTTTTGACCGCAGGAGAAGCACGGAACATTACTGTGAATCCAAATGAGTATTCGCATGTGTCGATGACGCTTGAGCGACCAGAGGGTCGCTCAATAACCACAGAAAAGGATACTGTTATGGGAGGTTCAGCTTTTAAGGTCACCTACATGAGAACCAGCGATGCTCTCTTCAAAGATCAGTCCATTTGTTTCATCTTACGAAATGGCCCATGGAGGGAAACGGATATCTCGAAACCTAGCTTGCTGGTAGATGAGAAACATTTTTATGTGCCTCATTATAATACTTCGGATACTATAGAGTTAACTGCGCCAAGTGTCACAGAGGAAACCACAGGCTATTATCAAGCTCAGCAATTCATCGATTATTTTCTATACAGCCCCGGTAACATTCAGCCACGATACTTATATATCTACACCCCTTGTGCGATAAGTGGCGATCCACTTGGCAAAGTCACATTCTTGCCACCTTCTGGCGGCATTAGCTTGGAAATTAAGTAACCTGGCCTTCAATATCAACACTGAAGGCCTAAGTTCATCTGCTCAGGCCAAGAACGAATCCAATCATAAGGGGGAGAGCTACTTTTGACTGTTGGACAATACTTCTGTGAGATAGCAAGAGAACTCCATCAAAGATCGGACACTATTGCTCGGTGCCACTTAGGGCTACCGTCCCCTCTGTTTTGTCCTCCGGTCTGTTACCAGCCTTCCCAGGCAGAGAGTTCGTAACTACCACGGGTTCATCTGCAACCCTATACCGCATCTTCTCTTCCTTGCCTTTCGGGCCACCTCAATTTGGATGGTACAGGGCTTCCCCAGGTAAGTCTGTCTGCCTGAACATGAATCCGTCCGCCCTAACCTCTTAGGCTATCCAACTTTTGGGCTTTCTCACCTTTCGTAGAGTTACCTACCTAACAACCAACCTCGGTTCGCTTGCGCCACGTTCCATGTTCTTCCTTCGACTTCCTCCAGACCCCACTGTTACCAGTGACGCCCTTGCCTACGGATTGTCTTCCCGCTAGTTAGCCGACAACAGGGTTTCTTTCAAACCCATCGGCTCAGCAGACATGCTAGGCACACGAAAGAGGGGGCGTAAGCCCCCCTCCCCGCAAGAACCTCATGTATTAAGGTTTTAGATTTCTTCACCGACGCTCTTTCATCGCCAAAGCCTCTTTCGCCGCTTTTACGATATTGTCTACGGAAAGTCCGAATTTGTCCAGTAGCTCCTCATAGGGTCCGGTATCGGCAAAGGTATCCGGAATGCCCACCCTTTTCACCGGGCAAGGATACTGATCTGCTACTACTTCACTGACAGCGGCTCCTAACCCGCCCACGATGCTGTGTTCTTCCACAGTGACAATGGCTCCAGTCTCCCGGGCTGCTGACAAGATGGCCTCTTCGTCTAAAGGCTTCAGGGTGGAAATTGAGATAACCCTGGGATTAAGTCCTTCGTGCCCTAACAAGTCGGCGGCCTCCAGCACCCGTCCTGAGATGGTGCCGCAGCCAATTAGGGTAAGGTCAGTTCCTTCTCTGAGGACCGTCGCCTTACCCAGGGTAAACTGGAAATCATCATTATAGATAACTGGCGAAGGATTGCGGGATAGGCGCAGCCAAACCGGACCATTGAGCTCAGCCAGTACAGGCAGGGCTTTTGCCACCTCTACCGCATCTGCCGGCACAACTACTGTCAAATTGGGCATCGCCCTTACCATGGCCACATCGGCAATGGATTGGTGTGTCGGCCCATCAAAGGAGTCGGAAAGCCCACCGTAAGTGGCGGCTACCTTTACATTCAGCTTTGGATACACGATGGATGTGCGCAGCTGGTCAGCCGCCCGATAGGTGGCCAAAAAGCTAAAAGTGTTGACAAATGGAATGAGCCCACCCTTGGCCATACCTGCCGCTGCTGCCATCATGTTCTGCTCAGCAATGCCAAAGTTGAAAAAGCGCCCCGGAAATTCCTTGGCAAAATACAGAGTCCTGGTAGAGTTGGAGACATCTGCATCGAGAACAGCCACATTGGGATTTGCCTTCCCTAATTCCACCAAGCCGGCTCCATAAGCTTCTCTCTGGGCGATCATCTTCTGTGTCCTCATACGCCTACACCACCTTGTTCCCCCAATTCTGCCAGAGCCTGTCTATACTCTTCCTCGGTGGGAGCTCTACCGTGCCACGCGGATTTGCCCTCCATAAAGGATACACCTTTGCCTTTTACCGTATCGGCAATAATGACCACCGGTCCCTCTTGGCTTTGGGCAATTGCTTCGTCCAGATTATCTAGAATATCCCCCATGTCGTGTCCATCCATGGTTAGGACCTGCCAACCGAAGGAACGCCATTTATCGGCTAAAGGTGCTACTTCCATGATCTCATCGATGGTGCCATCGAGCTGTACCCGATTGTAATCCACGATGGCTACTAAGTTGTCCACCTTGAAGTGGGCAACTGCCATGGCGGCCTCCCAAACCTGGCCCTCCTGGAGTTCACCATCGCCCAGCAGGACAAATACCCGATAATCCTTTCCTCTAACTCTCCCTGCCAGCCTCATGCCCAAGCCAACGGAAAGGCCGTGGCCCAGCGAGCCGCTGGTCATGTCTACTCCCGGAGCCTTGAAACAGGCCGGATGCCCTGATAATCTACTTCCCATTTTCCTTAAGGTAGATAGTTCTTCCACAGGAAAACAGCCCCGCATTGCTAAAGTAGCGTAGAGGATTGGTCCGGCATGGCCTTTACTTAGAACAAACCGGTCCCGCTCATCCCAATCCGGTTCGTCGGGGTTAATGCGCATTTTTTCAAAATACAATGCAGCCAAAATGTCCGCGGCAGACAAAGATCCGCCGAGATGTCCCGACCCAGCATTGTAGATACTCTTGACGACCGCGACTCTCAGCTCGTTGGCAATTTGCTCCAATTCCTTACTTCTCTGCTCATCAATTCTATCCATGGGTGACACCCTCCGGTTTACTGTACTGGATAGTGAGTTCCTGGGTTCGATACTTACCACATCGACCCCTGTCGCTTTTGCTGCGATCGATGCTGCACATCCCTTGTGAGTGAGCTGGTGGGTCACAAGTGCACGCTAGTCCAAACTCCAGACTGCTTCAGGCCTGTAGACTAGATGCAGAACATTATCTTCGATGTCCCGGAAAAAAGCCGCTTTCCCCTTGGCAAAAATATTCCTCGGTTCCTCTACAGTCACACCAGCATTTCGTAGCTGCTCAATGGCCGCCTCAAAGTCATCTACCTCAATCGCGATGTGCGTTTTATTGTCTTTTTCGCTGGAAACACCTTCCTCCCATGGAATGATCTCGATCATACCTTCCTCTTTACCGGCAATAAAAACCTGCGGAGGAGAGCCTATTTGAAACACAATTCGAAAGCCTAATACTTTTTCATACCAGTGTGCCAGCTTCTCTGGGTCTTTAGCCATCAACCCGAAATGCTCAATACCCTTAATCATAGTGTTCCCCCTGGACTGGTATCCGTTTTTATGTCAATGTGCACTTTGCCCTCTTGGCATTTCACAGCTTGTCCTCGTCAATCGGCGCATACGATACATAATGGCAGGCACCCTCCCCTTTTCGCTGAAGCCGCCTGCCCCATGGTTGACTTTCTCCCTCAACAATACTTACGCAGATACTGAACGGCTTCTTTTGCCGCCACATCCGGTTCAGGATAGGGTAGAATCTCTACAGTAATGAAACCATCATACTGCAGTGCAGTTAACACGGTGAAGATAGAAGCAAAATCCAGGTGGCCCCGACCGGGAGCGTAGCGATTGGAATCGGCAAAGTGGATATAGCCGATGTAATCGATGTATTTTCGGAAAGAACCTTCAATGGAGGGTTCTTCAATATTCATATGGAACAAATCCGGCATCAGTTTGACATTCTCGCAGCCTAACCGGTCGAGAATCTCCGCCCCTTCAGCGCAGGAATTGACAAAATCAATCTCGTAGCGGTTGACCGGTTCCAGGAGCAGATCAACCCCAAGTTTCCTTCCCAGGGCAGCTAGTTCCTCCATAGACCTGAGGAAATTGTCTTCAGCTGCTTGGCGGCTGATGGTATCAAAATAGGGGCCCCGAACTCTCCCGATGTTGATCATGGCACCGAATTCAGCAGCTACTTCCATCAAGCAGTTAGACTGAGCTATAGCTTGTTTACGTCTGCTCTCATCGGGGTCTGTAAAGCACAACGCCGACTGGCCGTAGATCTGGCCGGTGGAAACTACCGGAAGCTCCAAATGATACTCAGCCAATAACCGCTTAATGCCATCAATGTCGGCTTGGCTTCTGTCCAAGAGAGCTAGTTCGATCCCATCATAACCCAGTTGGGCAGCTTTCTTGATACTGGTTTCCAGCCGATCACGGAAAACCACGAAGGCAGATGGTAAAGCTGTCTCCGGGGCAATGGCTAGACCTACCCTCTGTGACATCGGTCTTTCACCTCCCTAAAATCTCCCTAAACTAAAATCCCTTCTTACGTGCCAGAATCTCCCTGTATATTGAATTTTGAGAGTATGCCTATGCCTACTGTGGCAGCTCCTTACTGATAAAATCCAAACCGGAGAAAACTCTTCCTCTGATCTTTGGGTCAACTTGTTCAATCACCCGGGCAATGGATATCTGGGCCAAGAGTACCACTTCGACCTCCTGCATCAGGCCCCCTATAGCATCTACCACCAACGCATCATGACCCTGGACATCGCCGCGATTGAGCCTTTCGAAAGCTTCATCACATAAGCGGTATTCTACTTTGACCTCTTTGTTTAACCGGTGGGCAACATCCTGAATCAAGCTGGCCGTAGGTACTTGTGTAGTGGGATTGGTCATCACGACTCCGCAGCTCTGGTGGTGCTTCAACGCCCATTGGATCATGGGTCCATCGATTCTTATCAAGGGTGTTTTGATCTTTTCGCGCATCCCATCAACATAAGGGGAAAGGGAAGAACAAGTAACGATGATAAGTCTCGCTCCGTCTTCTTCTAACCCCTCCGCCAGGGCGGTGATTCTCGGACCAACCCGGTGGTATGCTTTTTCCCGTAGGCACTTGAGCAATCCCTCATCCAACACATTAATGATTTCCAGGTCCGGATTGGCCTTGGCAACCACATCATGCACTGTTTGAATGACCAGCCTGGTGGAATGGATTAACCCTACACTTGACATGCACTCGAACCTCCGTCTGCTTGAGGGTGCCCCTTTCTCCAGAGGGCACCCTCTAAGCTAACAAGTACCTAGAGTAAGCAACAAGGTGAGGATCACATCTTACGCAAAAGCATCTTCCTCATATATGACGTATGAGTCAGGGCTAGTTGGTGCCGAGAAGATGGAGGCAGTGACCAGCGGCCCGTCACCGGTATTTCGCACCTGGTGTTTGGAATTGGCCGGAAACAAGACGGCATCGCCTTTCTTGAAAAAGGCCTTTTCTCCATCAACATACGCCTCTCCCTCACCTTCCAGGATCAGGATGACCTCTTCTACGTCCTTATGACTGTGCAAAGGCTTGACCACAGCCTTGGCGGGACAGGTCATGATGGCTATGGAAAGCTTTTCTGCCCCGATGGTCTCCGGCGTGACCAGCCATTGCAGATCCCGACCTGGCAAGTGCTGTGGTTCAATGGATTCTAGACTTACAACACGGACTGACATCTCACCACATCCTTATGAATTACTCTTTTGGTTTGCCGCCATCCGGCCGGCAATGGTAAAGGCCCGCTTGATACCCTGTGCGTTTGCTTTCCCCTGTCCGGCAATGTCAAAGGCTGTGCCGTGGGCTGGGGTTGCGATAGGTACCGGTAACCCGCCGTGGACTGTGACACCTTTATCAAAACCCAGAAGTTTCAAGGCAATCTGTCCCTGATCATGGTACATTGAAACAACTGCATCATACTCCCCAGCCAAGACCTTGAGCCAAATGGTATCACAGGGAAACGGCCCCGATACATCGATTCCTTCTTCCCTGGCCTTTTCAATTGCCGGTGCAATGACATCTCCTTCTTCTGTACCAAACAAACCGTCCTCTCCACAGTGAGGATTTAGGCCAGACACAGCTAACTTCGGTACTTCTTTCCCATATACTTTCAAGACTTGATTAACGAAAGAGATGGTCTCATAGACACTCTGCACCGTAATTAGAGAAGTGACATCTTTCAGTGCCACATGGGATGTAACCCTGGCATTCCAGGCATCCTCCACCACATTTAGCTCACCGCGGACCTCAGGGCGGTTAAACTCATTCTTGAAGAGATCCAATTCAGTCTCAAAGGGGCAGCCACATGCATGGAGAGCGGCTTTATTGAAAGGAGCAAAGACAAATCCATCAATTTTGCCCTGTTTCGCCAAATCGATGGTATACAGCAGTGTATCATAAACTGACTTTCCTGCCCGTGTATCGACCTTAGCAAGCTCTAATTCCGCAGGGTCTACAGTGGGCAAGTCCAGCAGAACCGGCTGCTCCAACGGAAAACAGATATCCTCATAAGTGCTGAAGATGGGAACATCCGAGTCGGTTTGTGCGATCTTCTGGCCCATAGCAAAGATCCGCTGATCTCCAATGATCACAGTCTGCGCCAGATCCCACAAATCCCTATCTGCTACCAACTTAGCTACCAATTCCGGACCGATGCCGGTAGGGTCTCCCAATAGTACACCAATGACTGGCCTAGTTCCCAACATATTACCTACCTTCTTTCTCAACGATAGCGCTCACAAGCTCGTCATCACTCTCTTTCACAAAGCGGGCCTTTAGGCGGCTGCCTCACCGTTTTTGGCCTTACGCTTCTGGATGAGATTCATCACAATCGGTGATAAGCAGAAGATCACCGTTAAGGCCAACAGCACCCTAGCGATATTGCTGCCGACGAAAATGTCTAAGCTTCCCCGGGAGATATCAAAGGCCCGCCTCACGTAGCCTTCAAGCATCGGAGTCAGCACAAAAGTCAGCAGTAATGGAGCAGTCGGGATTCCGGCGACACTCATGAAGTAGCTCAGGATTCCCATGGCGATCATGAGATACACATCGAAAAGGCTGTTGTTTACCGTATAGGTTCCAATTACACAAACTACTGAAATGACGGGAATCATTACACTTGCAGGCACCCTAACTACCCTCATCATCAAGGGAATTGAGGCAAAGGCGATGACGAGACAAATAATGTTACCGATATACATGGAACTAATTAGGCCCCAGACAAAATCTGGATTTTCCCTAAAAAGCAGCGGTCCTGGCCTCAGGCCCCACATCATGAGACCCCCCAAAAGGACTGCCGTGGTGCCGCCACCGGGGATACCCAATGTCAACAGAGGCGCAAAGGCTCCCATGGCCGCCCCATTGTTAGAAGATTCTGCTGCAGCCATCCCTTCAATGGAGCCTTTGCCAATCATGTCCCGGTTTTTATTAATCCGCTTTTCAATAACATAGGACAAGAAGGAAGCAGCTGTCGCACCTGCTCCCGGCATTACGCCGACAAATGTCCCCAGTATTCCGTGGCGAATAGAAGGAGGCGTAATCCGCTTTAATTCATCCCGAGTCATCATCCTGCTTCTAAAGCTGACCTTCTGTACCCCAACGGACACGTATTTCTCCTTGTTGACTACCATGTCAATGACTTGGCTGAAGCCAAACATGCCGATGACCAAAGGAATAAAAGGAATTCCGCTCAGCAGATGAACACTGCCGAAATCAAAGCGGGGCATTCCCATGGCCATGTCCACCCCTACCGTTGCAAACATGATCCCCATGCCCGTAGCTACCAAACCGGTGCTGGGATTTTCCCCCAACAACCAACCGATAGAGGTCATGGCAAACAAAATCAGCAGTGTTAGTTCCCCTGGACCAAAGTTCAATCCCCACCTGGCCAAGAGCGGACCGAAAATGGTGAGGATGATGATCCCGATTGTTCCCCCAATAAAGGAAGAAATGATTGACGTGGACAGAGCCAACCCCGCCTTACCTGACCGGGCCAGGGGATACCCATCCAAGGCAGTCATAACCGCTGGCGAGTCACCGGGGATATTCAAAAGAATTGCACTGAAGGCACCACCATACATGTTGGAGTAATAGAGGGCAGCCAACGCGATAATTGCTGTGGTCGGGTTCATCCTGAAAGTAAGGGGAAGCAGCAGAGCCACTCCCGCCAAGGATCCAATGCCTGGAACGGCGCCGACAATCAACCCCATTATGGCCCCAAATAGTGCTGAGATCAGATTTGGCACGCTTAAAGCAACTTGAAATCCTTCCAACAGAAGTTGTATGTTTTCCATAACTAGCACTCGCTTTCCTTGGATTTTACAGGCACCGTTTAGAGAAGTCCCAGAATTCCCTTGGGGAACGGCACCCGCAGCCAAGCAACGAATACAAGGTAGACAACCACTACAGTGCCCAGACTAATCGCGAGAGATCTGGATGCCTTCTCTTTCTCCTCAAGCCTCAGCCATAGAAAGATGAAGATTGCCATGGAAACCAGCATGCCCACCAGCTGGGACAAGAGAAGCGTTGCCAGCAAGGCGACCGCTGGTAGAAAGGCTCTCCAACTGAACTTGCCAGCATCTTTATTCCCTTTTTTGTTTTGCAGTAGGACAGATATACCGAATACTATGGTCAACAGGCCCCCGATGACCGGGAGGAAGCCTCCTCCCGGTCCATTGCGTACCCATAGTCCATAACCAAATCCCGCCATTACCCAATATATACCCAACAGCAGCGCTAATACTGGTGCAACGTACTGCAAGCGACATCTCTCCCTTCACAAAGAGGGATCCTACCCCTGACTCTACTTGAGATAGCCGATTTCTTTGAAGATGCTGATATTCAGGTTGATCATATCCTCAAAGTAGGCCTGAGTGTCAGCAGCATTCATATAGGTATCTACCAACAGGTTTTTCTCAATATAATCCCGCTTCCACTCTTCGGTTTCCGTCACCTTGCGCAGCAGCTCTTCGTAGAATCTTACAGCTTCCTCAGGCATATTGGGCGAACCTGCAATGGCTCTAACTTCAGTAACTTGGATCTCCGGATAGCCAACCTCACCAAAGGTAGGCGCATCTGTAAACAAACCGCCCAATCTGTCTTTTGCGAAAGTGACAATGGGAATGATCTCACCGGCCGCAACTTGTCCGATGCACTCTGTGGGGTTGAAGATACCGACATCCACATGCCCGCCGAGTACAGCAGACATTACTTCACCGGAGCTGTTGAACATTACATAGGTGAATTCCGCATCAGTATATTTATTCATCAGCTCAAAGGAGAGGTGGTCACTATTTCCTCGTTGGGAACCGCCAATGGTAATCCTGCCGGGATTCTCTTTACCAGCTTCTAACAGACTGGCTATATCCTTGTACTTGCTGTCTTTCCTTACACCTAGGGTCAGCTCATCAAAGGCTACTGCGCCGATATAAGTCAGATCTTCAGTTTTTACATTCCAGTTATTCACATAGCTGCCAACTGCCTGTCCCGAGTGGAGAACCATCAGGGTGTGGGTATCGCCCTTCTTGGTATTCATATAGCTGAAAGCTACTGCTCCTGAGCCACCGGGCTTGTTGACTACCATCAATGGACTTGGGGAGAACCCATACTTTCGAGCAAGGTCTGATATGGTTCTAGCATTGAGGTCACTACCACCACCGGCAGATGAGGGTACTACGAATTCAATGTCCCGGGTAGGTACCCATTCGGCTGCCGAAACGACACAAGCTCCCAGCAAGCTTAAGACGAGGCCAACCAACAATAGATTAATACACTTTTTCATCAGTGTTCCTCCTTTGAATTCCTCTGTACTTTTCTCCGATGTTTGGTCAAACACAACTCAGCCTCTTCTGACCAGAAAATTCCCCCTCTCCACGGAGACCTGACTGAACCCACTCAGATGGTTGTATTAGGCTTCTCTCTTTTTTCTTTAAGCGGATCGTCAAACAACTTGAGCAGAATCTTTTTGCCCATCGTGACATCTTCTACAATAATCTGTCTTGCTAGTTCCCTATCCCTATCCTTCAAGGCCTGGAGTAAACGCTCATGGCGCTCAATGGAACCCTTACAATTGCCAGGATAGTGTAGGGTCATGATGCGAAACCGCAGGATTGGATCCATTAAGTTGCCCAGTATGGTTTGTAACCGTTTATTACAGCTTTTTTCCAGAATATAATCATGGAATTTTGTGTTGTGCTCAAAGATAGCATTCACATCGTTTTTCTTTAAGTAATATTTGGCCTGATTAATAAAAAGCTCCAGCTGTAGCAGGTCAGCTTCAGTCATGTGATCAAAGGCTTGGTCCAGCGCATATGCTTCCAAGACCCTTCTGATACCCATCAGTTCCTCCATATCCCGAATGGAAACCTCCCTGACCACCAAGCCTTTCCCGGGTTTATGACAAACCAGACCCTCGTTTTTTAGACGGGCCACGGCTTCCCTGACAGGAGTTCTGCTGGTCTCAAATCTCTTAGCTAGCCTGGTTTCCGTTAACCTAGTCCCAGGCTGCAGCTCACCTTCTAAGATTTCTTTGCGCAAAGCTTTATAGATACGTTCAATTAAACTCATCGCCTCACCCACCGATAGAAACCCCCTGCGGAACAATATGTATACTTTGTATCCATTGTATTGCTTGTACACATTTTTTCTATTCGATGGCCGGAGGGTGAGTTCCTGCTTGTCCTCTGTAAATACGAAATATTCTTGTCCGATTGTGCTTTGCGGAACAATCTGCTTGGCATGATCTGTAAGGACACCATCCGAGTCGGCACACCTGACGATATCGCTAGAGCCTGCCTCTACCTCACCCATGACGACGATGACTTTATTACCGGAGCAAACATCATGACTGACGGCGATATGACCAGCAAGATGATCTACGAGCCTTAATCTACTTGCTAACCCTCATATGACATCACCACTGAGAACTACGGCATTGCCATCCAAAAGCAAAACGGATTCCAGGACGCCCCGGACGCAGTCGACCTAAAGGATGTCCAAGGCCATACTGCTTTTGAGAATGTCGCTTTGCACTATGATGAAACCCGTGTGACGCAAGAACAATATCATGGAAAAAGGCCTAAAAATGGCCAGATATGAGAGACAGTCTAGAGGGGATTTTGAAGAATTCCTGGATTGGTTACACAACGATATTACCCATGGTAGTGTCTCAGCCAGTCATGAAGATGGAAGATTACTATCGGTATGTTGAAAGTGGCTGTGCGAGTATATGAGCGGTTTAGCGTGGCAGGAGGTAATCGGGTGAGTCTGAAGAAACGGAGAGGAGCTATTTCTCTCCGCCATTACTTCTGGGGGAAGCCAGGCAGTTTTTCTAAAGATCAACATAATAGGCGAAAAGTCATTTCTCAACTTGTGCCGTAAGTCCGTGCAAGATTATATCTTGAAGTACCGATGACCAGGTGCATATGATTATTCATTCTTCCCGACTTCACGACATCGCTTCAGTGCTTATGTTCACTTATCACCTCCTGCTGTTTCCGATTCTGCCCCTACTGCCCCGCCAAACGCCACAAGTACAAAGATGCCACCGTTCCATAAGGGGAATACCTCTCAGCATATTTCGCAAACTGCTCCCGAGTAACTTCGTCAAGTCCATATAAGGCTACCATCCCTCTCCGAATCCCCAGATCCCCATGACTAACTACATCTGGTCGCCCAAGGGAGAAAATCAAGATCATCTCGGCAGTCCATACCCCAACTCCCCGCAAAGCCGTTAGGCTTCTAACAACCTCAGCATCCGTAAGGGTGTGTAAAGTATCAAAATCAATCTCACCCCTCAAGGCCGCATTAGCAGCCCCCAAGATATATCCCGCTTT
>JAAZLW010000182.1 GCA_012799135.1 Bacillota bacterium | reverse complement strand
TGGCTTTGGCGAAAGAAGGGCTGGTTGGGCTTCCCGGTGGGATGGCAGTAGTTTTCGGCAGTAATATTGGAACAGTTCTAACTACCCTTCTGGCTAGTATCGGGACTGTTCGAAAGGCTCGGCAGACGGCCGTAGGAGATCTCTTGTTTAATGTGATCGGGGTGTGTGTACTCTTGCCCGGATTTACAGGGTTTCTGCGGTGTTTGGAAGCCAGCTCTGATGATGTGGTTCATCAGATCGCCAATGGTCATACACTCTTCAATATAGGGACTGCTTTGGTTGCTTTACCTTTCATACCGTATCTTGCCCGGTTAGTGCGGTGTTTGGTACCGGATTGAGCTGATCGCAAGTACACAGGATAGAAGATCTATTTGCAGAAAGAGGGGTGAAGGCGATCACAAGGGGGATCGCCGCATGTAGATGAGTGTCTGGAAAGCAGTCTTGCTGGGGGTTATTCAAGGGCTAACCGAGTTTCTTCCGGTCAGTTCTTCGGGACATTTAGTGTTGTTTGGAACCCTTTTTGGTCTAGAGGAACCGGATCTGACGTTTGATGTGATGGTGCATTTGGGGACTTTGCTCGCCGTGGTGGCGGCCCTCAGACATGAGGTTGCATTGCTTTTCCAAGGCCTACGGCCAGTGAAGCCGGGACCGCTTGGAGAGCAGGTTAGGGCTGGTCGAAGGCTGCTTTCTCTACTGATCATCGGTACCCTGCCAGCGGCCGTTGTGGGGCTGGTAGCTAAGGATTTTATAGAGCAGCTATTTGCTTCTGTCAGTTTCGTAGGTGTTGCCCTTATAGTTACAGGTAGCCTGCTTTGGTGGGCGGAAGGTAAGGTAGATGGGAATAGGACCGTAGAAGAGATGCGGCCCAAAGATGCGCTCGAGATCGGCATGTTGCAGGTTCTGGCTTTGGCGCCCGGAATTTCCCGGTCCGGCACCACGATTAGTGGCGGGTTGGCTCGAGGCTTTACGAGATCAGAAGCGGCCCGCTATTCATTCTTACTTTCTTTGCCGGTGATTGCCGGTGCTGTTATTCTTCAGATCGAGGATGTGATTGCTGCTTTCGCCGGTGGCACCTGGGCTCCATTACTGGCCGGCACAGTGGCTGCTGCCTTGTCTGGGTTTGCTGCCATCCAGGGGTTGCTGAGGTTAGTTCGGCACCATTCCTTACGTGTTTTCTCGTATTACACCTGGGCAGTAGGACTGCTCGTGTTGATTTTACCACGTTTTATCATATAGAAGTGAGGAAATCGCCATTATTTGCTTGACAGCCGACGGTTACTAGGCTATAATCGGCAGTAAATATTGTGACACCCAGGGAGAAGATGCTGGATTCGGCAATTCCTTGGGGCAGAGGGAGAGGGGTTCTATGTCGAAATCACGAATGCTGTCAGCTGTCTTGGCAATAGCTATCCTGCTAGCTGCAGCGACAGGTGTGGGAGCAGCAGAAACCTTTAAGGTTGGAGTGGTTGGTCCCAGGACCGGTCCGGTGGCAACATATGGTTTATCAGTGATTCACGCGGTTACCTTGGCAGTGGAAGAAGTCAATGCTGCAGGGGGCGTCTTGGGGCGACAGGTCGAGCTGATCGTGGAAGATAATAAGGCTGATGCTATCGAAACCAATAACGCTTTCCGTAAACTGATCTCCCGCGATCAGGTCCATGCTATTATTGGAGCAGTGGTCACAGCCAACAGTATTGTTGGATCACAGGTTGCTCAGAGAATGAAGGTCCCCATGATTACGCCTACCTCCACAGCGGAGAAGGTTACTCGGGAAGGTGACTATATTTTCCGGTCCTGCCTGATTGACCCAGTTCAAGGCAGAATCATGGCCAATTTTGCCTATAACTTTTTGGGACTCAGGGAAATTGCTTGCTTGACGGCCCAGAGTAATGACTATAGTGTAGGGCTGGAAGAAGTCTTCACAAAGACTTTCGAAGAACTCGGTGGTAAGGTAGTCGCCGCCGAATCATACAGTGAAGGCGACCAAGATTTTAGAGCTCAGTTGACGAAAATTCGGGCAAGAAAACCCGATGCCATCTATGTCCCTGGCTATTATTCGGAAGCCGGTCTGATTGCCCGGCAGATGCGCCAGCTCGGTATGGATCAGCCGATCTTGGGTCCTGATGGTTTTGACTCGCCGAAACTCTTTGAAATTGGTGGTGACGCGATCTTAGGCAGCTATTTCACGAACCACTATTCCTCGGAGACAGAGGATGAGGTAGCCGAGCATTTTCTGGAAAGCTATCGAGCTAAATACGGCCAGGACCCCGATGGATTCGCGGCCTTGGGTTATGATGCGGCTCTGATTCTCTTCGACGCTTTGGAGCGGGCGGGCGACGGGGCATTGGCTAAGAATCTGGGTGTGGCTCGGGCAGCGATTCGAGATGCATTGGCTGATACTAAGGATATCAAGGTGGTAACCGGAACCCTTACCCTTGATGAGAACCGCAATCCGATCAAGAGTGCCGTAATTCTAAAGGTTGTTGATGGTGGCTATGAGTTCGTGGAGCGAATTGACCCGTAACCGGACAGACAGCTAGGTTGCCTTTAGCAGGCAATGTCATGGGCGGCTTTGCCGAGTCGCCCATGACCCAGTTTAGTGTGTCCCTTTGACGTGGTAGCAGGCGATCGCCTACTACCGTCGTGCTATTTTGGGGGTTATTTGTCTGTAGAGGAAGGTGAGCACGTGGCTGAACTAATGCAAGAGATCCTCCAGCAGCTGGTGAACGGTATATCCCTGGGTAGTATTTATGCTTTGATTGCCCTGGGATACACCATGGTCTATGGTATTATCAAGTTGATTAATTTCGCTCATGGAGATATCTACATGATTGGTGCCTTTACTGGTTTTTTCGCCATAAGGGCTTTTCATTTGCCGTTCCTGCCGGCACTGTTCATCGCTATGGTGGTAGCAGCTTTGCTGGGAGTCGTCATAGAGCGACTAGCTTATCGGCCGTTGCGGAATTCGACCCGGATCGCTGCCCTGATTACCGCCATTGGAGTCTCCTTTCTGATCCAGAATACGGCCCTTTTGGTGTGGAAACCCGATCCTCGGTCATTTCCCGATGTTTTTCCCTTTCGTAGTTATCAAATCGGAGGGATCTATCTAGATAATCGCCAGCTGACTATCTTGGGTGTCGCTTTGCTTCTGATGATCATCCTGCATTATGTTGTCCATTATACCCGGATCGGCAGGGCTATGCGAGCGGTTGCTCTGGATAATGAGACTGCTCGGTTGATGGGGATTGATGTGGACCGAGTGATTTCTATTACCTTTGCCATCGGGTCAGCTTTAGCCGCTGCGGCCGGTGTATTGGTGGGGATCTATTACAATCGAATCGACCCTATGATGGGCACGATGCCGGGCCTTAAGGCATTTGTGGCAGCTGTGCTAGGCGGTATCGGAGTCATCCCTGGTGCCATGCTAGGTGGCTTGGTCATGGGAGTGGCGGAGGTATTCATAGTGGCCTTGACCGAATCGACCTGGAAAGATGCTGTGGCCTTTGCCATCCTCATCATCATACTGCTGGTGAGGCCGGCCGGTCTTCTAGGTCGACATGTACGAGAGAAGGTGTGACTGTAGATGAAGAGGGGAAAAGCAGTGGATTGGTCCAGTCCTCGTTGGAGGCGTGTAGTCTGGTTAGCAGGCGGTTTGGCTGTAGCAGCCTTGTTGGCGGTAAATATCGGCGTATTCACCGGTGCTATCGACTTCTATTTCTCCGGGATTTTGGTCATTGCCTGGATTAACGTTATCTTGGCTGTAAGTCTGAACCTGATCAATGGCTTTACCGGTCAGTTTTCCTTAGGTCATGCGGGTTTCATGGCAGTAGGGGCTTATGCTTCCGGATTACTGACCATTTACTTGGATTGGCCGTTTCCAATCGTCTTAATCATTGCCGGTCTCATCTCGGCCCTTATTGGGCTACTTATTGGACTTCCTACCTTGCGTCTGCGGGGAGATTACCTAGCCATTGCGACTCTGGGTTTTGGTGAAATTGTCAGGGTAGTGTTACTCAATCTTAGAATTACTGGGGGCCCTCGGGGTTTGGGGGGTATTGCTCCCAAGACCACCTTCTTCTCAGCCGAGGTTGTAGCGATAATCACAGTGCTGGTGATTAGTAATATCATCCGATCCTCCCATGGGCGAGCCTTGGTGGCCATTCGGGAAGATGAAATAGCCGCTGAGGCCATGGGTATTGATACGACCAAGTATAAGGTGCTGGCCTTTAGTGTAGGGGCGGCCTTTGCCGGGATTGCCGGTGGCCTGTTTGCCCATCACCAAATGTTTATTGATCCACGCTCCTTTACGTTTCAGCGTTCCATTGAAATTCTGGTCATGGTGGTATTAGGGGGGTTAGGAAGTATCACCGGCTCGATCGTGGCGGCGGTGGTGCTTACTATTTTGCCCGAGGCGCTGAGGGGAATGGCGCAGTATAGAATGATCGTCTATTCCCTGCTCTTGATTGGGTTGATGTTGGTAAGGCCTCAGGGTTTGTTTGGCACTAAGGAGTTGCGGGATCTGTTGGGTGGTAGAGCATTGAGCAATGATGGGGGTGAGGCCAAGTGAATCTCTTAGAAGTGCGAGACTTGACCATGCAGTTCGGGGGCTTGATTGCGGTGGATCGCTTCGGCCTGACTCTTAATGAAGGCGAAATCGTAGGACTAATTGGTCCCAATGGTGCCGGCAAGACCACGGTATTCAACTGTCTCACCGGGATGTATGCACCTAGCAGTGGTGAGATCCACCTGTCAGGTAAGCGGGTAGATGGGTTGCGTCCCTGCCAGATCACTCAGCTGGGTATGGCTCGCACCTTTCAGAATATCAGGCTGTTTAAGGAGCTTACCGTTTTCGACAATATCCGGATAGCCTTTCATTATCAGGTGAAATACAGTCTGACAAGTGCAGTCTTGAGATTACCCCAATATGGCACGGAGGAAAGCGCAGTTAGAGCCAAGACTGAGGAGCTCTTGGATATCTTCGGTCTTTATGCAAAACGCAACGAGGTTGCCAGTAGTCTGCCCTATGGTGAGCAAAGACAACTGGAGATCGCCCGAGCCTTGGCAGCCAATCCCCGCATCCTTTTGTTGGATGAACCGGCGGCGGGGATGAATCCCCACGAAACAGAGGAGCTCACCAAGTTGATTCAGTGGGTAAAAGACAGATTCGAGCTGACGGTCTTCCTCATCGAGCATGATATGCGGCTGGTTATGGGTCTTTGCCATCGGATTTTGGTCTTGGACTATGGGATTACCATAGCTGAGGGAACGCCTGCTGAGATCCAGGGCAACCGCGTGGTCGTCGAGGCATATCTAGGGGAGGAGGCGCTGTAGAATGCTGGCGGTGGAGCAGCTCAATGTATATTACGATGGTATTCATGCCCTTAAGGGGATTTCATTTGAGGTACGGGAACGGGAGATTGTGACACTTATTGGAGCTAATGGTGCCGGGAAGACTACTACTCTGAAGGCTATTTCCGGCTTGCTCAAAGGGACCAATGGCACCATACGCTATATGGGGCAAGAGATCTCTTCGACACCGGCTCACAAGATAGTCAGACAGGGCCTTTCCCAGGTTCCCGAGGGGCGTCGAGTTTTCGCTGACATGACGGTAGCAGAGAATCTGGCCCTAGGTGCATACCACCGGCAGGATAGAGTTGGCATAAAAAATGATTTAGAGTGGGTATATGAGTTGTTTCCCCGGTTGGCGGAGCGGCGAGGACAGATGGCCGGTACACTAAGCGGCGGCGAGCAGCAAATGCTGGCCATCGGTCGGGGACTTATGTCCCACCCCCGCTTGCTGCTCTTGGACGAGCCCTCGATGGGACTTGCTCCCCTATTAGTTAGAGAGATCTTTGCTATCGTAAAGGAGATCAATCGAACAGGGATGACCATCCTTCTGGTAGAGCAAAATGCCCATATGGCGCTATCAATAGCTAATACTGCCTATGTGATGGAAACCGGGCGGATCATTTTCTCTGGTCCGGCCCAGAAAGTGGCGGCCAACGAACAAGTGAGGGCCGCGTATTTGGGGGGCTAGGTGTTGGATTTGGTCTGTGACCCCGCTGGCTTTGCCGGTGGGGTTTTCACCTCTTTAGGAGGATTTGAGCTCATCTGTGGGCAAGAGTAGTATACAAACAAAGGGCAGGGTGGGGTGAAGAAGCGGTGGACCGGAGCTGGCTCGGGGTTAGACAGCTAGCACAAAGAGCAGCCCCTTGGTTGGTTGGCCTTGGTCTAGTCCTATGTTTCCGGTGGTGGGCCGTGCCCCCCATAGTGAACCGTTTCTTCACTGTGGAGGTTGATGCCGGAGCTGGCCTGGAAAGGCAGTGGCAGGGGGAGGCTTGGGTAGTGACCCAAGAGGAGATAGTCTTGGCACCGGCTCCCGGAAAGATCACCTTCCTCGTTCAGCATGGTCAGTGGGTGGCTCCGGGAAGCATCTTGGCTGAGATAGTGGACTTGAAGGGTGACCCGAGAGTTGTATACTGTCCCTGTGGAGGTCTGGTAAGTTTACAGCCAGGCCCAGAGCCCAAAGCGATGATGGGAAGCCCTAGGCGTCGCCTGGCTAAGCCGATAGACGGTGAGCAGGTAGAGACTGGCCAACAGCTGGCCCGGATCCTTCGTCCTAACGTGATTTGCCTAAGAATACAGAGTCGATCTACTTGGCTACCTGTCGGTGAGATGAGCATCTTGGTGAGTGAGATCAGCGATGGTACGAAAGGGACAACCAAGCAGTGGCACGCGGCTTGGCTGGAATCTGCTGAAGATGGAGTTGTCAACCTGCGACTGGTTTATTTCCCTGCAGAATGGTTGGATAGAGAGAGCCTGTCAGCGGTAGTTAAGGTAACAGGGCCGGCGGGCCAGCGGATACCTGTCAGAGCAATAGCTAACCATCAAGGCCGGCAAGGAGTGCTGATCGTCACCTCCTCTGGGTATGAGTTTCGTACAGTGGAGGTTTTGGATAGATGGGAACAGGAAGCAGTCGTCAGTGGCTTGGCACCGGGAGATCGGGTGGTGACCAGACCGCGATTATTGCTGATCAGGTAGTTTCCGGGTGGAAAACGGCGGAAGAGAAGGATCCAATGATTTAGAACTAGAATTCATCACTGAGAGATAAAGGAGATGGCTTGATCATGGTCAATGTGCTGGCCAACTGGAATGCGGTTCAAGAGCGGATCAATCGGGCCGCACTCAAAGCCGGCCGTTCACCGGAGACGATCCAGGTGGTGGCAATAACTAAAGGAGTGGCGGTAGAGCAAATCACT
Organism: Bacillota bacterium; assembly: GCA_012799135.1. GTDB lineage: Bacteria > Bacillota > Limnochordia > DTU087 > DTU087 > JAAZLW01. The sequence continues at coordinate 12,974 of JAAZLW010000182.1, read as the reverse complement.
CCTTTAGCAGCCACCGGTATGATAGCAGTGGGGGAGAATCGGATTCAGGAGGCTTTGCCTAAGTATCAGGCAGCCGAGTGGCGGGAGAAAGTAGAATGGCATTTTGTGGGGCACCTTCAAACCAATAAGGTGAGACAGTGTTTGCAGTTTGTAGACCTGATCCATTCAGTGGATAGTCTGCGTCTCCTTCGAGAGATCCAGTGTCGGGCAGTAACCATGGATCTCGATCAAGTTAGGGTTTTACTACAAGTGAATATTAGCGGGGAAGCCACGAAGTTCGGGCTGGCTCCGGCAGAGGTTCCAGGATTATTAGAACAAGCAGAATCCTACGATAGAGTGCTAATTCAGGGTTTGATGACAATGGCACCCTTTGAAACAGATCCCGAAATGACGCGGCCGGTATTTCGACAGTTGCGGTTGCTCGGAGAAGAGCTAGGAGGGAAAGGATTTCCGAGATTTGAGATGAAATACCTTTCTATGGGCATGACCAATGATTTTGAAGTGGCGGTTGAGGAAGGAGCCAACCTGCTACGGATAGGTAGTGCTATATTTGGGCGGCGGCCCGTGTGACATAGCTGATGGTATTGTTCGTGTGGACAGATTGGCCCGGTGCCAGGCCAGGTGATTACTTATGAGGATGTTAGGGCCTTCTGGCCGGAGAGAGGAGGGTGGAAAATGGGTGTCAGGTTTATGGACAAGATGTTATCCTTTATGGGCTTTGAGGAGGAGACTGACCTGGAGCTTGAAGCAAAGGAACCAATGGAGAGACCCTCTGTAGACGAGACTTCCACTGGCAAACGGAAAGGGCAGTTAGTCAGTATCAGCAGGCAGACTCAAACTCGGGTAATGGTAGTAGCCCCCACGAGCTATGATGCGGTGGAAGATGTAGCCAATTACCTGAAAAATGGACGGGCTGTTATTGCCTGTTTGGATGAGATTGACCGGGATTTGGCCAAGCGGATAGTGGATTTCATGAGTGGAACTACTTTTGCACTGGATGGAAGTGTGCGGCGGGTTGCAGAAGGTGTATTCCTTTTCGCTCCGGCCCACATCCTAGTAGAGGTAGATCCCTCGATTGACCTAAGAGAAAAGAAGATGTCGTGGGTAACAGGGAGCGTTACGCATATCTAGCACAGATGTCTACAGGAGGCTCGGCTAGGTGAAAGGACTAGGGATCATTGGGGTTGGGGCTATGGGCAGCGCCTTGGCCCGGCGCATAGCTGTTTCCGGGATCATACCCGGCAATGCGATTATGCTTTCGGATAAACGCCAGGGGCATGCCGAGGATTTGGCCCGGGAGCTTGGCTTGACGTCGGGGGAGTCACCAGATGTAGCCCAATTGGCAGATACCATCATAGTAGCGGTGAAACCACAGCAGGTGCAGGTGGTGGTATCAGAGCTAAAGCATTATCTTACTCCAGAGCATGTGGTGGTTTCTATAGCAGCAGGTATATCTTTAACTGACCTGGCCGGCTGGATCGGGCAGGAGCAGCCAGTTATCCGGGTAATGCCCAATACACCGTGTCTTATTGGTCAGGGCGCAGTCGTGATCAGCCCCAATACCCATGTGAGCCAAGCACAGCTGGATTTTGCCCGCAGCATCTTCGCTGTTACGGGAAAAGCTTGGGTACTACCGGAAGGGCAGATGGATGCAGTTACCGGGGTTTCCGGTAGCGGACCAGCCTATGTATATGTTTTCGTGGAGGCTCTGATTGATGGGGGCGTTACGGCAGGTCTTAGTCACGAGATAGCTACAGAGTTGGCTATTCAAACAGTGATCGGTGCTGCCCAGATGGTAGCAGAGACGGGTAAGCATCCGGCTGTACTCAAGGATATGGTTACCTCACCGGGAGGGACTACAGCTGCTGCCTTAAGAGAGCTAGAGAAGGGTAGTGTGCGTGCGGCGATTATTGAAGCGGTTTTGGCGGCATCGGCCCGCTCCAAGGAGTTACAGCGGAGAGAATAGGATGGAGGAGAGTATTGGGTTGGCTTATCTATGTAGTTGATATTGGCTTTACTGTCTACAGATGGATGATTTTTGCTCGGATCATTCTATCCTGGATACCGAATGTGGATTTTTATCATCCTGTGGTAAGATTTCTTTATAGCGTTACAGAGCCGGTTCTGCAACCATTTCGCCGATTGTTGCCCAGCATGGGTGGAATCGACTTTTCCCCCATTCTGGTGTTCTTGGTGTTGGAGTTTGTGCGGAATGCTGTATTGCGGCTACTATTTTATCTTTAGGGTGTGAAGCAGGTGGTTATTTTCGATAAGTCCCGGTTCCTAGGTCATTTGGATGGGGAGGAGAAGGAACTGGGAAGCCGTATTCTTGACATTGCTTCTGAATCATATACTGAAAACCGACCCGCTTATTCTGACTTTCTCGATCCGCGAGGACAAGAGATTGCCCTGGGTATTGTGAGGGGGACCGGCTCGCTGCTTTACAGATTTAGTGGAGGCTATCGAGGGGCAGAAAGGCAGCGACTGGCAATATTCCCGGATTACTATCCATCAGATAGGGTAGAAATACCACTAGCCGCGGTTAGCATAAAAGGTACGGCGGATTTCTCCGAGGTTACTCACCGAGATGTCTTAGGGGCTGTACTCGGATGTGGGATCAAGCGAGAGAAAATCGGCGATGTCTTGATCACGGGGCAAGGTGCTCAAGTAATCATGACACCTGGGATCGTGCCGGCAGTGGTTCACAATCTGCAGGCTATACAAAAGGTACCAGTTTTGGTTTCAGAAATCGATATAGAACAACTAGAAGCAGTGCCTAAGCAGTTGAAAGAGATCAGGGCGACTGTAGCCTCTCTCCGGCTGGATGCCGTGGCCAGTGCCGGTTATGGAACCTCCCGCAACCAGATGGTGCGGGAAATCAAGGCCGGCAAAGTAAAGGTTGACTGGAAGTCGGTGGATAATCCGGCCTATGGTATTGAGGTGGGAGATATACTTTCCATTCGAGGGAGAGGACGATTGGAGGTAGCCCAACAGCTGGGCCTAACTCGCAAAGGTCGCATTAGTCTTCTGCTGAAGCGATATATCTAAGGGGGTGGGTCAGTGTTACGGCCGATCGATCTTCATAGCTTAGAGTTTAAGCAGGTGTTTCGGGGATATAGTAAGGAACAGGTTGACGAGTCTTTTTCCAAATTGGTATCCCAATACGAGTCTTTATACCAGCAGAATCAAGAACTCAGGGAGCGGATCGAGGAACTAAAGAGACAGGCGAATCGGTATAGCGATGTTGAGGATACTCTTCACGAGACGCTAGCCTATGTAAAGCAGTCGGCGACAGAGATCAGAGAGACAGCGGAGCAGACCGCAGTCCGAATAATTGATGAAGCGAAAAAGGAGGCGGAATGGATTCTCCAGGATGCACGGCATCAGGTGGCAGACGAGATCCGACAGGCCCAGGAGGCTTTGGCATTTCGATCTCGGGCACGGCGCAAACTGGAAGCACAGCTCCGACAGCTCTTGGAGGAAGTTAAGCAATTGGCCATAGAGGATGGAGAGACTCACGAAGACTCTGGTGAAGGTCGCCCTAGGGCCACCGAATCTTCGGAGACGATAATCCCCGAGGGGGACGAATTGTAGAGAGATCGGCAATGCGCTTCAGTTGATGCTAGTTGACGCCACCTAGTCATTGCCGTATAATATACTCAAACTAGGCCGTGAGTGGTCTACAAGATGCAAAAGCGATGAAGGGGAAAGTAGGAAGCCCAATAGTGGGTACAGCGAGCCGGGATAGGTGTAAGCCCGGTCCCATAGGTTTTCCCGAAGATCACCCCGGAGCTGCCCGGTGAACAGCAGGATTTGGGGCTCAGTAACTAGGGCCGGTACAGCCCGTTATCGCGTCAAGAAGTGGGCGCAGGTTCGCCCTTGGGTGACCTGGGCCAATTGGGGTGGTAGCGCGGGTCCTCTCGTCCCTATGGGATGAGGGGATTTTTGCATTATGTTTGACTACTTTTCGGCTGTTCTTGGAGATGGGTTTGAAGCAAAACATGTGGTTAGGCAGACTTGGGTTCTGCCTGAGGAGGTTTGAAATGGATTACCAGAAGACGGTTCAATTGCCGAAAACGGAGTTCCCCATGCGGGGGAATTTGCCCCGAAGGGAGCCGATGATACAGAACCAGTGGGATATAGAGGACTCTTACCGTCACCTGCGTAACAAGCGCCAAGGGCGGCAGAAGTTCATCCTGCATGATGGACCGCCTTACGCTAATGGTCATATCCATCTGGGGACAGCGGTAAATAAGGTCCTCAAGGATATAGTGGTTAGATCACGCTCGATGAGTGGATTGGACTGTCCCTATGTTCCCGGCTGGGATGTGCACGGCTTACCCATTGAGCATGCCTTGCTGAAGTCGTTACAGGTAGATCGTCATGCTTTGTCGCCGGTTGAGTTTCGGCGGCGTTGCCGGGATTTTGCCATGGAGTGGCTTGATATCCAACGCAAGGAGTTCCAGCGCTTAGGTATTTGGGGTGAATGGGAGGATCCCTATATAACCCTCAAGCCAGAATATGAAGCAAAACAGATTGAGATTTTTGGCACAATGGTCAATAAAGGTTTCATCTATAGGGGTCTGAAGCCGGTCTACTGGTGTGCAGAGTGCGAATCATCTCTAGCTGAAGCGGAAGTGGAATACAAAGATCAGATGTCGTATTCCATTTACGTAAAATTCCCAGTGGCAAACGGTCAGGGCAAGATCCCCGGCGAGGAACCTGTCTATTTTCTCATCTGGACGACAACACCTTGGACTTTACCGGCCAATGAGGCCATTGCCTTGCACCCACAATTGAACTATGTCTTGGTGGATACCGAAGTAGGCAGACTCATCATGGCAGAAGAACGGCTAGCTGCTGTTGCCGAGGAAGCGAGTATCAAACAGACGAAAGTACTGAAGCGCTGGTCGGGAAGGGAACTGGAAGGCATTCTTTGCCGGCATCCCTTTAGGGACCAGACATCCTTAGTGATCTTAGCAGATCATGTCACTTTAGAGCAGGGGTCTGGTTGTGTTCACACGGCTCCCGGTCACGGTCTCGAAGACTATGCTGTGGGAGTCAAATACGATCTGCCGGTATTTGCCCCGGTAGATACCCGGGGACGATTTACCCAGGAAGCCGGCAAATATGCCGGTATGAAGCTGGATGATGCGAATCATGTCATATTGTCTGATCTTAAGGCAATGGGCTGGCTGGTCCATCAAGCCAAACTCGAACATCAGTATCCACATTGCTGGCGCTGCAAGAATCCGATCATCTTCAGGGCCACGGAGCAATGGTTTGTTTCCATCGAGGGCTTTCGCAGTGAAGCGTTAGCCGCAATCAAGGATGTAGAGTGGATTCCTGGATGGGGGATTGACCGGATCAGCAACATGGTCAGAGAACGGAACGATTGGTGTATCTCCCGGCAGCGCATCTGGGGTGTGCCTATCCCTATCTTCTACTGCCAGAACTGTGGTGAGCCTTTGATCAATGAAGAGACCATTGGGGCCGTCGCGGATCTATTCCGTCGAGAAGGTTCTGATGCATGGTTTACCCATGAAGCAGAGGAGATTCTCCCTAAAGGCAGTAGCTGTGCGACTTGTGGCCACAAAGCCTTCATCAAGGAAAAAGACATCATGGATGTTTGGTTTGATTCCGGGTCCAGCCACATGGCAGTTTTGGAGCAACGGGAGGGGTTGCGCTGGCCCGCAGATCTTTACCTGGAAGGCAGTGACCAGCATAGAGGATGGTTCCAATCCTCCCTTCTGACCTCAGTGGCTGTGCGGGGGCAGGCACCATATAAGGCAGTGCTTACCCATGGGTTCATCGTTGATGGTGAGGGACGCAAGATGTCCAAATCCATTGGCAATACGGTCGCTCCAGAGGCGATCATCAACCGCTATGGTGCCGATGTCTTGAGGCTGTGGGCGGCTTCCGCTGACTACCGGGGCGATATCCGGGTATCCCAGGAGATCCTCAAGCAGATGTCGGAAGTGTATAGACGCATTCGCAATACCATTCGTTTTATGTTAGGCAATATAGCTGACTTTGACATTACCACTGATCAGGTGGATAGAGCTTGCTTGCCCGAGGTCGATCAGTATATTCTCGGCCAGTTCTATCATTTGGCGGACAGGGTGATCAAGGCCTATGGCGATTACGAATTCCATACCATGTATCATGGAGTGCACAATTTCTGTGCCGTAGAGCTGGGCAGTTTCTACCTTGATGTGATTAAAGATCGGTTGTACTGCGATGCTCGGGATTCGTCTAGCCGTCGAGCTGCTCAGACGGTTATCAGTGAGATCCTGTTGGGGCTAATCCGTCTAATAGCACCGGTCTTGGTCCACACTGCCGAGGAGGCCTGGCAGCATCTACCGGCAGAGTTGCGGGATGAGCCTAGTATCCACCTAACTGAGTGGCCGACAATAGACCCAGACTTCTTGGATGAAGCGGTGGAAGAGAAGTGGGCTGCATTCATGGCTATCCGTAGAGAGGTAGCCAGGGCTCTTGAACTTGCTAGAAGTGAAAAAGTCATCGGTAGCTCCAATGATGCTGCCATCACCCTTTTTCCTGATGAAGCATTCCGCCATGTACTCGGCCAGTTTGGGGTTCCAGAACTAGAAGCTCTTTTTATCGTGTCAGAGGTGGAGATCGCCGAGCCTGGAGCCAAAGCCCCAGAAACAGCCTGGGAAGGGCTGGAAGGTCGCATCAAAGTCCTAGTACATGCACCAAAGGGCGCCAAATGCGAAAGATGCTGGCGGTATTCTACTTTTGTCGGTACCAGTAAACAGCACCCAGATCTATGTCAGCGGTGCCATGATGTAGTAGAAACAACCGTGGGCAAAAGTGGGTACCGCTCGGTGTGATGAGGCTTCTTTCTGTGGGGAAAGCTAAAAAGCAACAGGGCAGGCGGTGAAGGCAGCGATCTATGTTGGGAGCAGAAACTCACAATGGGTGAAGTCAATGATAAGTTGCTTGCCACACTGATTAAGAGACTAGGTCAGCTGAATGAAGGCCTGGAAAAAGCTAATATTGCTGAATATATCGAGCTTTTTCGGCACCCAAGGCGGCTGCTTTACCTGAATTTCATGGCCGGCATATTTAGGGGATTTGGCATAGCTGTGGGATTTACAGCGGTAGGAGCTATTTTCCTGTACTTCTTGGGCAAAGTAGCTGCTTTGAACTTGCCGGTGATCGGTCATTTTGTTGCAGAGATTGCGCGAATCGTTGAACTGGAGTTGCGTCATTTCCCCCGATGAGTAAGTGAAGTGTAATCGGGCACAAGCACGCAAAAGGTATAGGAGGCGTCGCTGAGTGAGTGAAGGGTTCTTTGATGAGCAGCGAGAACGGCTTCAGCAAGAGAAACAGCAACTGGAAAAAACTCTGGATTTTATTGACCAGGGGTTGGGCGAGCGACTGACTGATTCTGTCGGCGAATTGTCTGCCTATGATCAGCATACAGCAGATTTGGGCCAAGAGACCTTTGAACGGGGTAAAGACCTGGGCCTGAGGGATAACACATGGCGTTTGCTAGAAGACATCAATGCCGCATTGGAGTTGATGGATAGGGGGGAATACGGTATTTGTCAAAGCTGTGGCAGACCTATCGAGGTCCAGCGCCTGCGCGCTATTCCCGCGGCGATAAGGTGCTTTGAATGTAAGCAAGCGGAGGAAAGCGTGAGAGATGGATGGCCACGTCCGATAGAAGAGCGGGTCATACCCTTTGAGTTGACTACACCGGATACAGTCGGATTTGACGCGGAAGACACCTGGCAAGCTGTCGCCCGCTGGGGAACCGCCAATACACCCCAGGATATTCCCGGTGCCCATGATTATAGTGACACATACATCAATGCCGATGAAGATGTCGGGGCAGTAACCCCCCTGGAGGCCATTGAAAGTGAGGGCTTGCTGGCCACGAACTGGGATGAAATCTATCCGTCACCCAAAAGAAGATCCAGTGATGAGATGCTGCAGGAACCATGACTTGTGGAGATTGACACTATATGCTGGTATTGGCGGGGAGTGCCTACTAAGTGGGGGGTAGAGGACTTTGCCTTTCGTTGTGGGTGGTATATTGCTTGTCCTGGTGGACCAAGGAACTAAGCTACTGGCAATGGAGCGCTTGCAGCCAGGTAAATCCTTGGCTCTCCCCGGTCATCTGATCTACCTAACCCTGGTGCATAACCCAGGAGCAGCTTTCGGTATCTTGGCCCATGCTACTCCCCTTCTGGTGCTTCTGACATGCAGTGTGTTGACAGTTGTCTGGTTTAACCGACGCAAGCTATCCAGGCAACCCTTGCTATTTAAGTTGGGGATCACCTTGGGTTTGGCCGGAGCGGTGGGCAATCTAATTGACCGGTTAAGGTTAGGTTATGTGATTGATTTTATCGATATGCGGTTCTGGCCGGTTTTTAATGTGGCTGATATGAGCATCGTAGCCGGGGTGTTCTTACTCTTTTGGTTGCTCATGGGTTGGGGGAAAGGCTGTGGCTAGATGTTCCCTTTGGTGAAAAAGCTGTACTCTGGCTCATAGTGCAGACATGGGGGGATAAGGTGGAGCAGCAGGGGAGAGTATTTCAGTTCGAGGTTCAAGTGGCTGATGCCGGCCTGCGATTGGATCGGTTCCTCACCGGCAAAGCCGGTGGACCATCTCGTTCTCAGATTCGCAAACTGATCGATCAAGGGTTAGTTCAGGTGAATGGCCGGCAGGTCAAAGCCGGCTATCTTGTCAGTGTGGGAGACAGGGTCTATCTGCACATGCCCCCACCTAGAGCCATGATACTCAAGCCACAGGCTATCCCCTTGGATATTCTCTATGAAGATGCAGATATGATCGTGGTCAACAAGCCGCCAGGTATGGTCGTCCATCCCGCCGTTGGTAACCATGAAGGGACTTTGGTCAATGCCTTGCTGGCTCACTGTCAGGATCTTTCTGGAATCGGTGGCACTTTGCGCCCAGGTATCGTCCATCGACTGGATAAGGATACTTCAGGAGTGATGGTGGCTGCCAAAAATGATCGGGCTCATATCTCTTTAGCGGCACAGATCAAGGATCGCTGTGCTGAACGCTGGTATTTGGCCCTGGTACACGGGAATATTCCTGAAGCCGAGGGGTTAATCGATGCTCCCATTGCCCGTCATCCGGTCAATCGCAAGCAGATGGCAGTAGTGGAACAAGGTCGCTCAGCTCGCACTTGGTATTGTGTTCGGGAACGTTTCGGCCGGCATACTTTGGTGGAATGTCGCCTGGAGACTGGACGTACCCATCAGATTCGGGTGCATATGGCTTATATTCTCCATCCGGTAGTAGGCGACCCAGTATATAGTGGGCATCGGGATCAACAAGGCATGACCCGACAGGCCCTCCATGCTTACCATCTGGGCTTTCGGCATCCCCGCACCGGTCAACCCTTAAGCTTTTCGGTACCCCCGCCACCGGATATGGCCGAGGTACTTCGGAGACTTAGAGGCAAAACCGCGCGTTGACAAAACCGGAGCCTAGTGGTACACTTGGTTTGACCTAAGCGTCTTCAGCCTTTAATCCGGCCCCGTGAGGTCGGCAAGGTAGTGAGTCACAAGTATTTCTCCTTGCCGTATACCGGGCAGGGAGTTTTTTTGTGGCTGTGAGACCACTGTAAGGAGGACACCCATTGAACCTCATGGAAAAGGCACAAATCATGGATGAGGCCGGTATTGGCCGGGTGTTGACACGGATCGCCCATGAGATCTTGGAGCGGAACAAAGGAGTCAATGACCTCATGTTAGTGGGCATCCGGACTCGTGGGGTACCGCTTTCACAGCGCTTAGCTCAGCAGATAGCCGAAATTGAGGGTGTAAATGTACCGGTAGGCATTCTAGATATTACTCTCTATCGTGATGACCTGAGCACCATAGCGGAACATCCAATAGTGCATGAAACCAAACTACCTGGCAATGTCAATGGCCAGATTGTGGTCTTGGTGGATGATGTCCTCTTTACCGGTCGGACCACACGGGCAGCCATGGATGCCCTAGTTGATTATGGCCGACCGCGGCAGGTTCAACTAGCGGTTTTGATCGATAGGGGTCATAGAGAACTGCCGATTCGCGCCGACTTTGTGGGCAAGAACGTACCTACCTCCCGGCGGGAGATAGTAAGTGTTCGGCTAAGGGAGACCGATGGTGAGGATCGGGTCGTGATTGAGGAGCCGGTGCGTAGTTGACCATGGAAGTATCTTCAAACTTAATAGTGATCACTGATCCCTTTAAGGACAGTCCCGTGAGGCTGGGAAGGGCAATAGCGGTTTTTCGCGAGTTTTCTGCTGCCATTACGGGTGGCAGTTTTTTTATGGCTATGATGTTCCAGCCGTGATTCTGTCCGACAAAAGGCGAGCTAAGGAGGGGGTATGGGCAAACTTACGGTGAGGGACTACGCCAGATTGTAGGGCGTTATCTTTGGTGCGAGCAGTATACATATGATTAGGGAGGCAACAACATGGCACATACCCGTATCGGAGTTCATGAGAGACTACCTATGGCCCAGATGATTCCCCTGGGTTTGCAGCACTTGTTTGCAATGTTTGGTGCAACAGTACTGGTTCCTTTGCTAGTCAATAGTGGGACAGGCATGATGGTAATTCCTCCTGGGGTAGCACTTTTGACCGCTGGGTTGGGCACATTGCTTTTTCTGGCGATTACCAGGTTTAAGGTGCCTGCGTATTTGGGCTCTTCCTTTGCCTTTATTGCGCCTCTGATTGCCGTTGCCACGGAGTTTGGTCCAGGCTATGCTCTAGGAGGGGCGGTGGCGGTAGGTGTGCTGTACGTAGCAGTTGCGTTGGTCATATCTTTCATCGGAGTTGACTGGTTAGATCGATTGTTGCCTCCGGTGGTCATCGGGTCAGTAATAGTGGTAATCGGCTTGGGTCTTGCTTCCACAGGTGTGCAAATGGCGGGTCTTTCAGGAGGCAACGTAAGTCTAGCCAATGTCAATGTACGGATCTCCCTCTTTACATTGGTGGTCACCATCTTGTCCTCAGTGTTACTCAAAGGGTTCTTTGCGGTAATCCCGATATTGATTGGCATCATAGCAGGCTACATCTTTGCACTATTACAAGGAGCCGTAGATCTTAGCCCGGTACGGGAGGCTGCCTGGTTTGCGTTACCCGCAGGACAGCGTGTAGCCTTTTCGTGGCCGGCTATAGCCACGATTTTGCCGGTTGCGTTAGTCACCATTGCTGAGCACCTCGGTGATGTTCTGGTTCTGAGCAAAGTTGTGGATCGGGACTTTTATAGGGACCCGGGATTGCATAGAACCATCCTGGGTGATGGTCTGGCGACCCTTTTGGCGGGGCTGCTAGGCGGGCCTCCCAACACTACCTATGGAGAGAACATCGGGGTAATGGCTATAACGGGTGTCTATTCAGTTAGGGTGATTGCTACTGCGGCGGTCATGGCAGTGATCTTGTCCTTTGTACAGAAAATCGGGGTGTTGATTCAAACGATTCCAGAACCGGTTATGGGCGGCATTACCATCATGTTGTTCGGGGTAATCGCCTCGTCTGGAATAAGGACACTGGTAGAAAGCGGTATTGATTTCGGCGACAAGCGCAATCTAATGATTTCCTCTGTGATTTTAGTTCTAGGCATCGGGGGAGCTCAGCTCCAGCTAGGAAGAATTACCCTGGCGGGGATGGCCTTGGCCACGATAGCCGGTATTCTGCTGAATTTGGTACTGCCTACCGATGTCGATTCACCGGCAAAGGTGGGGGAACCCGGTCAGTAGGTACGAAAAACCGCCTGCCTGGATCAGGGGAGGCGATGCCTCCCCTAAGAGAAGAGTTGATCTTCTCCCCGCCTGTACGTTGATGCTACCGGCGAGGCAGTGCAACCCAGTCATTAGAGTGTTACTCCACTGCCCGGTTGGGATCGTGGCGGGGTGAATGATTGACTGTTTTAATTGCCAAGAGAATGGCTTGGAGAATATCCAATTGCAGCTGCTTGGCTTGCAGTTCCACTCCAATCAGGATGCGCCCTTGGGAAGAAGTGCAGTATCTGGCCGGCAGTTTGCTGGCAGCGAGTGCTATGACATCATTCTGGCACTGTGAGCAGGTGCAGTCGAGAGCTTTTGGGTGTCGAGCAAGGTAGCTCTTCACCTGATATCGAACCTCGTCTAGAATGGAGTTCCGGATCAGCATAGTGTCAACCCCTTTCTCATGTAAGGGTCTAGATGTTGGTTCGGCATTTCCTGGTTGATTCCTTTGCATAACCAGTTAGAATAGGGGAAAATGTCGGCGAAGTCTAGACAAATAGAGTTTGATCCAGGCTTGACAAGGTACAGCTCAATTGGCTAGAATGAGAGCCTGACTTTTGCAGTTGAGGACCAAAAAAACAGCCGAAAACCAGCATGTGCACAGGGTTTCCGGCTGTTTCTTCATTTCAGGAAGTTATTGTGGAATTATCTCTTTTTGACCTCTGCCAGGATTTTTTTCACCTCGCCAAGTGGCATGCATTTCTTGCCAAAGTCTATATCTAGTTCTTTGCCGATATCGGCCAGTATGTCATCGTAGTAATCGAATAGGTAATAGTTTTCTTGTACGTGGCTACAGCTAGCCTTCCTTAAGCTTTCTAACATTGCAGTCACCGAATATTTGCCGTTCATCCTATACTCCAGGATTCTCGCAATCACCAAGGCCACAAAGCATGTTAGGAAGTGGGCTTCTATGTGTTCTGTCGTTGACAAAAACACCGGCCTGGTTTGGAAGTCGCTTTTGGTGACTTTAAAGGATTCCTCGATCTTCCATAGACCTCGGTATATGTCGATTATTTTCTCATCGGGTTCCTTCCACTCGCTGGTTACGATCGCGTAATACCCGTCTAATTCTTCTTCTTTCCTGAGCTTCTCCTCATCGAAGATGAGCGCTTGCTTTAGATCGTTCTTAATCTCACCAGTCTTGGGGTCAAATGCTAAGTTCTTCACATATTTGGCCGCACCATAAGCAGTAGAT